>NZ_JBHRSV010000010.1:0-18006 GCF_042643335.1 Hyphobacterium vulgare
GATAGACGGGAAATCTCAACCCGTTCCTCAACGCTGAAATGTCGATATCGCTGTCCCATCGCAACACCCTAGGAAGGTGTTGCACTTCGTTTGAGAACTCAGGGGGTCCAGTTTGAACGGCACTCTGGATTCCCGCCTTCGCGGGAATGACGGACAACTTTTTCACCCTCCCCCCTGAGGGGAGGGTCGGGAGGCTGAGCGTCAGCCAGCCGACCGGGGTGGGGGTATCCAGCGAACCGTCACCCCACCCCGCTCCCGTCATGCTGACGCAAGCCGCTCGCGTCCCTCCCCTTCGAGGGGAGGGTAGAAACACCACCACCCCTGCCAGCCCAGCCCCTCCCCTGCAGGGAGAGGGAAGTATGTGGGCGGATTCTTTCCTTCTCCCTCCAGGGAGAAGGTGGTCCGAAGGACCGGATGAGGGGTCTTTGACACAAAAAAAGCCGGCCCCTTTTGGAGCCGGCTTTTCCGTCAGGCGGGGAGGGATACCCCTATTCCGCGGCGTCGTCTTCGGCCGGGGCTTCCTCGACCAGTTCGGTCTCGATCACGAGAAGGACTTCGTCAGAGACGAAGGGCACGGCATAGCCGAGGCCCCACTCAGACCGCATCAGCGTCGCGGTGGCGGTGAAGCCGAGCTTGGAGCGTCCGTCCTGGGTCGCGTCGGACTTGTTCAGCGTCACGTCGAGCGTCACCGGATGGGTCACGCCGAGCAGGGTCAGGTCGCCGGTCATCGTGCCGGTCTGGCCGTCCTCGGTCTCGAACGCCGTCGCCACGAAGCGCGCGGTCGGGAATTCGGCGGTGTTGAACAGGTCGGAGGAATTCAGGTGCGCGATGAAGCGGTCATGATGCGCGCCGACCCAGAAGCCGTCATCGATGAGCGAGAAGGTGATGTCGACGACGCTGTTGGACGGGGTTTCGAGATCGAGGTCGAGCGTGCCGTCATACTGGGTGAACTGCATCGACTGGCGCGAATAGCCCGCATGATCCCAGCTCGCGCGGATCTCGGTGTGGCTGCGGTCGAAATCGTAGGTCACGGGGGCGGCGGCGGCAGCCGGCGCGATCATCGCGGCGGCCGAAAGGGCAATGGCGAAACGCTTCATGACGGCAAGTCTCCTCCAGCTTCGGATGGCGCGGCGGCCTCCGTTCCGCTGCAGGAGATAGGAAGCCGCGCCGGGATGTCAGCCCGCCGCGGCGAAAATCGCTTATGCCCTGTGGGAAATAATCAACACCGGGGCGCCCTATCGCTGCCCGCCCGGCACCCATTTCACGTCCGCCCTTCCCTCGTCATTGGCAATGCGGGCGAGCACGAAGAGCAGGTCGCTGGCGCGGTTGAGATAGCGGATCGCTTCCGGGTTCACAGTCTCGCCCGACTCGGCCAGCGCGACGGTGCGCCGTTCCGCCCGGCGCATCACCGTGCGCGCCACATGCAGCCGCGCGGCAGCCTCGCTGCCGCCGGGCAGGATGAAGGAATCCAGCGGGTCGAGCTTGGCGTTGAAGCGGTCGATATCGGCCTCGAGCGCGGACACCTGGTCCGCCGTGGCGCGCAGCGGCTCCCACTCCAGCTTCTCCCCCCGGTCGGGCACGCAGAGGTCGGCCCCGACGTCGAACAAGTCGTTCTGCACCCGCATCAGGACGGCGTCGATCGTGCTGCCGACGGGCAGGGCGGCGCGCGCCAGGCCGATCGCGGAATTGGCCTCGTCGACCGTGCCATAGGCCTCGACGCGGGCATCGGTCTTCGACGTTTCTGTCATGTCGCCGAGCCGGGTTTTCCCGCCATCGCCGGTGCGTGTGTAGATTTTCGTTAGCCGGACCATGGGATCGGACGGGCCTCCTTCCCGCTTACACCGCGAAACTGGATCAGGTAGTCTGGTGAAACAAGCCCGCATGCCGGAGACCGCCCATGATCGCCCTTGCCGCCGCCCTTCTGCTTCAGGCCGCCGAACCCGCCGCCGATGCCCAGCGCCTTGTCGATCAGGGCTCGCCCGGCGCGGTCGTGATGGTCGTCGATCACGGCGAGCCGTTGATTTCGGTCGCCGGGGTCCGGGCGGAAGGCTCGGACGCGCAAATCGAGCTGACCGATCTCTGGCATCTGGGATCGAACACCAAGGCGATGACGGCGGTGCTGGTCGCGCGCCTGGTGGAACAGGGCGTGGTCGAGTGGGACGATACGGTCGCGGAGTGGCTCGGCGACCGCGTCGAGACGATCCGCCCCGACTACGCGGACGCCACCTTCGCCGACCTGATGCATCACCGCTCCGGCATCATCGCCAATCCCGGCCCGATCACCTCGCTGCAGCTGATGGGCACCGACGCAGGCCGCGACGTGATGGCTGACCGGCTGCGCTATGCCGCTGCCGTGCTGGACCATGACCCGGGCGCGGCGCCGGGCGAGTTTCTCTACTCCAATGCCGGCTACACCGTGGCCGGGACGATGCTGGAGGCCGCGACCGGCGAAAGCTGGGAGACGCTGCTCGTGCGCGAAGTCTTCACCCCGCTCGGCATCGAGCATGCCGGTTTCGGCCCGCCGGGATCGACCCGGCAGGTGGACCAGCCGCGCGGCCATTCCACCAGCCTCTTCGGCGGCCTGAATGACGTGCCGCCCACTGCTCGCGCCGACAACCCGCCCGCCATGGGCCCGGCCGGGCGTGTCCACATGGCGATGCAGGACTACGCACTCTGGCTCGAAGCGGTGATGGCCGGCGCGCGCGGCGAGGGCGACCCGGATTTCCTGTCGCCGGAAAGCTGGAACATCCTGCTGACCCCGCCCGAAGGCGGAAACTACGCCATGGGCTGGGGCGTGACGGATGAGGGTGCGGTGCTGCGCCATGCCGGGTCGAACACGATGTGGTTCGTCCAGGCCGTGCTGTGGCCCGAGGCCGACCGCGCCGCCGTCGCCGGCGTCAATGACGGCCGCCTTGACCGCGTCGCTCCGCGCGTCGGTGAGGTCGTGCAGGGCTACGCGCCGGAGTGAAACTGGAGTTCGGGGTGGGGATAATTCATGGGGTCCCCATGAAAATGGGGACCTGAAGTTCGCGCCTGGCTTCGGATTCCCGCGTTCGCGGGAACCCCGGAGAGAGTGAAGGAACGCTCACCCCACCCCGCTCCCGTCTTGCTCACGCAAGCCGCTCGCGTCCCTCCCCTTCAAGCGGAGGGGCAACTAACCCGAAATCGCGCCGCGGATGATGAAGCCGAGCACCATCAGAGCGATCGCCGCGAACTGCAGCCCGACGCGCCAGCGCATCAGCACGTTCGAACGCCCGGCCGAACCTTCGCCGCCGCGCGTCATGTTGACGAGGCCGGCAATGAGCGTGACCAGCACCAGGAGGAGCGCCACGCCGATCATGATGTTCACGAAGATAAGCATATCGACCTATCTGGACCGCCCGGTCCGTTCGGCAAGCGCCTAGCTGCGCCAGCGCAGCGTGGCCGGCTTCACCGGATTGACGAAGGGCTGGCCCGACTGGCGGTGCGTCCGCCACGCCTGCTTCAGCTTGTAATACCACTTGGCCTGCACGTCGGCGTCGTGGATCAGCATCAGCTTCGGATCGAAGGCGAGACCTTTCTGCTGCGCATTCACCGCGTCGCGGTCCTGGCGCACGAAGGTGGTGATCGCCTTCCTCAGGATTGCGTTCGGAAGGATCTCGAACACCGGATGCTTCCAGTAGACGACGATGGTGATCGTCGTGGAGTCCGCCGTCGTCGGCGTCACCGCCGTGAAGCCGGTGAAGAAGGAATTCCCGACCTTGATGTATTCGGTCCGGAGGCCCGGCAGCTGGAAGCGGATTTCGGTCTCCGGCTTCGCGCCGAGGATCTTGTAGGCGAAGGAGTTCGAGGACGGCCGGTGTGGCAGCATCGAGAAGCCGCGCTCCACGGGGCCGAACTTCTTCGCCTTCTCGTGGACGGACTTCTCCGTGCGCCACCACCACTGCCGGTGAATATAGGGGATGTGCGCCGGGTCCATCAGCCCGATCACGGCGTGATCGACATGGCAGTTGAACACTTCGCGCTCGACCATCTTCACCCGCGCGCCCTCGGGCAGGTCGAGACGCGGCGGGTCGAGGTCCGGCGCCGCTTCGGGGTCGGCCCCGAACCAGATCCAGATCAGGCCCTGGGATTCATGCACCGGATAGGACCGTACCCGGATCTTCGCCAGATCCATCGCCTCGGCCTGGTCGGCGGTCAGCGACGGGATGGCGGCGCAGCTGCCATCCTTGCGGAAGCGCCAGCCGTGATAGGGGCATTCGACCGTGGTCTCGCCGTCCTTCTTCACCATCCGTCCGGTCGACAGGATGATGCCGCGGTGCGGGCAGATATCCCGCATGGCGAAGGCCTCGCCGTCATGCGTGCGGCCGATCAGGACCGGCTCGCCCAGGATCAGCCGGTGCAGCTGCTCGCCCGGCTTCAGCTCGCTGGCGACGGCCCCGAAATACCACAGGTCGCGCAGGAAGCCGTCATCGTCGACGGCCTCGTCGGAAACGCGCGGAGTGGGCTCGCGGCCCTGTGCGGTGTCGAGTGCCATCCCCGCCTTCTACGCTCCCGGCCCCGGCTTCGCAAAGGGCGGAGTTGCCGCAGGCTTCGCGCGCCGCTGCGCCAGCCATACCCCGGTCAGGACGAGGCCCGCGCCGAGGAACTGGATCGCGACCAGCGCCTCGCCGAACATCACCCAGCCGGCGATCGCCGAAACCACGGGCTGCACGAGGATGATGATCGAGGCGACCGGTGCGGGCACGCGCCCGAGGCCGAAGGCAACGCTGCCCTGACCGCCGATCTGCACGCCGAGCGCCAGGCCGATCAGGATAAGCCATTCAAGTCCCGAGGGCGGCATCAGGCTCTCGCCCATGGTGAAGGCGACGATCAGGAGAACAGGCGCCGAGGCGAGGCTGGTCCACAGGATCACCATGCCGGTCGAGGCGAAGGCCCGTGCCCGCCGCACGGCGAGGATATAGCCGGCATACCAGACCGCCGTGATCAGCGAGAGCGCATCGCCGGGCAGGCGTTCCGGCGCGATGGAGATGTTCGCCGCTGATAGCAGCCCGGCCCCGCTGACCGCCACGGCGGCGGCGATCAGGAAGGCGCGGGTCGGCCGCTCGCGGAACAGAAGCCAGCTCGCCAGCACCACGAAGACCGGCTGCAGATTGGCGAGGAAGGTCGCGTTGGCGACCGTCGTGATCCTGATCCCCGAATGCCAGAAGGCAAGATCACCGGCGAACAGAAGACCCGGCAAAGCGAGATAGAGATATTTCCGCCAGCCCGGCGGCGCCGCCTGCGGCCGCGGATTGCGGTCGATCCCGGCCCAGATCAGCCCGGCGGGGATGGCCAGCGCCATGCGCCAGAAGGCCACCGCCGTTGGCTCCATCGCCGACTGCTTCACCAGCGGCGCGGCCATGCCGATGCCGATCGCGCCGATAATCAGCACGATCGTGCCGATGGCGATCTGCCGCGGTGTCAGATGGTCGGTCGAATCCCCCATGGGGCGGAGCCTAATCCCGGAAACCGAGCTGCGTCAGCACGTCTTTCCGCGTCATCCCGCGCTCGCGCATCGCCTTCAGCGTCGCCGACTTGTCGCGCTTGGCGAAGCGCTTGCCGTCCGGCCCGGCGATCAGGCCGTGATGCCGCCACACTGGGACCGGCAGGCCGAGGAGGTGGATCAGCAGGCGGTGCAGGTGCGTGGCGTGATAGAGGTCCTGCCCCCGGATCACATGCGTCACGCCCTGCAGCGCGTCATCGTGCACGACGGCCATGTGATAGCTCGTCCCGACATCCTTGCGCGCCAGGATCACATCGCCGAGCAGGTCGGGGCGGATCGGTATCGTTCCGGTCTCGCCATTGGGGCCCTCGCCCTCCTCGGTAAAGCTGAGCCCGCCCCAGTCAGCGCCGAGCCGTTTCCGGCACGCATTCAGCGACAGCCGCCACGCATAGGGATCGCCGGCGTCCAGCCGGGCGGCTTCCTCGATCGGGTCCATTTCCTCGTCCGGCCCGGCATAGATCACGCCCTCCGGGCCTTCGCCGGGATGGTGCGGCGCGCGCTCGATCTCCTCCATGATCTCCCTGCGGGTCTTGAAGCAGCGATAGACGAGCCCGTCCGCGCGCAGCCGGTCCAGCGCCGCGGCGTATTCCGGGAAATGGTCGCTCTGCCGGCGCACGTCGCCGTCATGGGTGATGCCCAGCCAGTCGAGGTCCTCGAGGATTGCCGTTTCTAATTCCGGCTTGCAGCGCGTCCGGTCGATATCCTCGATCCGCAGCAGAAAACGACCGCCCTCCTCCCGTGCCGCGCGCCATGCCGTCATCGCCGAGAAGGCATGACCCAGATGCAGATGGCCGGTCGGGGAGGGCGCGAAACGCGTGACGAATTTCATGCCACTGCATCGCGCGCCCGGGCCGGGGCTTCAAGTGCCGTCCTGCGTGATTATAGTCCGCCGACCCATGACTGTGGAGCAGACGCGACATGATGCTGATCGACGGACCCCGCCAGCCGCCCGCTTCCGGCGGCCGCCCGAAAAAGCTGGTGATCTTCCTTCACGGCTATGGCGCGAATGGCGAGGATCTGATCGGTCTCGCTGCGCCGTGGGCGCGCGAACTGCCCGATGCGCAATTCGTCTCGCCCAACGCCCCCGAACCCGTGCCCGGCGCACCCGGCGGCTATCAGTGGTTTCCCCTGACCCGGCTCGACCCGTCCGAGACCGATCGCGGCACAAGGCGCGCCGCCCCGGTGCTGCAATCCTTCATCGAGGGCGAGATGAAGCGCTACGGCCTCGGCCCGTCCGATGTCGCCCTCGTCGGCTTCTCGCAAGGCACGATGATGGCGCTTCATGTCGGCCTGCGCCAGCAACAGCCTTTCGCCGGCATACTCGGCTTCTCCGGCGCACTCGCGGGGCGCGAGGGGCTGAAGGGCGAGATCGCCTCGAAACCGCCGGTCATGCTGATCCATGGCGACCAGGATCAGGTCCTTCCGCTCGGCTTCATGTTCGACGCCTGCGAGGGTCTGGTCGAGGCCGGACACGGCGCGCAATGGCATATCTCGCCGGGCATTCCGCACGGAATCGGACCCGACGGGATGGAGCTGGGCGCCCACTTCCTGCGCAAGGTGTTGTCCGGACGCTACGGTCAGACCGCAATATCTGGGGTCTGACAGCACTTGTCATAGGCGCGTCACGCGAACGGGACTATATCTTCCGCCATGGATCGGACGGCCGGGTATGGCGATGCCGTATCTTCAGCCCGGCCCGAACCCTCGGGAGGCGCGTTTTCAGTACGCTCTCAAGACCTGACCGGTGTCTGACCGGTGCGGCCGATGACGGAGGCCGCGATGCAAGTGCTCGATAAGGCACCGCAGGGCTGGCCCTGTCTCGTCCTGAACGCGGACTATCAGCCGCTGTCCTACTGGCCGCTTTCGACCTGGCCATGGCAGGAGGCGGTGAAGAACGTCTTCCTCGACCGGGTGGACGTGGTGTCCAGCTACAATGAATGCGTCCACAGCCCGTCCCTGACCATGCAGGTGCCGTCGGTCGTGGCGCTGCGCGAATACGTCGCGCAGAACCGCTTCCCGGCCTTCACCCGCTATAATGTCTGGCTGCGCGACGGCTTCCGATGCGTCTATTGCGGTGCCGACGATGTTCACAATCTGACCTTTGACCATGTCATCCCGCGCTCGCGCGGCGGCAACACGTCATGGGAAAATATCGTCGCGGCCTGTGCGCCCTGCAATCTGAAGAAGGGCAACCGCACCCCGTCCGAGGTCGGCATGGTTGCAGCGCACCTGCCGATGCGCCCGACCATGCATCAGCTCCAGTCCCAGGGCCGGCGCTTCCCGCCGAAATACCTGCATCAGAGCTGGCTCGACTTCCTCTACTGGGACGTCGAACTCACGTCCTGACCGCCCCCGCCGGCGGGGCCGAGGCCGCGCGACGGGCCGGCAGCGCGCCGAACACCAGCCCGCAGAAAAGTCCGATGAGCGCGCTCGCGCCGAACACGGACGGTTCGAAATCGATCGGCCAGTTCCACGCCCGCGACGCCGCGACGCCGATCACGAGCGCGAGCACGCCGCCCAGCGCCCCGCCGAGCACGCCCAGCACGGCGTTCTCGGTCAGGAACTGAAGAACGATGTCGGATTTCGACGCGCCGAGCGTTCGCCTGAGCGCCACCTCTCTTCGGCGTTCGGATGCGGCCGCCGCGACGGCCGAGCCATAGCCGATCAGCCCCGAAATCAGACCCACACCGGCGATCACGAAGAGCAGGCGCGCAACCAGTTCGCGCTGCTGGCGCAGGCTGCGCACCGAAGCCGTCGGATCGGCATAGAGAAAGGGCGAGGCCTGTGAAAACGGCACGCCGTAGCGCCGCCGCAATGTGCGGTCCGCCCACATCTGGGCCCGGTCCAGATGACGCCCGTCATTCAGCACCAGCGTGATCTGCGACGCCTCGTCCGGCGCCATCACCGTGTTGTAGGTGAAATAGCGCGCCGACGCGCCGAACGTGGTCAGGATCGCGCCGGAATAGCGTTCGGCGATCCGGTTCTGCGGCTCGCCCAGCACACCGATCACTTCACACGACACGCCATTGATCCGCAGCGTCCGGCCCAACGCCGTGTCGTCGGGAAAGAACCGCCGCGCCGCCTGATCGCCCAGGACACAGATGCGCCGCGCCGTGCTGGCCTCGTCGTCGCTGATATGCCGGCCGACGGCGAGCGGCGCGCTCGCTTCGCGCCGGAAGTCTCCATAGACGCCGTAGATCTCGGTCTGGCCGTGCACCGTGCGGGTATCGACCTCCGCACCGAACAGGATGCGCCACGCAGCCGCGCTCTCCACGCCCGGCACCGACCGGCGCAACCGTTCGATATCCGACAGGCGCGGCGATCCGACCCGGTCGACGATGAAGAAATTCTCGCGGATCACCAGCGAGCGGCCATAGGCCCCGAAGGACATCTGTTCGATGCGACGCTCGAACCCGCCCAGAACGCCGGCCACCAGCGCCACGGTCGCGACCGATATGGCGAGTGCGATCAGCGTGGCGGACGTGCGCGCGGGGCGGCTGGCCAGCCCCCAGATCGCCTCGCGGAAGATGTCGGCCACCTTCATGTCGGCGCGCCCGCTTCGGTGATCCGGCCATGGCGCATCTCGTAGATCCGGTCGGCCAGCGGTACCAGGTCCCGGTCGTGCGTTGCCAGGATGACCGCGGCGCCGCGCTCCTTCATCTCGCTGATCCGTCGCGCCACGTCCTGCGCGGTCGCCGCGTCAAGGGCTGCGGTCGGTTCGTCACAGATCAGGATGTCGGGATTGCACACGATGGCGCGGGCAAGGCCGGCGCGCTGCCGCTCGCCGCCGGACAATTCTCCGGGCGCATGATGCATCCGGTCGGCCAGGCCGACGGCTTCGAGCGCGGCCTGAGCGCGGTTTTCCCGCTCCCGGCGCGGCACGCCGCGATAGATCAGCGGCAGGGCGGTGTTGTCGAGGATCGGCTTGCGGTCGATCAGGCCGGCATCCTGAAACAGGAAGCCGAGATGAGTGCGCCGTAGCCTCGCGCGTTCGTCCTCACCGGCCCGCGTGACGTCAATGCCATTGAGGAACACCGCGCCGTCATCGGCGGGATCAAGCAGGCCGATAATGGCAAGCAGGGTCGATTTGCCGGAACCGGACGGCCCCATGATCAGCACCAGTTCGCCGCCCTGCGCCTCGAAGTCCGCAGCATCGAGCGCCACAACATCGCCGCCACCGCTGCGCCGGTACCGGCGGCTGACGCCCGTGGCCTTCAGCCGTGCGGGCCGATCACCGCGTGTCATCAACAGGGCCGACTATGATCAGATCGCCTTCCTCCACCTCGCCATCGGCGATCTCGAAGAAATCCAGATCCTGAATGCCGACGCTGATCTCGCGCATCGCGGGGGACCCCGATTCGAGCACGAAAACCCGGGCCCGGTCGCGCGCGATCAACAATCCGACCTCGATGCTCGCGAGAAAGGTGCGGCGCATTTCCGGCGAGTCGAAGCGCGACAGCGATCCGCGTTCCTCCGCCATGCGCAGGGCTTCCTCCGGCAAGTCCGGCGCGTAGTCGTCGGGAATGAAATACAGGCTCTCGATCGGCGCGCGCAGCACGCTGCGCGCGTCGCTGTGCACGAACTCGACCGATGCCGTCATCCCGGGAAGCAGCCGTTCGCCCGGATCCATCGCGCGGATCTCGACCGGGTAGCTGACCAGCCGCCCGGTACGGATCGGCGCGCGCCGGATCGGGCCGCTTTCACCCTCGAAATACTCGTCGGGATAGGCATCGACCGTGAACCGGACGCGCATGCCTTCCTCGATCCGGCCGACGTCGTTTTCGGCGACCCGCGCCTCGATCACGACCTCGGTGAGGTTGGCGGCGATCACGAACAGCGTCGGCGCGGTCTGCACCGAATTGACCACCTGCCCGGCCTCGACCCGCCGCTCCAGCACGAAACCGTCGATCGGCGCGCGGATCTCCGTGCGGCCAAGGGCGAACTGGGCGTCCTCGACCCGCGCCTGCGCCAGCGCCATGCCAGCCTGGGCCCGGGCGAGATCGGCGCGCGCCGTCCGCACGGCAAATTCACGGTCCTGCAAGGACGAGGTGGAACCGGCCCCGCGGCCGGTCAGCGTGCGTATCCGCTCCAGCTGGGCATTCTGTGAATCGTATTCGGCAGACGCCGCATCGCGGTCCGCCGTGGCCATGGCGAGCTGGGCTTCCGCCTGGCGCAGCGCCGCCTCGAACGGGGCCGGGTCAATCCTCGCCAGAAGCTGGCCGGCCTCGACGGGTGCGTCGAAGTCGACGAGGATTTCGGCCACCGTTCCGCTGACTTCAGCGCCCACCTCGACCGCTGCAGCCGCCTGGATTTCGCCCACGGCCGGGACGATGTCGACGATGTCGCCGCGGCTGACCGGGTAGACGCGGTAGCTGCCGCGCTCGATGATCTGGGAGTCGCCGCCCGGGGCATCGATCGGCCCGGACTCTCCGGAGCAACCGGTCGCCAGAGCGACAAGAAGACAACAGGCGGCCAGTCGTTTCATCATACCTGAGGGCTCTGCCCCACTGTCGCGGGAATGCGTCTGCACCTTCTGGTTATGACCCTATTCGACGTCAGCGTCACCTGCCTCGTCGGGAAGGCTCACACGGGTCGCGCGGATCAGGTATTCGCCGGTATCGGTCTGCAGCGGCCAGCCATAGCGGGTCGACAGCGCGATCGTCCGGGACGTGGTCACCGTCATGTCGGCCTCCGGCCGGCGGCCCGGCATGTAGGACCGCGAATCGGAGACCAGCCGGTAGAAGCGAACCGGCTCCTCGACCCCGCCGACATCCACCGTGCCGCAGCCTTCGAAGGTGATGATGAGGGGGCCGCGAATGGTCCGCGTGCGATTGCCCATCGCCGAGGTCTCGGCGCGTTCGGTTGTCGCCGTCTCGCCGGGCTGCAGCCCGGTCAGCAATTCCAGTGGATCGTCGGAATAGCCATAGCGGCGCTGCCCTTCATCGCCGTCGGAAGGTCCGGATTCCAGCATGAACAGGGCCGCGACCGATCTCTGGTCGCGCGGCGGGAACAGACGTTCGCCCGCCATGTCGAAGGAGGAGATGCTCTGACGGATCCAGTCCGTCTCGGCGCCATCGCTTTCCCCGATCCGGTTTAGCGTCGTGATGCTCAGCGCGCGGCCTTCGTCATTGACCGTCTCGTACAGGATTTCCGTGCCGGCAGGCGGGGGCAAGTAGGAATCGAGAGCGGCACAGGCCGGGTCTCCGTCCTGTGCCGCCCACGCCAAAGAAGCCCCCAGAAGCGCTGAGCCAAGGCTCGCGATTTCGAAAAAGAGCATTCGGTGAACTCCAGAAGGTCTAGAACGTCAGTTCTGCAACCTTCGGATTAATCGTCAATGCACGCGACAATGCAACCGACCTGGCAGCCGTCGAGGCAGGCGTTGAGCTCGCCCTCGTCGTCGCCATAAGCGTTGTTGCAATAGAAATTGCAGATGCCACCGCATGTCTGACAGTTGGCATAGACAGCTGTGCTCAGCATCAGCGCGCCGACCACACCCACAGCGATCCGATACAGTTTCATAGTCAGTCCCCTACTTTAACGCGAACGCCCGCAACGCTGCGGGATAGGCGAAACTAGCGGGGGGCGTTAACCAAAGTAAACAAAAAATTAACGCGGGACTGCAATTCTGCGTAAGGGTTCAGACCTGCTTGCAAATTGCGATTGCCGTCCGGCAACCGGTCTTGATGGCGGCGGAAAGCACGGGATAGCCAACCGCGTCGCGCGCGCCTTCATGCAGGGCGGTATCCCGGTGTGCGATTTCTTCCTCGCGGAATTGCGCGAACTGCGCCGCCAGACCGGTTTCGCCCATGGTTTCAAGCGCTTCGACCTGGCCGGCATAGTGGCGCTCGATCACATCCTCGACCGCTTCCGTGCAGGCGTGGGCCGCCTTTTCACCCATCAGGGCCGTGCCGATTCCGAGCGCGCGTCCGGCGATCTGCCACAGCGGCATCATCAGCGTCGGGCGTGATTCGCGCGCCGCGATCAGCGCGTCGAACGCATCGAGATGGTGCTGCTCGTCGGCTTCCATCTGCTTCAGCTGGGCGGCGACCCGTCCCTTCGAGGGGATCCGGTCGAACACCGCGCGCTGGCCCTGATAGATCGTCACCGCGCCATATTCCCCGGCATGGTCGACCCGGACCATGGCCTTCACCGCCTCGCGGCTCGAACGCGAACCGGGCAGGGGCGGTCGCTTCGCGCGGCTCATGCGCGCCTCCAGGCAATGAGGCCACTCAGCAGCGCCAGCCCGGCGGACATCAGTGCATTATACCCGGCCATCGAGATACCGAAGAGCGTCCACGCCGCCTCGTCGCACAGGACGATCGGATCGCCGCCGCCGCTGAGCAGGGCGTTGAGATCGGACATCGAAACCTCGGTACTGCCGGTATTGGTGCAGGTGGCGGGACCCTCCCACCAGCCATACTCGATCCCGGCATGCCAGCCCGCGAACCCGGCCGACCAGGCGAAGATGCCGCCGACCAGCAGGCAGGCGATCCATCCGAACCGGCGTGTGCCCGGGGCGAAATGCATCACCACGCCGGTGACGAGGCCCGCGCCGATCACCGCCTGGTGGATGTGGCGTTGATCGTAGCACAGCGCGCACGGCGCATAGTGCAGCACATACTGGAAGAAATACGCGCCGCCCAGAATCAGCGCGGAGGCGAGCGCGGCAAACAGAGGCCAGCGATGGGCGGCAGGAAACATCATGAGTGGAACGATAGGCGAGCCGCGCCGGTGTGCAAGCCGGTTGGGCTGCGGCGGTCAGCCGCCCCCGCTCACGAAAGCGCGAGCCCACTCGATGATGGTGTAGATCAATGCCGGTCCGCCGATGACGAGCATCGAAATCCACGCCGTCCCGAGCACGAGGCCCAGCAGGATCAATATGCCGTCCCGCGTGATCAGACCCAGAGACGCGACGACGATCGCGACGCCCGGCGTCGAGTTGGTCAGCGGTAGCGGAACGAGGATGGACGCGCAGAACAGGCAGAAGAAGCCGCCCGTGATCCGCTCGCCCACCGGGCCGGACAAGACGAGCAGGCGCGGCCGGGCCAGCGCCTCGAGCCAGCCGAACCAGCGGCGGCCGGACTTCGCCATGCGCTCAAGGCCGGACTTGCCGATCCGGCGCGCGGCGAATTTCTCCGGCAGCCAGGGTTCACCGAGCCCCGCCACCATCTGACCGGCCAGCACGATCATCGGCAGGGCGACGATCTGTGGGACCACGTAGAGAAACGGGATGCAGACAGGCAGGGCGAGGGCAAACAGGACGACGCCGAAGGCCCGCTCGCTGAGCGCTTCGATGAAATCGTCGAGCGTGATTCCGTCATCCGGCGCGTCACGCGCAATCTCTTCCAGCCGGGCGATCAGACCGGTGGCGCTTTCGCCCGGATCGGGGGAGGGAGTCGGCTCGCTCATGGCGCGAAGCTAGGCGAGCCGGGCTGCGGCGTCGAGCGCGCTTGCTTGTTGATTTGCCGCGCGACCGGAGGCAAGTTCCGCCCGCTTCACGGCAATGGCCCCCGTGGCGGAACTGGTAGACGCGACGGACTCAAAATCCGTTTCCTTCGGGAGTGTCCGTTCGAGTCGGACCGGGGGCACCACTCTTTTTCTGTTCTCCCTCGCTCCGCTCGGTCGATCCTCGCTGAAGCTGCGGGCGCGCAGTCGCGCTTGCGGACCCTGAGGGTCCGGAATGCCGAATTCCACAACGAAAGCTTTGGCGCTACGCCCCCACCGGGCGGCTGCCGCCGATATTCAGCAGCTTCTTCACCAGCCCCGTGACCAGAGTGGCCACGGTCGCGACGGCAACATCGATCGCGATGCGTCCGCCGATCCCGTCCAGCAGGCCGGGTTCGTCGGCGAAGTCGCCGGCGCGTTCCGCCATCGCCATCGACACGGTTTCCGGCTGGCCCGTGACCATGACGGTCAGGCGTTCCTGCATCGCGATGTTGAAGGCGAGCACGTCCTGCAGGACCGGGTGCAGCGACAGGTCGAACAGGCCGGCCAGCTGCGCCGCCAGCGAGGACAGCATCGACCAGGTGACCAGCGCCAGCGGAATGGCGATCACCCAGGAGGTGACGGTGCGCCGCGCGGGATAGAAGATCATCGCCAGCGCCGCGAAAACCATCACGCCGTATCCGGCTTCCGCGGCCCACGGCACGGACTGGCCGAGGAAGAATCCGCCGAACACCCCGACAATGCCGAGTGCGGCGAGGAACACGTAGAGCCTGAGCATGGCCGTACACCCTTTTTTCGCGCTTTGAGGCGAGCTTATCAGAGACGGTTAACGGCGCGAAGATGAAACCGGGCTGAACGGCGGCGCGCCGGTCTGGCACGGGTGTGTAACATTGCGAAGTGAACCGTGTTCACTTGCTGCGGTTTGCCTTTCTTGACCGGGGGAGTCGCCCCCTTATCGTCGCATCGCGGTCTGCCGGAGGCCGGTATCGGGGAGTTGTCGAAGCATGGGTCTGTTCAGCTATCTCGGACGCGAATTCTTCTATCTGAAGGAACTTCTGCGCGTCACGCGCGAGGTGGGCTGGATCAAGCCGGATTCCGAGACTCTGACCCCGGACCATCTCGAGGACATCGTCGACCGGCACAGCGGCCTGCCCGTCTTCATCACCGAGACCGGCGATATCAGCTATGCCGAATACGACGCCTATGCGAACCGCGTGGCGCACTGGGCACTGGGCCAGGGGCTGAAACCCGGCGACACGGTCGCGCTCTTCCTGACCAATCGCTGGGAATACATTGCCCTGTGGTACGGCCTGTCCAAGGTCGGCGTCGTCTCCGCGCTCGTGAACTACCAGCTGCGCGGCGCGTCGCTGGCGCACTGCCTGTCGATTTCCGGCGCCAGCACCGTCATTCTCGAGGACGAGCTGAAGGACGCTTTCGACAGCGCCTGTGACGAGATCGGGTGCGAGATGGCGCCCTGGTATCTCGATCGCACAGCCGCCCCCGAAGGGGCGGGCGATTTCGACGAGGCCATCGCCGGCCAGCCCGCCGATCGGCCTTCACGGGAACACCGCGCGCATCTGCGGGCGCGCGATGCCTGCCTCAAGATGTACACGTCGGGCACGACGGGCATGCCCAAGGCCGCCCCGCTCGCCCACACGCGGGTGATGTACTACCTCAACATCTTCTCCGCCGGCTGCAATGCCGGTCCCGGCGACCGCATGTTCATGGTGCTGCCGCTCTACCATTCCACCGGCGGTCTGTGCGGCGTCGGCTGCGCCATCTCGCGCGGCGGCGCGCTGATCGTGCGCAAGAAATTCTCCGCCTCGCTGTTCTGGGACGAGGTGCAGCGCTATCGCGCCACGCTGTTCATGTATGTCGGCGAACTCTGCCGCTTCTTGCTGTCGACGCCGCCCAATCCGGCCGAGGACGATCACGACATCCGCTGCATCATCGGCAATGGTCTCAGGCCCGACATCTGGGTCGAGTTCCAGAAGCGCTTCGCGATTCCGCGCATCATGGAATTCTACGGCGCGACCGAGGGCAATGTCGGCCTGGTCAATCTCGACTCCAGGCCCGGTGCCATCGGCCGGATCCCGCCTTGGCTGGAATGGCGCTTCAATGTCGCGCTGGCCGCCTTCGACTACGAGACGGAACAGCCGGTGCGCGGGCCCGACGGCTTCTGCCGCAAGGCCGAACCGGGTGAGGTCGGCGAGGCGATCGGGCGGATCGATCCGAACGACACCCGCTTCCGCTTCGAGGGCTATCAGAACAAGGAAGAGACCGCGAAGAAAATCCTCCGCGACGTCTTCGAAACCGGCGATGCCTGGTTCCGCACCGGCGACCTGATGAAGCGCGACAAGGCGGGCTATTTCTATTTCGTCGACCGGGTGGGCGACACCTTCCGCTGGCGCTCGGAAAACGTCTCGACCAACGAGGTCGCCGAAGCGATCGGCCGCTTCCCGGGGGTTCAGCAGGCCAATGTCTATGGCGTCGAGGTGCAGGGATATCCCGGCCGCGCCGGCATGGCGGCGCTGGTCGTGGCGCCGGACTTCGATCTGGCCGGCCTGCGCGCGCATATCCACGAGGCGCTTCCGGCCTATGCCCGCCCGGTCTTCATCCGGCTGCAGCAAGAGACCGACACCACCGGCACGTTCAAGTTCCGCAAGGTCGACCTCGTGAAACAGGGCTATGATCCGAAGACGGTGAAGGATCCGCTCTGGTTCGACGACGACGAGAAGGGCTATATTGCCCTGAAACCGGCCCTGTTCACCGCGATCAACGACGGAACGAAACGCCTTTGACGACGATCACGCCGCAATCGGTCCTGACATTCTGGTTCGACGAAATCCCGCGCGAGCGCTGGTTTGTCTCCGACGCGAAGTTCGATGCGAAAATCCGCCGGCGGTTTGCAAAAGCGATCGAAGCCGAGGGGCGGCGCGGCGATCCGGACGGCCATCCCTGGGAAGACACGGCCGACGGCGCGCTCGCCCTGATCATCCTGTTCGACCAGCTGACGCGGAACACCTGGCGCGGTTCGGGCAAGGCGTTCGACTTCGATCATCTCGCCCATGCCGCCGCCTTCCGACTGGTCGACAGCGGGCTCGACTGGACGATTCAGCCGGAGCGCCGCTCCTTCGTCTACATGCCCTTCATGCATTCCGAGGACATCGAGGACCAGAATCTCTGCGTCGCCCTGTGCGCCGAGCGCCTGCCCGACGGCGACAACACGGTCGAGCACGCGAAGAAGCATCGCGAAGTGATCGAACGCTTCGGCCGCTTCCCCTATCGCAATGCCGCGCTCGGGCGGACCTCGACGCCGGAAGAGATCGCCTATCTCGAAGGGGGCGGCTACGCACCCGGCGCGAAACGCCCGGCAAAATCCTCCGACACGGCAGGATCGTCACGCACACCGGTCTCGGAACACTCGTCCAACGACAATTAAATCAATCACTTAAGCTCTTGTTGTGCTGGCCCGCCGCTTGCTCCTCTCCGGATCGAACCGCTTCCGGAGAGTATCACCCCCATGCCCGTTTCTTCCCGCATCACCGCCGACGACATGCGCCAGATCGCCTTCACCCTTGTCGACCGGCACGGTCCCCGCGCCATCGGCTATGCTGACGAGGCCGTCGGCGAAATGGAAGCGATCGGCGATGACGGCCGCGCCGACGCCTGGCGCGCCTTGCGCTCGGTGATGGAGGACGCGCTTGCTGGCCGCCTCGACCGCGCGGGCGAGATCACGGTGCATTAGACATTCTCAATGAACGCTCCTCCCTCCACTTGCTCGAGAGGAGGGTGCCTTTGCTGTTTCGCCAACGGCCTTTCCTTTTCCCTTCTCCCCTTTTTGAAGGGGAGAAGGTGCCCGAAGGGCGGATGAGGGGTTCTGCTCCGAAGTCGCGGTGTGCGGCTGTCCCCCTCACCCGGCGCTTCGCGCCACCCTTGTAACTCTGTCCTGCCTGCCTGTGGCATGATGCCGTGTGCGGCGGCGGATGGAAGACCGATCCACCCTGGGGCTTGCAAGCCCGTGGGAGAGCCAGGGT
>NZ_JBHRSV010000011.1:0-1149 GCF_042643335.1 Hyphobacterium vulgare
CCCTTGTAACTCTGTCCTGCCTGCCTGTGGCATGATGCCGTGTGCGGCGGCGGATGGAAGACCGATCCACCCTGGGGCTTGCAAGCCCGTGGGAGAGCCAGGGTCCCCGTCCGTCCTTCCATCGACCCCGAACAGTCGCTCGGGCCGCTCTGGTCGAAGCCCGCTTTTGCAAGGACGGGAAGGGATGGAAACCATGAAGGGATGTGCGGTTGGCATTGATGTCTCGAAGGACCGGCTGGACGTTCATGTCGAGGGCGGGGAGGCTTTCACCTGCCCTCGGGATACCGAGAGCATAGAGGCGCTCGCGCAGCGGCTCTGTGCGCTGCAGCCGGGGGCGATCGGAGTGGAGGCGACCGGCGGGTTCGAGACGGTCGTCGCGGCCGGGCTGGCCGGACAAGGCCTGCCCGTGGTGGTCGTCAACCCGGCCCAGATACGCGCCTTCGCCAACGCGCTGGGCAAGCGGGCCAAGACCGATCCGATCGATGCGGCCGTCATTGCCCGCTTCGTGGCGGCCACCGATCCGGAGATCCGGCCGCTCAAGGACGAGGAGACACGGCTGCTGTCCGATCTCGTCAGCCGGCGGCGGCAGATCGTGGCGATGATCGCCGCCGAGCGTCAGCGCGAACGCCGGGCCCCGCCACGGGTGCAGCGCTCGATCGCCCGCCTGGTCCGGGCACTGGAACGGGAGCTGGCCAGCCTCGACGGCGATATCGACGAGGCGGTGCGGTCCTGCCCGGCCTGGCGTCAGACCGAGAACCTGCTGGTCTCTGTGCCCGGCATCGGACCGGCCATCGCCCGCACGCTGATCGCCGAACTGCCCGAGCTTGGGACGCTCGGCCGGCGGCGCATCGCCAGCCTCGCCGGGCTGGCTCCCTGGACGCGGCAGTCAGGCCAATGGCGCGGGCGCAGCTTCATCGGCGGGGGACGCAGCACCGTCCGGTCAGCCCTGTTCATGGGAGCCCTGGTCGCCAGCCGCCACAACCCCGAACTCAAAGCCTTCCGTGACCGCCTCGTCGCCGCGGGAAAACCCAAACTCGTCGCCCTCGTCGCCGTCGCCCGGAAACTCCTCACAATCCTCAACGCCATCGTCAGGGATCAAACACCATGGCAGCCTCAAAACGCTTGACCGCCAAGACAGTCGCTCTCCCC
>NZ_JBHRSV010000012.1:0-8362 GCF_042643335.1 Hyphobacterium vulgare
CACCCCGCGCAAATGCCTTGACTACAGAACCCCCGCAGAGGCCTTCTCAGACCACCTGTTGCACTTCAAACGAGAATCCACCTTCCCGCCTGCGCGGGAATGACAATTGAAAAACACTCCCCACAAAGCAAAACGGGAGCGGACCGAAGCCCGCTCCCGCCTTGCGACCGTTCAACGTCGACGGGGGGTCAGTTCACGTCGAAGCGGTCGGCATTCATCACCTTCGTCCAGGCCTTCACGAAGTCGGTCACGAACTTCGCCTGGTTGTCGTCCTGGGCATAGACTTCCGAATACGCCCGGAGGATCGAGTTCGAGCCGAAGGTCAGGTCGACCAGTGTCGCCGTGAACTTCGTCTTCCCGCTCTTGCGGTCGATCACGGCATAGCTGCCGTCATCGCGCTTTTCCCAGCGGTTCGACATGTCGACGAGATTGACGAAGAAGTCGTTCGTCAGCGCACCCGGACGGTCGGTGAAGACGCCGTGCGCCGTCCCGCCATGATTGGTGCCCATCGCCCGCATGCCGCCGACGAGGACGGTCATTTCCGGCGCGGTCAGCCCGAGAAGCTGGGTCCGGTCGACCATCATCTCCATCGACGCAGCCTGGTATTTCTTCACGTGATAATTCCGGTAGCCATCGGCCAGCGGTTCCAGCGCGTCGAAGCTTTCCGCGTCAGTCATCTCGTCGGTGGCGTCACCGCGGCCCGGCGTGAACGGCACTTTCACATCGACACCGGCGGCCCTGGCGGCTTTCTCGATCCCGACATTGCCCGCCAGCACGATCGTGTCGGCCAGGCTCGCCCCGGAGGCTTTCGCCAGCGGCTCGAGCGTCGACAGCACTTTCTGCAGGCGGGACGGCTCATTCGCCTCCCAGTCCTTTTGCGGGGCGAGGCGGATGCGTGCGCCATTGGCGCCGCCGCGCATGTCGGACCCGCGATAGGTTCGCGCACTGTCCCAGGCCGTCGAGACCAGTTCGGCAACCGTGAGACCGCTGTCGGCGATTTTCTTCTTCAGACCGTCGACATCATAGCCCGTCGGGCCGGCCGGGATCGGGTCCTGCCAGATCAGGTCTTCGTCCGGCACGTCCGGACCGATATAGCGGACTTTCGGGCCCATATCGCGGTGGGTCAGCTTGAACCAGGCCCGCGCGAACGTGTCCCTGAAATAGTCCGGATCGGCGCGGAAGCGCTCCATGATCTCCCGGTAGATCGGGTCGACCTTCATCGCCATGTCGGCGTCGGTCATCATCGGCATCGTCCTGATCGACGGGTCCTCGACATCAGGCGGCATGTCGGCTTCGTCGATCGAGACCGGCTTCCACTGGTTCGCGCCGGCCGGGCTCTTCGTCAGCTCCCACTCATGGTCGAGCAGCATGTCGAAATAGCCCATGTCGAACTTGGTCGGGTTCGACGTCCACGCGCCTTCGATACCGCTGGTCACCGTGTCGCGGCCATGTCCCTTGCCGCCGGAATTCGCCCAGCCGAAGCCCTGCGCCTCGACGCCGACAGCTTCCGGGTCCGGGCCGAGCGTGGAGGCATCGCCATTGCCGTGCGCCTTGCCGACGGTGTGACCGCCGGC
Source organism: Hyphobacterium vulgare (assembly GCF_042643335.1). Lineage (NCBI taxonomy): Bacteria > Pseudomonadati > Pseudomonadota > Alphaproteobacteria > Maricaulales > Maricaulaceae > Hyphobacterium > Hyphobacterium vulgare. The sequence goes on from NZ_JBHRSV010000012.1 coordinate 1,575, forward strand.
GGTCAGCGCCGCGGTCTCCTCGTCGTCCATCGCCATGCGCTTGAACGTCTCGCGCACCGCCAGCGCCGTCTTGGCCGGGTCGGGCACGCCCTTCACGCCTTCGGGATTGACGTAGATCAGACCCATCTGCACCGCGGCGAGCGGGTTTTCGAGCGTTTCCTCGAGGTCGCTCTCATAGCGGTCGCGGCCGAGCCATTCGGTCTCGCCGCCCCAGTAGACGTCCTTTTCCGGATGCCAGATATCCTCGCGGCCGAAGGCGAAGCCGAACGTCTTCAGGCCCATCGTCTCATAGGCCATGTTGCCGGCGAGGATCATCAGATCGGCCCAGCTGATCTTGTTGCCGTACTTCTTCTTGATCGGCCACAACAGGCGCCGCGCCTTGTCGAGGCTGACATTGTCCGGCCACGAATTCAGCGGCGCGAAGCGCTGATTGCCCGTGCCGCCGCCGCCGCGTCCGTCGGACAGGCGGTAGGAGCCGGCCGAGTGCCAGGCCATGCGGATCATCAACCCGCCATAATGGCCCCAGTCCGCCGGCCACCACTCCTGGCTGTCGGTCATCAGATCCTTGAGATCCTGCTTCAATGCCTCGACATCGAGCGTCTTCAGCGCCTCGCGATAGTCGAAATCCTCGCCCAGCGGATCACTCTTGCGGTCGTGCTGGTGCAGGATGTCGAGATTGAGCGCATTCGGCCACCACTGGGTGACCGAGTGGCTGGCCGAAGTCATGCTGCCGTGCATGACCGGGCATTTGCCTTGACGCGTTTCGTTTCCGTCCATGGTGAGGACCTCCCTTCGAGCGCGGCGTTCGAGCGGCCGCTTTTTCGCGTGTGGGGGGAGTATGGCTCCGCGAACGGGGATAAAGCCAATCGATAATTACGTGGTGAGGTATAGATACAATGAGTGGGTTTATCGGATGGATCATGGGGTCCCCATGAAAATGGGGACCTGAATTTCGCATTCTCCCCGAATTCGGCGATTCCCGGACGCCCCGTGGGGCGATCCGGGATCCAGAGAATGCATGAGGCCGGACCCTGGCTCTCGCAAAGCTCGGCCGGGGAGCGTCATTCCAACAATTCCGTCACCCCCGTGAAGACGGGGGTCCAGATTTCATGTTGTTCTGGACTCCCGCATGCGCGGGAGTGACGCGCATTGATCTATGTCCCGACCTGGCCTGTCCCTGCGGAGGCGGAGATGCCGGGACCTACCGTCGCCGGGGGCCAGGCACGGCAATGACAGCCGCTGCCTCCCTTCTCCCCTTTTTGAAGGGGAGAAGGTGCCCGAAGGGCGGATGAGGGGTTCTGCTCCGTAGTCAGACGAGGGAGTCTGCCCCCTCACCCGGCGCTTCGCGCCACCCTCTCCCCCAAATGGGGGCGAGGGGAGAGCGTGTCGTTCGCACTGACGGTAGGCCCCGGAATAAATCCGGGGCAGAGTGTTGGCGGATGAAAGGGAAAGCCCGATGCCCCTGACCGCCACGCTCCTCGCCCTTGTTCAGGCGGCCTCGCCCGCCGAACCGCCCGACTGCGCGGTCTATGAGGCGTGGTTTGCACGACAGGAAGCGCTTCACACGCGATTTCGCGCATCACCTGTGCAAAGCCCGATGGGTTACCAATCCATCGATTCTCCCGGATTTCGGCAGAACGTCGAAAGAATTCTAGACGGCTCCGACACCTTCTACCGGAGCTTAAGCGTAGAAGCGGCACTGCAAGAACGAGCCGAACACGATGCGGTGCTGGCGGAGGAGTGGGACCGAATTCAGCGTGAAGAACCAGAGTTGTTTTTAAACCCCTTATGGCACGCACCTGGGATCGACTACGAGGCCGGCTACTATCGAGACCGCATTTTCTACCGTGTTGAAACGCGCGCGAGCGCGAGATTGAACCGATCGGCGCCTGAACCTGTTTCCCTGCCGGAAGGTATCGTGGAAGCGATTGAAGGTTGGCCGGAAAGAGAACCGCTCGATTGCTCAATGTATTCTTCTCAAGCGCGATCGCATGAAAACGACCTGAATCGTTCGCGACCGCTTGCTTTTTCTCCCGCCGCGTTCAGCACTAACGGGCAATTCGCCGTCATTTACATCGAGGATGTCTGCAATGCCGTGTGCGGCTGGGGTGGATTCTATCTTCTCGAACGCATTGACGATGAATGGGTCGTGATTGGCAGTGCCGGAGAATGGGTTGGCTAAAACCGTCTTCCCACCCAGTCCGTGATCAGCGCTGCCAGTTCTTCCGGCTTCTCCCACATCGTCCAGTGGCCGCAGCCCTCGATCACGTGCATTTCGAGGTCCTGACAGAGGGCCGGCATCCAGCGTGCCAGCGAGGGCGGCAGCATGAAATCGCACTCCGCCGAGACCATCAGGCAGGGCATGGAGAGGCGGAGATCGACCCCGCCCATCCGCTCCCAGTTGGCATCGAAATTCTTGTAGAGATGGATCGGCGTCCTGAAACCCGTCTTGCGATAGGTGTCGGCGAAGACCCTCCGGTCCTCCGGTGACACCACGATGCGGTCGTCCGGCCGGCCTTCGAAATCCATGAACAGCGCCACGATATGGCTCAGCTGCGGGCGCATCGCCTCCATCGCGCGGGCCGGGACCGGCGCGCCGAAGATGAAGGCGAAGAAATCGTCCTCGCGGCCTTCGAAGGCCTTTTCGATTCCGTCTTCCTGGAAGCGGAGGATGTAATGCTCCGGCCCGCTCAGTTCGCGGAAGGCGGCGCTTGGCGGGGTGGAGGGGCGCGGCAGGTGCGGCGTGTTCACGCCGATCGCGCCGAGATAGCGGTCCCCCGCGAGCGCCGCGCCGGGCCAGGAGATCAGCCCGCCCCAGTCATGCCCGCACCAGATCGCCTTCTCGATGCCGAGCGCGTCGAGGAGGCCCGTCAGGTCCGCAACCATCGTGTCGATGCCGTAGTCCTTTGCATCGGGCGGCGCATCCGACCCGCCGAAGCCGCGCAAATCCGGCGCGATGACGCGCCGCCCTGCCGCTATCAGATCGTCCCACAGCGGGCTCCAGGAAAAGGCGAGCTCCGGCCAGCCATGCAGGAGCAGGATCGGTATCCCGTCCTCCGGTCCGCCGATATGGACGGAAAGCTCGATCCCGTTGGTGGCGATGCGCTGCGGCGCGGGGAATCCGGTCAAGCGGCAACCTCTTTCTTCGCGCGGCGCAGCATGGAGACGGTGAAGCAGGCGAGACCCGCCCAGATGAAGCCGAATGTCACCGCGTGCGCCGGGGTGAAGACCTCACCATAGGCGACCGCGCAGGCAAATTGCAGGGAGGGCGCGACGAATTGCAGGATTCCGAGCGTCGCCATGTTCAGACCCCGCGCCCCGATGATGAAGAGCAAGAGCGGCGCGACCGTCATCGGCCCGGTCAGGATCAGGAGCGTGGCCGGCCACCAGCCATCGTTGAAATGCCCCTGGCCCTGCGCCGTGACAAAGCCGAGCGCGATCATCGATGGGATGGCAATGATCACGGTTTCCACCAGCATGCCGACCCGTCCATCGACCGCGATCGTCTTGCGGATATAGCCATAGGCGGTGAAGGTGACGGCGAGGAAGAGCGCCAGAACCGGCAGATGCCCGACCGAGACGACCTGGTTGATCACGCCGATCAGCGCCAGCGCGATGGCGGCGATGCGCCACGGGCCGAGCTTTTCCCGGAAAACGAGGAGGCCAACGGCGACATTCATCAGCGGATTGATGAAATAGCCCAGCGAAACCTCCAGCACCCGGCCTTCATTGACCGCGAAGATGAAGGTCCACCAGTTCGCCGCGATCAGGATGGCGGTGAGGAGGAGGAGACCGAGCACGTTCGGCTTGGTCAGCGCGCTGACCACCGCCGTCCAGTTCTTCCCGGCCCAGATCACCAGCAGCAGGGTCGGCACCGACCACAGCGCCCGGTGCAGCACGATCTCGGTCGCGCTGGCAAAGCCCAGAAGCTTGTAGAAGATCGGCGACAGGCCCCAGATCGTATAGCTCGACAGGGCCGCGATGCCGGCCCGCATGGACTCTGGTGGCTGGGTCGGGGTCATGGCGCGGGCCTCCGGTCAGGGGAGGCCCGCATATAAGTCTGCTTCACCGGCCCCGACACCCGGAAATTGCGCAGGGGCGGTCTGCTGAAATGAGGGTCAGCCCAGAAGGCCGCGATTGTTCAGCCCTTCGGCGATCTGAACCGCGTTCAGCGCCGCACCCTTGCGCAGATTGTCGGCGACGATCCACAGCGCCAGCCCGTTTTCCACCGTCGGGTCCTCGCGCACCCGGCTGACGAAGACGGCGAACTCGCCGACGCTTTCCACCGGCGTGATGAAACCGTCATCCTCACGGTTATCGATCAGCATCACCCCCGGCGCCTCGCGCAGCGTGTCGCGCGCCAGCTTGGCGGAGATCTCGTTCTCGAACTCGACATGCGCCGCGACGGCGTGGCCGACGAAAACCGGCACCCGGACGCAGGTTGCGAACAGCTTGATCTTCGGGTCGAGAATCTTCTTGGTCTCGACCGTCATCTTCCATTCTTCCTGGGTAACCCCGCCCTCCATCAGATCGCCGATCCGCGGGATCACGTTGAAGGCGATCTGCTTGGGGAATTCGTTCTTCTCCACCTCGTCATTGACGAAGATGCCGCGCGTCTGACGCCACAACTCGTCCATCGCCGCATTGCCCGCACCCGACACCGACTGATAGGTCGCGCAGGACACCCGCGTGATGGTCGCGAGGTCATGCAGCGGCTTCAGCGCCACCACGGTCTGGATGGTCGAGCAGTTCGGATTGGCGACGATCCGCTTCTTCTTCGCCCCTTCCAGCGCATCCGGATTCACCTCCGGCACGACCAGTGGCACGTCCGGGTCCATGCGGAAGGCGGAGGAATTGTCGACGATCATCGCGCCCGCGGCGGTGATCTTCGGCGCCAATACCTTGATCGCGTCCGACCCGCATGAGGCGAGCACCAGATCGACCTTCGAGAAGTCGAAAGTCTCGCTGTCCTCGACCTTGATGTCACGGTCGCCATAGGAGACCTCGACGCCGATCGATTTCCGGCTCGCCAGCGCGTGCACGCTGTCGGCGGGGAATAATCGCTCCTCGAGAATGGTCAGCATCTCCTTGCCGACCGCGCCCGTGGCCCCCAGAACCGCGACCCGTACACCCATCTTGAAAGTCCTCGCCTGTTGAAGTCTCGCACCTGCACTTAGAGCCTCGCGCACCCGGACGGGAGGGGGCAGGTGTGAATATGTGGACTAGCTTTGCGCCGAAAACTCGGCGGAGAGCGCTTTCATGTGGCCCGTGGCCTGCGCGATCGGATCGGAATGCAGCCGCCGCAAGAGCGCATGCGCACCCGACTGGGTGAGAAACGCCTCAAGCTCGGTCAGCTCGTCGAGATAGGCCGCGACGTCCGAGGACGCATCCGCGGCGGGGACGATCAGGGCCTGTTGCGCCGCCTTGGTGTCGGCGAAGGCCCGGAAGACCGCTTCGGCATCGCCCTGCGCCATCCGCTGGCGCAGCTTGCCGGCATCGGGATAGCCGGCCGGCGTGGCAATCGAGGTGCGCACGAAATCTTCCAGCGCGTCAGACAGGTTTTCGAGCCCTTCGCGGAAGCGTCTCTGGACATGGTCGGTCTGCGCCAGCGCCGCCGACTTCTGCAGCGCTTCGGCCTGCAGCGCACCCTGTTCGCGGGTCGCGCGCAATTCCTCGGACTGGATCCGGAGCTCGCTCGCCTGCTGCAGGAATCCCAGCACCAGCCACAGGAAGGCCGCCGGACCGAACAGGCCGGCGAGGAAGTCCCCGATCTCGTTCAGGCTCATCGCGTCGAGTTCGCCGAGACGCGGCACCACGATCGGCAGGACAAAGGCGAGATAGGAGATCGTCAGGACCAGGCCGAACCACATGAGGCCGTTCTTCCGCCGCTCGCGGCGCGCCATGCGGCCATAGGCGGCGATACGCGACAGGATATCCGTCATTCCTCGTCCCCGCGCGAGACGCGCGACCGCAGGAGGACAGCCGCCACGATCAGGACCACGACACCGATCGCGATCACGTCGAGCCAACTCGCCCCGAGCACGGCCGGGCGGGTCAGGGCCTCGAGGCTGGCAATACCGCCGAGATGGCGGTCTCCGCCGGCGAAGCCGACATAGACGGCCAGGCCGATCATCGCCGCGGCACCCAGCCCCGCCCACCGGATCATCGCCGACGGGTTGAATCCGGCCGAAGACCGGCGCGCGCGCTCACGCGCCCGGTGGGTACGCTCCAGAAAGGCACGGCGCCGTCTGGTCATGCCGGAGACGCCAATTCGCGAAGAGATGGGGCAGATGCCATGCGGCTGATATTAGGGCTGCAGTGAGCCTTCGCACAGTTTTTCTTGCGCTCCAGGCCTGCAAGCGTCATATCTGTGTACGCACGGGCGGCCTTGATGGCCCGGCGGAATACTGTGGTGAATGCCCGGCCATGCCGGAAAATGAAAACTCAGCCTTCCCCGAACTTCGTTGCCTGACTGCCCTGCCGGGACGCCGGCGGGATTAGTGAATTGCGCCGGACGCGGCGTATAGCGGGAAGGTTCCCCAATCATGGCCACAGGTACGGTCAAATTCTTCAACAAGTCGAAGGGTTTCGGCTTCATCACTCCGGATGACGGCGGCGCGGACGTGTTCGTCCATATCACCGCGATCCAGTCCTCGGGTCTCCCGGGTCTCGACGACGGCCAGCGCGTGTCTTTCGACACCGAGCCGGATCGTCGCGGCAAGGGTCCGAAGGCGGTCAATCTGCAGTACGCCGAGTAATTCCGCCCATAACGGAATTCGAAACGGCAG
>NZ_JBHRSV010000012.1:8499-162899 GCF_042643335.1 Hyphobacterium vulgare
CCGGGAAGTCGGTGAACACCCCGTCGACGCCCAGCGCATAAAGCGCCCTGATTTCCTCCTCGACCGAGACGCCGATCACCGGTTCGCGGTCGTCGCGCACCGTCCAGGTGTGCACGGCGAGCCCCAGCGCGTGCGCCGCCTCGACATAGCCCGATGACGCCCCGTCCGCATTGAACAACAGCCCCTTGTAGGGACCGACGGCATCGGCAAACAGCGCGATCGCCTCCATCGGCAGGCCGCCGGCATTTCCCTCCGGATCGTCGGGACCGGCATACAGCATCGCCAGGCGGACATCGCTTTGCGCGTCCATCCGTTGCAGGAACGTCGCGTCGAAGGACTGCACGACCACCGCCGCATCGGCCCGGTCGAGATCGCGGTCCCGCAGCGCGGTCAGCAGCAGCGGCAACGGATCAAGACCCATTTCGGTGAATTCCGCGGGGTGCTTCACTTCCGGCTCGATCGCGATCGTGCAGCCGCAGGCCGCTTCCTGTTCCTCGACCAGATCGAGAATCTCCTCGAAGGTCGGCACCATGAAGACCCCGTCATGGGACCGCGAGCGCCCCTCCTGTGGCTGGATGGCGCGCAATGTGCGCAACTCCTCCAGCGTGAAGTCCTGGACCCACCAGTCGCTCATGCCGAACAGTTCGCGCCGGCGGTCGGCAAATTCGGGATGCGCGTCGACATTCGTCGTCGTTGACAGATAGGCATCGTGGCGCGCCACCAGCACCCCGTCCGCCGTCACGACGAGGTCCGGTTCGATCACGTCCGCACCCTGCTCGATCGCCAGCATATAGGCAGCGATCGTGTGCTCGGGCCGTTCCCCCGATGCGCCGCGATGGGCGATCACAAGCGGGGCCGTACCGTCGAGCGTGTTCCAGATGCTTGTGACCGGTGCGTCCGCCTCCGGGGCCGAACAGCCCGCAACCATCGCGGACACGGCGGCGGCCAACATTGTCGGTGCAAATCTGTGCATGCGGGGTCCCCTTCCGAGCGGTCACAGACTAGCCTGCATTCGCCGTCACAGGGAGCCAGAAATGTCCGCAGAGTCACCGACCCGTTTCGACCGCCTCGCGGATATCGCCAGCCGCTATGGTGAAGCCAGTCTGGAGAACTACGCCCTGATCCGCTCGCTCGCCGAACAGCTCGCGGAGGGTTTCTGCAAATATCTCGGCGACCGCAAGAAATGCGTGTGGCTGGTGCCGCCGGAGGGGGCCTGGCTGCCGCAGAATTACGGCTCCGGCGCCTTCTCGGTATCGGGCAAGGGCTTCCTGCCGCTGGCCCCGATCAGTTTCGGTTTGGCCGTCCGGGTCACGCACACCGGCGACTGGATCCGGGTCGTCGTGAGTGCGGCCAAGCAGGGACCGGATCTCGATGTCGCCATTGCCGGCGGTCCGGACTTCGATTTCCGCCTGCCGCTGACGCCGGAGCGCCTGGGGGAGTTCTTCGATGCGCTCTACGCGCATCTGACCAATCATTTCAAGGAAGCCGCCGACCATTTCGAGAGCGGCAGCTATGGCGGCCGCGATATCGGCTTCGACTTCACCCACACCGAGACCGAACCGCCTGCGGCTTGATTTTACATCAGGGGTTCCCGCGAACGCGGGAATCCGAAACCGGGTGCACGCTTCAGGTCCCCATTTTCATGGGGACCCCGGGCCTCCCCCCTCCACCACTTCGTGGTCCCCCTCCCCCGTGAACGGGGGAGGAAAACAGGAACCCCTACCCACCCAGCGCGTGCAGCGCCTCGGCAAGATTGTTCTGGAAGAAGCTGAAGGCATCGCCCGCGGCGGCCGGCTCGAGACCGGTCGCATTCGCCGCCACAAGACCGCCCGAGGCCAGCGCCCCGAGCACGATGCTGGAATACAGGCGCCGCCTTGCGATCAGGCGGCCGGCCCGCCATGCCGCGGCCAGCACCGCACGGTGACCGAACAGCGCCACGGCCCCGCCGATGACCAGCGCGGCGGCGCCCGAGACGGCGGCGATTTCGAGTTCCGGACTGATGAACATGGCAAACCTCCCCTGTGTTGGAGCGACCTTGCCAGCACCTGCGTGATCCCATCCTGACGGCGATGGTCAGGCGGCGTTCATCATCCCCCGATCCGGTCGGGGAAGTCGCGCGGCTGCGAGCCGCCCGGTTCCGCGCCGTGGCAATAGGGCCAGTTCGGATGGTTCGGATCGCCGTCACAGGTCGACGGCCGGCCTTCATAGGGCGTGAGACACCCGGCCAGGATCACGGAAGCGAGAAGCAGGACGCCGGCGGCACCCGCCCGGCGAATACGCTGAGACATGACAACCCCCAAGAGGACAGCGTGCACATTCGGGGCAAAAAGCCGCTGCCGCAAGGGCGGGTGTGACACATTCACGCCGCCTTAACGCCGCTCGGCGATCACGGTAAGCGGATAATGAACTTCCGGAATGGACGGTTTCCGGACCGGAGGGGAAGAGAGACATGACCGACCGGCGCCCACCGCCGCCGCCCTGGCGGCGCGATCCGCCCGAAAGACGCGTGCCGGGATACCGCCCGGAACCGCCGCGCCGCCGCGCCCGCAAGTCCGCCGACGGATCGGGCTGGAAACGCCTCGTCCGCCCGCTCCTGTCCGTCTTCATCATCGCTTTTCTCGCCGGATCGGCCTGGCTCGTCGCGATCGCCCGCGACCTGCCCTCGATCGACACGCTCGACACCGATCCCGCGCGCGTCGGCGGCATCGTCTTCCTCGATCACGAGGACCGGGTCATCGCCCGCCGAGGCGCCAGCCACGGCCGGGCGCTGAGCATCGACGAATTGCCGCCCTATCTGGTCGATGCGGTGCTCGCGGTCGAGGACCGCCGTTTCTACCAGCATCATGGTGTCGATCTACGGGGCACGCTCCGCGCCCTGTGGGCCAATATCCGCGCCGGTCAGGTTGTTCAGGGCGGTTCGACCATTACCCAGCAGCTGGCCAAGAACCTCTTCCTGACCAGCGACCGCACGCTTGTCCGGAAGGTTCAGGAGATGATCCTCGCCTTCCAGCTCGAGGCGCGCTTCACCAAGGACGAGATTCTCGCCCTCTATCTCGACCGGGTCTATTTCGGCGCCGGCACATACGGCGTCGAGGCCGCCGCCCAGCGCTATTTCGGGCGCAGCGCCACCGAGGTTTCGCTCGGCGAAGCCGCTCTGCTCGCGGGCCTGCTGAAAGCCCCCTCGCGATACAGCCCGGCCAACGATCTCGGCCGCGCCGCCGCACGCGCGACCGTCGTGCTCGACCTGATGTACGAGACCGGACGCATCACCGAGGAAGAACGCCTGGCCGCGGCGGAAACACCGATCCGGGTCGCCCGCGAGGCTTCGAGTCCGGGCGCCGGCTATTTCGTCGACTGGATTGCTGGCCAGGCGCGCGAATTGTCCGGCGATCCGCGCGCCGACCTGGTCGTGCGCACCACGCTCGACGTCGACGCCCAGCGCGCCGCCGAGGCGGCCTTGCGCGGCGTTCTCGACAATCCCGACACCGCCCGCGGCGCAACCCAGGGCGCGATGGTCGCCCTCGCCCCCGACGGCGCGGTACGCGCCATGGTCGGCGGACGCGACTATGCCGCCTCGCAATACAACCGGGCCGTCCTCGCCCGCCGCCAGCCCGGCTCCTCGTTCAAGGCGTTCGTCTACGCCGCCGCCTTCGAGGGCGGTCTGACTCCCGATGACGTGCGTGACGACCTGCCGGTCTCCTACGGCAACTGGTCGCCGGAGAATTATTCCGGCCGCTATGCCGGTCCGATCACGCTGCGTGACGCCTTCATCGACTCCTCGAATGTCGTGGCAGTCCGCGTGGCTGAAGAAACCGGCCGCGGGCATATCGCCGCCCTCGCCCGCCGTCTTGGCATCGACAGCGAGATCCGGCTCGACCCCTCCATGGCGCTCGGGGCCTTCGAGGTGACGCCGATCGAGCTGGCCGGCGCCTATACCGCCTTCGCCAATGGCGGACTGCGCGCCGACCCCTATGCCATTCGCGGCATCGAGACGGCGGCCGGCGACGTCCTCTATGTCAATGACGACACGCCCGGCCCGGTCGTGCTCGATGCCCGCACCCTGACCTGGATGCGTGAACTGATGAGCGGCGTGGTCAGTTATGGCACCGGCCGGGCGGCCGGTCTTCCCGGCCGCATCACCGGCGGCAAGACCGGCACGACCAACGACAACCGCGATGCCTGGTTCGCTGGCTATGTCGACGGCATGACGACGGCGATCTGGGTCGGGAATGACGATTTCAGCCCGACCGAACGCGCCGCGGGCGGCGGCCCCCCGGCCCTGATCTTCCGTGCCTTCGCCGAAGCGGCCCCGGTTGAACCCCTGCCGGCCCAGCCGCGCTGGCAGCCCGACCTGCCCGACGAGGACGACGAGGACGACGAGGAGCGCAACGATCCGATCTCGTCCTTCCTGTCCCGGCTCGCGGGCGGGAACTAGGCGCCGACTTTCCCCTGATTCGGGGGCAGACGCCTGTCATCATTACCGTTTAGTATGAAAACACATTGGGCACAGCCCGGACCGGAACACCAGAGACAGGGGAATTGAATGCGTCTAGCACAACTCACCACCAGCGCCGCGATCGCCGTGCTTGTTGCCGCATGCGGCGGCAATGAATCGCAGGGCACAACCACCGAAGTCGACGAGGCGACGGCGGCCTCCGCGCTCGCGGCGCTTCATCTCGCCACTTCAGGAGAGGGGGCGGTCTCCTGGGGTGAACGAACCTTCGACGACGGTGTCTACACCTTCACCGACGTGGTCTTCGCAGACACCACACCGGACGATGACGACGCAGAAGCGGCGCTGACCGATGAGGATGGAAATGCGATCGAACTCGACTCCGGCAGCGATGTGGATTTCGACGCCGTCCGCGCCGAACGCATGATCGTCGCCGCACCGCGCTTTGACGATGATGGCGATGTCATCTTCGACCGCCTGTCGATCGAGAACGCGACTTTCGTCGGCGAAGAGGGCGAAACGTCGGAAGGCGGTTTCACCCGCCTGCTGCTGGAAAACCCGAACGCCGCCATGGTTGCGGACTTTGCGCGCGGCTTCTCCGGCGTGGAGCCCGACGAGGACGAGGACCCCGACTTCGCCAGCTATCGCTTCGACAATTTCGCCTTCGAAGGGCTGAACATGGCGTCTCCGAACGCCGACGAGGATTTCGAGTTCACCCTCGCCCGCTTCGCCATGTCGGACTACCAGGGCGACCGGCTCGGCCGGTTCGAACTGTCGGGTTTCGGCTTTGCCGGCACCGACCCGGAAGCGGGTGAAATCCGTTTCGGCTTCGACGAGATGGTGATTGAGAATATCGGGCCGTCGATGATCGACGGCGTGAATCGCGGCATCGCCGCCGAAATGGCATCCCAGGCCGGCGAAGCGCTGGTCGAGGAAGCCGGGGCCGTCGACATCGACAGCTACAATCCGTTCGATGCCTATGACAGCTTCCGCTTCACCGGGCTCGACGCCAATATCGGCGGCGTCATCGTCAACATGGACTCCCTGTCCGCCGCAATCGACGAGCGCGCGGGCGAAGTCGTCATGACGTCGAACATGACGCCGCTGGTCGTGCGGCCGAACACCGAACAGGCCTTCGGCGCGCAACTGGCGCTCGGCCTCGGCATGCTCGGCTACCAGCAGATCGAACTGCAGGGTGGCAGCGAGGCCGTTTATGACCTCGATGACGACCGGGTCTATTCGCGCGGCGAGAACTATTTCGAGATGACCGACGGATTCCGGATCGAGGCGGAAAGCGACCTGGCGGGCTACATGGCCTATGCCCGCGAGGCGATGCGCCTGTCGACCGCCATGCAGCCGGGTGATTTGGACGGCGAGGACATGATGGCGATATTCGATCCGCTGATGATCAACCGCCTCGTCATCCGCCTCGAGGACCATTCCCTGCTCGACCGGGCGCTGACCGCCGGGTCCGCGGCCCAGGGCATGTCCAAGGACGAGCTGCGCCAGCAGGCCGGCGCCATGATTTCGCTGGGACTCATGGGCGTGCCCGCCGAAGTGCCGCGGCCGCTGGTCTCCCAGCTGTCCGAAGCGCTCGTCTCCTTCATCAACGAGGGCGGCACCATCACCATCGCTGTCGAACCGGAAGAACCGATCTCGATCGGCACGCTGGTCCGGGCCGGCGAAACCGGTGCGTTCGACTTCGACGCCTATGGCATCACCGTGTCCGCCGAACCGGCTGCGGAATAGGCGATACGGAAAGTCACCAATGAAATAGCCCCGGCGGGTTCCGCCGGGGCTTTTTCCGTTTCAGGCCGGGGAAGACGCGGTCAGGCCGCCTTCGTCTTGCCCGTGCCGCCCGAACTGGCGTGCTCACGGAAGAAGGCGCCCATGCGCGGCGCGATCTCGGCACGGAAGCGGCTGCCGTTGAAGACGCCGTAATGGCCGACCTTCGGCTGCACCCAGTCGACGCGCATCGCCTCGGGAATGTTGACGCACAGATCGTGCGCCGCCTGGGTCTGGCCGATCCCGGAAATGTCGTCGCGCTCGCCCTCGACGGTCATCAGCGCCACGTCCGTGATCGCCGCGGGATTGACCAGGCGGCCGCGATGCATCAGCTCGCCGCGCGGCAGCGCATGCTCCTGGAAGATCAGCCTGATCGTCTGCAGGTAGAATTCCTCGGTCAGATCCATCACGGCGAGATACTCGTCGTAGAATTCGCGATGCTTCTCCACCGGCTCGCCGTCGCCCTCGACGAGGTCGGAGAAATACTGCCAGTGGGCGTCCACATGCTTGTCCCAGTTCATGTTCATGAAGCCGGCAAGCTGCAGGAAGCCCGGATAGACCCGCCGCAGCGCGCCCGGATAGGGTGGCGGCACGGTGTGGATCACATTGTTCTCGAACCATTCGAACGGCTTTTCCTCGGCCAGCTTGTTCGGCACGGTCGGGGATTTCCGGGCGTCGATCGGCGAGCCCATGAAGGTCATGCTCGCCGGGCGCGCCGGATCCTTGTCCTCGGCCATCAGCGACACCGCGGCCAGAACCAGCGGGCCGGGCTGGCACACCGCCACGACATGCGTATCGGCGCCGGTCTCGGTGATCATCTGGCGGACATGGTCGATATAGTCGCTGACATCGAACCGGCCTTCGGTGAGCGGCACCATGCGCGCATCGATCCAGTCGGTGATGTAGACTTCGTGGTTTGGCAGGAAGGTCTCGACCGTGCCACGCAGCAGCGTCGCGTAGTGGCCAGACATCGGTGCGACCAGGAGAATTTTCGGATCTCCCGGTTTCGCGCCCTCGCGTGCGAAATGGACGAGGTCGCACCACGGGCTCGACCACACCGTCTCGGGTGTCACCTTGACGGTCTGGCCGTCGATTTCGGTGGTGGGCAGCATCCAGTCCGGCTTGCCATAGCGGCGCGTCACCGACTCGAACAGGTCCGCCGCTGCGGCCGCAGCGCGGCCGGCGAAGGTCTCGCCGACCGGGTTCCACGGCGCGCGCAGCACCCGGCGCGAGGCATTCGCCGCCGCCCGCCAGGGCGTCAGCGCCAACCGTGTCATTTCGTGCATGCTGTAGAGCATGAATCCTCCCTGCGCCCCGTTCGGGGGCGAGAATGCGGGCTAACCGGCGGTCAGGATGACCGCTCCTGGTCAAGGAAGTCTTGAAGCGTATCGGCAATCGCCTGCGGCGTATGGCCGTGGCTGAAAACCGTTACGAATTCTCCTTCGAAATCCATCAGATAGATGAAGGAGGTGTGATCGACGAGATAGCTGTCATCCTCCTGGCCTTCCTCCGTTTCGCGGTAGATGACGCGGTATTCCTGCGTCACCTGGGCAATTTGCTCCGGCGTACCGGTCAGCCCGACCAGCCCGTCGGGAAAGGCGTCGCTCTGCACATAGGTCGCGAGCGCTTCGGACGTGTCACGCCGCGGATCGACACTGATCAGGATCGGCTGGACCCGCGCCCGGTCGGCTGCGCTGAGCTGGGCCAGCGCTGCGTCCATCGTCTGCAGCGAGAAGGGGCAGATGTCCGGGCAATAGGTGAAACCGAAATAGATCAGCATCGCCTTGCCGCGGAAATCGGCATCGGTCACCGTCTCCCCGTCCTGGTTGACGAGGGTGAAGGGGCCGCCGATCTGGGCCTGGCCGCTGGTACGCACGATCGGACCGCTGTCGCGCGTGCCGGTCAGCATCAGGACGCCGAACATGATGGCCAGCGCCGCAACGCCCGCCAGAAGCGCGTAGATCCAGACCGGTTGCCGGGAAAAGGGCATGATGCAGTGCAACTCCCGTTACGCCGCAGTGCAGCAAAACGATGCGGAAGGTATGACTCCATTCCGCTCGCGTCCATGCCTGATTGCGGTATAGGTCAGACATGAGCTTCGAAACCGATTGGGAATCGACCCCGCCCGGCTCCGACCGCGGCCCCTTGCTGGGCCGGTTGCGCCTGCGTTCGCTGGTCAATCTGCGCTGGCTGGCCGTACTCGGCCAGAGCGTCGCCATCCTCACCGTCTTCTTCGGCTTCGGCTTCGACCTGCCGATCCTGTTCTGCGCCGCCTTCATCATGGCCAGCGCCGGCCTCAATGTCGGTCTTCATCTGACCCGCCCGCTGCAGCGCTTCGCAACCGACCGCGAAGCCTTCTGGCAGCTGGCCTATGACGCGGTCCAGCTGATCGGCCTGGTCACGCTGACAGGCGGCTGGTCCAACCCCTTCCTGATTCTCCTGGTCGCACCGATCACGGTGGGGGTCGCAGCCCTGCCGCCGCGCTGGTCCGCCGCGCTGGTGGCGATCGCCATGGCGGGCGGCGCGATGATGGTGTTTGCGGCCTGGCCCCTGCCCTGGGGAGTGGGCGAACCACCCAGCCTGCCCGACATCTATCTCGCCGGCATGGCCACGGCGATGATCATCACCATCGCCTTCACCGCCGCCTATGCCTGGCGGATCGGGCAGGAAGCCCAGCGCATGGGCGCTGCCCTGACCGCCACCCAGGGCATTCTCGCCAGAGAGCAGCGCCTTTCGGCGCTCGGCGCGCTGTCGGCAGCGGCCGCGCATGAACTCGGCACACCGCTCGCCACCATCCAGCTGACCGCCAAGGAATTGGCGCGCGGCGCGACCGATCCGGTCCTGAAGGAGGATGCCGAACTTCTCGTCAGCCAGGCCGAACGCTGCCGGGACATTCTCAAACGCCTGTCGCAGCAGCGTCACGCGAGCGACGCCATGCACGACCGCGTCGCCCTGAACGATGCGCTGGAAGAGATTTCCGCGCCGCTGCGTGGTCTCGGCACGGCCATTGTCATCAAACTCGCCCTGCCGCGCGAAGGGGCCGAACCCCCGGTCCTCATCCGCCAGCAGGAAATGCTCTACGGCGTCGGCAATCTGATCGAGAATGCGGTGGAATTCGCCGACGCAAGGGTCAATGTCACCGGCTGGTGGGACGACGCACGGGTCGGCGTGATCATCGAGGATGACGGGCCGGGCTTCGCGCCCGACATCCTGTCAAAGATCGGCGAGCCCTACATCTCCAGCCGAAGGCGCGGCGAACCGGGCGGCGGGCTGGGGCTGGGCGTCTTCATCGCGATCACGCTCAACGAGCGCCTCGGCGGCACGGTTCACGTCTCCAACGACTCTGCGCTTGGCGGCGCCCGGGTTACCGTCACCTGGCCTCGCTCGCGGGTGGAAGTTGCCGGAAACGCGGTCTAGATAGACATCCCGCATACGGATGAGAGTTTGATTCGATCATGACCGACACTGGTGCACCGCTCGACCTTCCCGAAGACCGCACGCTTCTGGTGCTCGATGACGATGCGCCGTTCCGGACCCGCCTCGGGCGGGCCATGACCCAGCGGGGCTTCATCGTCTCCGCCGTCGGCACGGTCGACGAGGCGCTGGAGATCGCCAGAGGGAACCCGCCCGCTTTTGCCGTGCTCGACTTGCGCCTCGACGACGGGTCGGGTCTCGACGTGGTCAAGGCGCTGCACGAATCGCGGGCCGATTGCCGCGTCGTCATGCTGACCGGCTATGGCAATATCGCCACCGCGGTCGCGGCGGTGAAGTCCGGCGCGGTCGACTATCTCTCCAAGCCGGCCGACGCCGAAGACGTGATCAAGGCGCTGCTCAATCGCGGCGACGCCCCGCCCCCGCCCGACAATCCGATGTCCGCCGACCGGGTGCGGTGGGAACATATCCAGCGCGTGTACGAATCCTGCGGTCACAATGTTTCCGAAACGGCCCGCCGCCTGAACATGCACCGCCGCACCCTGCAGCGGATTCTGGCGAAGCGCGCACCACGCTAACCACTGCATTTCTGGAGCGCGATCATGGCCGAGCCCTTCCATATCGGCTTCCTGCTCTTCCCCAATCTGACCCAGCTCGACTTCACCGGGCCACTGCAGGTGCTCGCCCGCCTGCCGGGCGCGAAACTTCATCTCGTCGCCAAGACGAAAGGCCCGGTCGAGACCGATTGCGGTCCTTTCCTGCTGGCGGATACCGATTTCAATGACTGCCCGAAGCTCGACATGCTGTGCGTGCCCGGCGGCTTCGGCATCGACCAGGCGATGCAGGACGCGGACACCATCGCCTTCGTGAAGCGTCAGGCCGAAGGTGCCCGTTATGTCACCTCGGTGTGCACCGGTGCCTTCATTCTGGGGGCGGCGGGTCTGTTGAAAGGCAAGCGCGCCACCACGCACTGGGCCTGGCATTCCCATCTCGCGCGGGTCGGCGCGGAGCCGGTGAAGGCGCGCGTCGTGCGCGACGGCAATCTCTTCACCGGCGGCGGCGTGACCGCCGGGATCGACTTCGCCCTGACGATCACGGCGGAAATCGCCGGCGAAAGCGTCGCCCGGGCGATCCAGCTCGGCATCGAATACGACCCGGCCCCGCCCTTCGACAGCGGCGCGCCCGACCGGGCGCAGCCGGAAACGCTGGAGATCTGCGAACGCCGCTATGCCGGCCGGGTGGCGGACTTCGAAGCCGCCCTCGCCGCCGCGCTCGGCTAGACGTCGAGCCGCATCAGCCGCTCCGCCGCGCAGCGCGCGAAGCGCAGCGTCACCGCCTTGCGCCGCGCCCCGGCCAGCGGATGGTGCGGGGATTCCCGGAGGATCGCCGCGCCGAACCCGTCCGCAACGATCAGGCCGGCATCTTCGGGCAGGATGTCGCGCGGGAAGCGCGCCGACACGGCGAAATACAGCCGGTCGCAATAATCCCGGTATTCATGCCACTTGTTGTCGGCACGGAAATCGGCAATCCCGGACTTGATCTCGACAATGGTGATCTCGCCCTTCGGCCCGACCGCGAACAGGTCGGCGCGCCGCGACGACGCCAGCGAAAACTCCGGAATGGCATTGTAGCCGTGGTCGTAGAGCAGCCGCGCCGCGCCGCGCATCAGTTGGCGGGCATCGTCGATTGCCGGATTGGCGGCGGACGCGAAGGCATCGAGGCTCATGGCGCTGATTTTGTTCCCTCTTCGTTCAGGATGCAAGCCGGCGTTTCACGCCCTACATGCGCGGGACGATGATCCAGCACACACCCATGCCCTCGCTCGACGAATTCGCCGCCCTCGCCGAACAGGCCTGGCAGGCCATGCCGGCCGGCTTCCGGGAAATGTGCGGCAGCGTGGTGATCCGCGTCGACGACTTTGCGGAACAGGAAACGCTCGACTATTTCGGGATGGACGACCCCTACGAGCTGACCGGACTCTATCACGGCGTCGACCTGTCGCAGAAATCGACCCTCGACAGCGCGACACTGCCCGACCAGGTCTGGCTCTACCGCAAGCCGATCCTCGCCGAATGGCAGGACCGCGGCGATGTGAAGCTGACCGATCTCATCACCCATGTCCTGGTGCACGAGATCGGCCACCATTTCGGCCTCAGCGATGACGACATGCACCGCATCGAGGACGAGGCGTAGCGCGCGTCAGCCGGAAACACCCCAACGCTCGATCCACGGCGTCAGTATTTTCACTGCGCCCTCCATCTGCCGCGCATAGGGCTTCCACTGGCCGGTCGAACGCGCCTCGATCGTCTCGCGCAGCTGCGGCGCGGACGGCGTACGGATATCGGCCGCTCCGGCCCGGGCCGCCACATCGAGCATGCCATCCTGCCAGTCGAGCCCGGCAAACCCGGCCATCGCCTTGCCTTCAACCTCGGGTGATCCTGCCAGCGTCTCGTAGGACTGGAAGCGGATATCGAGACCGGGCAGGAGGCGCTGTGCTGCGTCCAGCAGACGGTGCGAGGCGTCATAATAGGCCGCCGCCGTGTCGATCGTCATGAAGTGCACCGTCGACGGATTGGGTTCGAAACGCTGCTTGAACGCCGACAGGACCGCATCGCGCGGATCGCGCGTCATGACGATGAATTTTGCGTCCGGGAAGACCGCGCCGAGGGCCGCAATCATCGCGAGATTGGCCGGCAGCTTGTCGACCAGCACGCGGCCATCCCTGAGCGGACCCTCAGGCCGCGCCGCCTTCCAGTAGGCCCGGCGCAGCCCCGTGCGCCGTTGCGGGGACATGGCGAGGAAGTCGCGCCAGCTCTCCGCGCTGCGGCCCGCGGCTTCGAGGATCGCCCCGGCATTCTCCCGCTCGTCGGACAGCACCACGCGGTCATGACCGGCGAAAATTTGCGCCGCAAGTGTCGTACCCGAGCGCGGGAACCCCACCAGGAAGACCGGCGCGGGCGGCGCCTTGTCCTCGATGCCGGTCAATGCCGCGGGCGCGGCGTCGCGTAGTGCCCCCAGCAACGAGACGAGGTGCGGCAGGGAATAATCCATCTCTCCCCAGGCATGGATCGCGGACTGATAGAGCAGGCGGTTGGCTTCGCTGTAACGGGCGAAGGCGTCGTCATGCCGCCCGGCCTTGTCCAGCGCCTCGCCCAGCCGCCCGATCGCCTGCGCCCGCAGCGCAGGATTGCCCTTGCCCGCGGCCAGCCCGGCCTCAAGCCGGGCGATGACCGTCTCCGGGGTTTCGGTCTTCAGCGCCTCGCCGGCCCAGACAGCCAGTGCCAGCGGGTGTTCCGGGGCATGAGCCAGCGCGTGCGCGGCCATATGTCCGGCCGTCTCATACGCCCCGCCGCGCGCCTTGGCATCGGCGTAGGAGGCGAGCGTGTCGGGATGATGCGGGGCCATTTTCAGCGCCCGCTCGAACCCGGCATAGGCGTCGTCATAGCGGCCAAGATCGCGGTCGAGCCGGGCGATGCCGAGCACCGCGTCGAGCGCGCGCTTTTCCTTGCGCAGCACGTCCTGCCAGGCACGGCGGGCGAGGTCGAACTGGTCTGCCTCCTTGTACAGCAGCGCCAGCAGGTTGAGCGTCAGCGGATCGCGTCCACCGGCCTTTTCGGCCTTACGCGCATAGGAGATCGCCTCCTGCGCTTCGCCCAGCGCACGCAGCGCCCAGGCCATGAGAAAATAGGCGCCCGGATACTTTCCGGCCCGGCGCAGCGTCTCCTCGGCGATCTGCACACCTTCCCCGGGACGGCCCTGTTCGACCGCCCTGAGGCCCGCCTCGATGGCGCGCTTCGGATCGAAGCCGGGATCAGTGCTCATAGCCCCAATACTCCACCCAGCTTTCCAGGAAGGGCATCGCCGGCTCGAAGGCGAAGGCGTAATGCTTCCACCGTCCGACCGAGTCCGAATAGACCGGCTTGTCGACCTGCGGGCCGGACGGCGTGTTGATCTGGCGGTCCTTTGCCTTCGCCCGGTAGTCGAGCACCGCATCGTCCCAGTCGAGACCGAGGAAGGCGATCGCCTTGCGCGCCTCGCCTTCGAGATCGGCGACGAGGTCTTCATAGCGCACGACATGCACGTCGAGGCCCGGCATCGCCCGGCGCGCCGCCTCGGCCGCGCCGAAGCTGGCATCATACCAGGCCGCCGCATCTTCCATGTCGAGCATGCGGAACATCGCCGCGCCCATCGCGAAACGCTGCTGGAAGGCCGACAGCACACAGTCGCGCGGATCGCGCACCGCCATAAGGAATTTCGCGCCCGGAAAAAGCCGGCCGAGCAGGCCGATCCAGCCCAGATTGGCCGGCAGCTTGTCGACGAAGACCTCGCCCGCGCCCGGCAGACCGTCCGGACAGGCGCGCTTCCAGTATTCCGACCGCAGCCGTTCCAGCGTGGCGTCGTCCGCCGCCATCAGGTCCGGCAGCTTTGCCTGGTATTCCCCCGTCTCGGCCAGCGCCGGCCAGGCATGCGCCTTTTCCTCGCTGGTCGTGATCGCCGGGTGCGCCGCGAGGATGTTTTCCAGCAGCGTCGTGCCCGAGCGCGGAAAGCCGACGAGGAAGACGGGCGACGGACCCTCCGCCGTTCCGGTCGTCAGGCCCTCGGCCTTGTCGAAGAAGAACTTCGCCCGCCGCACCCCGGCCAACGAATAGGGCGTCTCGTCATTGCCATAGGCCGGCAGCGCCCAGTCGCGCTCGCGCTTGTTGGCCTCCGCCCAGGCTTCGAACGCGCCGCGAAAATCGCCCTCGGCCTCGCGCACATCGCCGAGCGTCTTCAGCGCCAGCGCGGCATTGACGGGCGAGGCATTCGCCAGCGAGACCGTCTCCATCCGCTGCCGCGCGCTCTGCATTTCGCCGCGGCGCAGCTCGGCATTGCTTTTCACTGCGGACAGGACCGGATCGCCCGCCGCCAGCTTCAGCCCGCGGGCGGCGACCGCCTCGGCGTCCTCGAAACGGCGCATCGAGTGCAGCGTATGGGAGAGGCTGCGCAGTCCCGCGACATGGTTCGGATCGAGCCGGATGCAGCGCTCATAGGCCGCGACCGCCCCTGCCTTGTTGCCGAGATCGAACAGCGCCATGCCACGATAGAAGGCCGCCAGCGGCTGTTCGGGGTTCGCGGCTTCCGCCTTCGCAAAGGCAGCCTCCGCTTCACGGCTCTGCCCCAGACCCTGATGGGCAAGCCCGAGGAAGATCAGCACGCCGGCCTGGCCCGGCGTGCGCGCATCGAGATCGCGGAAAATCTCCAGCGCCCCGGCATAGTCATAGACCGCCCGGCGGCACATGCCCTTGAGATAGAGCGCTTCGGTATCGCCCGGATTGTCGCGGATCAGCGCGTCGGCCAGCGTCTCGGCCTCCTCCGGCCGGCCCATGCGCAGCCGTGTGTGCCCTTCCGAGAGGCGGGGATCGGGAATGCTCATGCGCGGATCTCGTCCATCATCGTTCTCGCCCATCGGGGCACGGTCTCGCTCGCGGGTCCATAGTCCGTGACATCGAAGAAATGCCCACCCTCCCCCGCCTCGAGCGACAATTCCCAGGTCCGCGCGCCCGCGATCTTGGCCGCTTCGGCGAAGCCGGCCGCCGGCCACACCGTGCCCGAGGTTCCGATCGCGGCGAAATGCGTCGCGGTTTCCAGCGCCGGGAAAATCTCCTCCATCCCGAGCGGGATTTCGCCGAACCACACGACATGCGGGCGCATCCGGCCCTCCCGGCCGCAGGCGGTGCAGGCGTCGGCGATCGACAGGTCAGTGCGGCAGTCCGTGACCGTGCCGCACGCCCCGCAGCGCGCCTTGAACAATTCGCCATGCATGTGGATCAGCGCCCGGCTGCCGGCGCGCTCGTGCAGATCGTCGATATTCTGCGTCACCAGAAGGAAATCCCCGCCCGACGCCCGCCAGCCCGTCTCAAGCTCCGCCAGCGCGGTATGGGCGGCGTGCGGCGCGGCCGCGACAAGGCCCTGCCGGCGGGCATTGTAGAAGCCGTGCACGGCGACGGGGTCGTTCGCGAACCCTTCCGGCGTCGCCAGCTGCCGCCAGTCGAATTTCGACCAGACGCCGTCGGCGTCACGGAAGGTGCCGAGCCCGGATTCCGCCGATATCCCCGCCCCGGTCAGGATGACGAGGGAGGGCTTCATTCGGACCCATAGCCCCAATGCTTCGCCCAGTAGTCGAGCGTCGGCAGCACGGGTTCCAGCGCGAAGCGATAGTCTTTCCAGCGCCCGATCGACTTCGTGTAGACCGGTTCGGTCACCTGCGTCGCCGACGGCGTGGTGATCGTTCGCGTCTTCGCCTTCTCGCGGTAATCCATTACGGACGGATCCCAGTCGAGGCCGAGGAAACCGATCATCCGTTTCGCCTGCCCCTCGACATCCCCGACGAGGTCCTCATAGCGGACCTCCAGCACCGACAGGTCCGGGAAGGCCCGCATCGCGGCGGTCCCGGCGCCGGTCGCGGCATCGTAATAGGCCGCCGTGCCCTCTACCGTCAGCATGGCGTAATTCGCCGAATTCATCCCGAAGCGCTGCTGGAAGGCCGACAGCACGACATCGCGCGGGTCGCGCAGCGCCAGCAGGATTTTCGCGTCGGGGAAGACGTTCGCGATCACACCCAGCCACATCATGTTCAGCGGCAGCTTGTCGATGAAGACCGCGCCCGGCTTCGGCGCGCCGCCGGCGGATTTCCAGTACGCCTTGCGCAGCCCCTTCATCCGGTCGGCATCGCCCTTCATCAGCTCGGCCAGCTCGGCTTCGCTGCGGCCCGCGGCATCGACCAGCGGCTTGATCGAGGCATCCTCGCCCGTTGTCGTGATCGCCGGATGCGCGGCCAGGATCTGTTCCATCAGCGTCGTGCCGGCCCGCTGGAAGCCGACGAGGAAGACCGGGGCCGGCCCGTCACCCTGCGGCTTGGGCGAGGATGGGGTCAGGCCCTCATTGAACGCCCGCACCCGCTTCGCCGCATCCAGCGAATACGCCCCGCTGTCGCCGGCATATTGGTCAGCGAAATGCGTGCGCAGACGGTCATTCGCCGTCTTCCACGCCTCGAACGCGCCGGCGAAATCGCCAGTAGCTTCCTTCGCCTCGCCGAGCCGCCCGAGCGCAATGGCGGTGTTCACCGCATCGGGATTCTGCGTCCACAGCAGCTTCATCCGCTCCACGCCCTTGGCCGGTTCGCCGCGGCGCACATCGGCGCGGCACAGCACCGACAGCGCGACGGGATCGTCCGGCACCTGGCCGGTGACGCGCAGTGCCAGCGCCTCGGCGCGGCGGTCCTCGCCCAGTTCCGACAGCGTGTGGGCCAAGCCGCGAATGGCGTAATAGTGGTCGGGATTGACCGCCAGCGCCCGGTCATAGGCGTCGACCGCGCCGCGCCTGTCGCCCTTGTCGTAGAGCAGGCTGGCGAGATTGTAGCTGAGGTCGGCATCGGGCCGGCCCTCGTCCTGCACCTTCTTCAGAAGCTTGATCGCGGTCTCGCCGTCGCCGGTGTCGAGCACGCACAGCGCCAGCAGCACCGCGATGACCGGCTCGTCCGGCCGCGCGCGGGCCAGCTTGCGCGCCAGGCGCAACGCGGATTCCGCATCGCCCGCCACGCGGCGGCATTGGGCCTTGAGATAAAGGCCCATCAGATCGTCCTTGCGCGCATCGAGCACCGCGTCGGCGACGGCCTCGGCCTCGCCCAGCTGTCCTGCGCCCAGCATCTGCAGACCGGCATTCACCGTCTCCAGCGCGACCTGTTCGCTCATCTCCTCGGCCATGCCGGGCATCCCTCTTTCTGCTGCGCCCGTTATGCAAGAGCCGGGGGCGCAAAGCAAAACGCCCGCCGGATTTCCGGCGGGCGTTGTGCAGTTGACCGGGCCGGACGGGCCGGCCGGAAATCCTGTTAGTCGTTCGAACGGCCGGTCGTGCGCTCGGTGATACGGGCCGACTTGCCGGCGCGCTGGCGCAGGTAATACAGCTTCGCACGGCGCACCTTGCCGCGGCGGACAACCTCGATCTTGTCGACGATCGGGGAGTGGGTCGGGAAGACACGCTCCACACCCTCGCCGAACGAGATCTTGCGGACGGTGAAGGACTCGTTGATCCCGCCGCCATTCTTGCCGAGGCAGACGCCTTCGAACACCTGGATACGTTCGCGGTCGCCTTCCTTGATGCGCACGTGAACCTTCAGCGTGTCACCCGGATCGAAGGACGGGATGGTCTTGCCTTCGAGAACGCGCGCGGCTTCCTCGCGTTCGATTTCTTCGACGATATTCATCTCTCACTCTCCATCGCGCCGGCTGTGTCTCGCCCACAGGTCCGGACGGCGTTCCTTCGTAATCCGCTCCGCCTGCTCCCGCCGCCACGCCGCGATCTTCGCGTGGTTACCCGAGAGCAGAACCTCGGGGATCTCCCTGTCCTCCCACACGCGCGGACGCGTGTAGTGAGGATATTCGAGGAGATCGCCCTCGAAACTTTCCTCTTCGGCGGAAGCCGGGTCCCCGATCACCCCGGGGATCAGCCTGACGCAAGCCTCGATGAGGTATTGCGCCGCCACTTCACCGCCGGCGAGCACCGCATCGCCGACACTGACTTCCTCCATCCCGCGCGCTTCGATCACCCTCTCATCGAGGCCTTCGAAGCGGCCGCAGAACACGACAACGCCGGGTCCCGCAGCCAGCTCGCGTACGCGGGTCTGGGTCAGCGGACGGCCCCGGGGCGTCAAGTAGATCAGCGGCCGTTCCCCGTTGTCCGGGGCAGTCACCGCGTCGATCGCCGTTGCCGCCACATCGGGGCGAAGCACCATTCCAGCGCCCCCGCCAGCCGGGGTGTCGTCAACGGAGGCGTGCTTATGACGGGAAAACTTCCGGATGTCCACAGTCTCTAGCGCCCATAATCCATGGTTCAGCGCCGTCCCGATCACGGAGACGCCGAGCACGCCCGGAAACGCATCCGGGAAGAGGGTGAGCACGCTGGCCTTGAACATGGCGGCGGGGTTTAGCAGCGAAGGCAGGCGAGGGCGAGTCGGGGTTTCGATTGCCCGGTCGGACGTTTCCCGGACGGCGAAGCCGGTCCGGGATCCAGGCGGCGAGCAATATGGGCCCCGGACTTCGCTGCGCGAATCCGGGGAGCGTCACACAAAATCGTCCGTCACCCCCGCGAAGGCGGGGTCCAGTATTCCGGGCCTTCTGGATTCCCGCCGGAGTTTACCCCTGACCCCGATCCGGGGCGGTAATGACGCCTGGCTGCTTACCGGATCGCCGCGATCACTCCCCCTCCTCGCACAGGTCGGGCAGCTGATCGACATAGCCCGCCGGATCGGACCGGTGGATCGTCGCGGTGTATTCGATCGTCTCGCAATAGCGTTCGCCGGTCGGCACGTAGCGTGTCGCCAGCACCGCATCGCGCGCGGCGCGTTCCGCCTCGCGGGTGATCGTGCGCGGCCGCTCGCCTTCGACGAGGCAGTAGACATCCGGCTCGCCCGGACGGCCGTCCGGACCGATCCGTGTCGCGGCGGTGCAGGCAAACCCTCTTTCGGCTTCAAACAGCGCGGACGGGATGTCGAGATAGGCACTGATCAGCACCTGCCTCGGCTCGGGATGATATCGAGCCGTTTCGGGGTCGAACCGGAAGAGAACCTCCGTGGCGAGGTGGAAGGCGCGATCCCGGCCCCATCGTCCCAGGGGAATAACGTCCAGCGCCGAATCGACCGCGGCCTGAAGCCGGTCCGGATAGGGCGCACCCGCCGGACACTGCGCCGCCAGCGAACGAGGCCCGCCGGTTTCCGGCTCGTGGCCGCCATAGACCATCACGCAGGACTGGACCGGCGTATCGGGAGCCGGCGCGGCAGGCTCGACGGGCGCGGCCAGAATGAGCAGCGCCGCCGCGATCATTCTTCGGCCTCGCAATAGCGCGGCAGCTGATCGATGTAGGCCTGCGGTCCATAACCATCGATCTCGATCGCATAGCGATCCGCGTGGCAATAGGATTCTCCGGTCGGTACGAAGCGGGTGGCCCGGATCGCATTGCGGACGCTGCGCTGGGCATCGCCCATGAAGACGTAGCGCCGCTCTCCCTCGACAAGGCAGGTCAACTCGTGATCGTCCGGCGAACCGTCACCATCGACCTCGATACCGAAGGAACAGGCGTAGCTGTCGCCGCGCGCCATGATCCGCGGAGGGATCGCCGGGATGCCGCGGATGAAGTCCTGTCCGGGTATGGCGGAATAGGATCGGGTGTCAGGATCGAAGCGAAACCGGATATCGCGGGCCAGTTCGACATACTGATGCCGGTCGATTCCGCGCACGGAAACGCGCTCGAGTGCAGCGTCAGCCGTAGCCTGCAGCAGATCCGCCTCTTCCGCATCCGCAGAGCATGTCGCGCGCAGGGAGCGCGGGCCGCCAATCTCCGGATTTTCCCCGCCATACTCCACACGGCACCGGGCGATATTCGGCTCGTCTAGCGGAGACGCCGGTCCTGCGTCAGGCTCGGGAACTGGGGGTTTCACGATCGCCTCGGCTTCGGCGCACATCGCTTCAGTCCGGCAGTCTTCCGGTGGCGGTGGCGCGTTGAACGGAAGTTCGGTGATCTCCTGTGAGACCAAGGCGGCTAGAAACAGCAGCAACATCAAGGCACTCCCCTCTTTCCCGAAGAGACTAACGCGAAAGTTGTGCTGATCGAAGCAAAAACCGGAAGGCTGGCGTTCTCCCGCCGGATCAACAACTCCTGAATTCCCGGACGCGCGTCGCGCGATCCCGGACCTCGAACCGGTTCGGGTCAGGGGCGCCGAAAGCGTCGCACCGCATTCCGGAGCTACCCCTGCTCCCCAATCGGCCGGGGTGCCCGCTTTCGCGGGGAGTTCAATCATTGGCTTGTATAGAAGACCTCACCACTCCGGGCAGTAGTCGGGCCAGGGCAGGTTGTCATCGAGCGGTTCGCCCGCGATCACCCGGCCGCGGCTGTCCGTGCCATCCACTTCACCCACTTCGGAATGGGTGAAGCAATAGCGCGTGCCGGTCGGCACCCAGCGCGTGGACCGGACGAAATCTTCCATCGTGCGCTGCGCCGGGCGCGAGGGCCGGGTCGATCCGCCGGCATAGCAGGTCATCTCCATGTCCTCGCCGCGCCCGTCGCGCCCCGGCCAGACGACATAGTCGCAGCGGTAATGGCGCGGGCGGCGCAGGAATTCGTTGGGTGGCACGAGGAACATCGGCCGGATCAGCATCTGGCCCTCGGCGGCATGCCAACTGCCGTCCGCGGCACGCTCCATCACCATTTCCCGCGCGACGGCGAAACGCTCGCGCCGGTTGAGGTCGAGATTGACGCTGGCCAGCGCATGATCGGCGGCGGCCTGCAGCGCCGCGTGATCGTCCTGCCGGGTCGGGCATTCGGCCGTGAAACCCGTGGGCGGAGCATCGCCTCGCCGCTCGGCATTGATCTGGCAGAAGGCGAAGGACGGTGCGGCGGACGGCCCGCTCCCGGGTGCCATCCCCGCCGTCAGCAGGATCGAAAACAGTGTTGTCAGCATGCGGCCTTCCCCTCTCTTTGACGGGAAGACTAACGCGAAAGTTGTGCTGATCGAAGCAAAAACCGGGGCCTACTCCCCCGAAACCTCGTTCCAGACCGGTATGATGTCGCGCTGCAGCGCCTGCGGCGTCAGCGGGCCGGCATGACGCGCGCGGATGATGCCGTCCGCGTCGACGATGAAGGTTTCCGGCGCGCCGGTGACGCCCAGCCCGATGACCAGTTCGCCGCGCGGGTCGAGCACCACGCCGGCGAAGGGGTCCCCAAGCTCGGCGAGGAAGCGCCCGGCATTCTCCGGACTGTCGCGCCAGGCCGCGCCATAGATCGGGATGCCTTCTTCCGAGAGCCGCATCAGCAGAGGATGTTCGGCGCGGCAGGGCGGACACCAGCTGCCCCAGATGTTGAGCAGATAGGGGCCTTCGATGGCAGCCGGATCGAACCCCGCGCGGCCGGGCAGCGCCTCGAGCGTGACCGACGGCACGCTCTGGCCAACCATCGGGTCGTCGCTGACCCGTTCCGGGCCGAGCAGCAGCCAGGCAAAGACGGCGACCAGAACGACGAGCACCCCGGCGGGAAGGAGACGCAGCCCGTTCATCGCGCCGCGCGCCTTTCCTCGCGTTCGAGGCGTTTCTTCACCGCGGCGCGTTCCGACAATATCCAGTAGACCAGCCCGCCAACGCCCAGCGCGGTGATCGCATAGGCCGGCCAGATGAAAGCCGGGTGGGAAAAGGCAAAAAGCTCGCTCATCACGCCGCGCCTCCCCGGGCTTCGCGGGCCTGACTAAGCGCCCTTGCGCGCCGGTCCATGATCACGCTGCGCATCCGGTACATCACGATCCATGCCGCCAGGGCGGTAAGACCAAACGCCATGACCAGCAGCGGCGCCAGTTGGCTCGGGTCGATGCTCGGCCCGCCGTCACGGAACACGGTCGCGCCCTGGTGCAGGCTCGCCCACCAATCGACGGAGAATTTCACGATCGGCAGGTTCAGAAGGCCCGCCATGGCGAGGATGGCGGCCAGCCGCGCGGCCAGCTTCTCGTCCTCCAGCGCACCGCGCAGCGCCATGTAGCCGAGAAACAGCAGGAACTGGATCAGCATCGAGGTCAGCCGCGCATCCCAGATCCACCACGTGCCCCAAGTCGGCTTGCCCCACAGGCTTCCGGTGATCAGGCAGAGGCCGGCGAACACCATACCGACAGGCGCGATCGAGGCCGCCGCGACATCCGCCAGATTGTGCCGCCAGATGAAGAAGATGGCGCTGGATATCCCCATCGCGAAATACAGCGCCAGCGCCAGCCAGGCCGCCGGCACGTGGATATACATGATGCGGATCGTGTCGCCCTGCTGATAGTCGGGCGGCGAACCGATCAGCGACAGGTAGAGGCCCACGGCGATCAGCACCGCCGCCAGCGCGCCCGCCACCGGGATGGCGTAGCGCGCGAAGATGTCGAAGCGCCGCGGATTGGCCAGATAGCTGATCATGCCTGCGCGCTTACGGCCTCAGGTCGGGATGGGCAAGCGTCCTGCTGTCGCAGGCCGCCTCGGGTCACGGCTCCAGATCCTCGGGGCTGACATCAGGTTCGCCCGCGAACACGCCCCGCCAGTCCGCCGACAGATCGGCGCGGAACAGTGATTGCGGCACCAGGACCCGGTAATCGCCTTCGGCATAGGCCCCGACCGCATAGGGGTCGAAATGAAAGATCAGACCGCCCGCGCGCTCCGGCTCGGTCGAGAGGGCCAGGGTGAAGGCTCCGAAACTCTCCGCACTTGCGGTCAGATCGCCGAGCCACATGCCCTGGTCGTCGGCATTGAAATACTCGCCGAGGCGCTGCGACTTCTGCTCGATCAGACTGGCGCGAATGGCGTCCAGCAGCGCCGTCATCGCAGGCGAGCCCTCGCTGCCATCCTCGAACAGTTCGGACAGGCCGACCGTGCGCTGCTCCGGCACCAGCCACAACACGCTGCCCGAACCGTGATTGGGATGCGCGCCGCCGGTGTATTCATACCAGGACTGCAACACGCTGACGCGGGTCTCGTCGCTCCACACGATCTCCCACGTCCAGCCGATATCGTAGGGCCGCCACTCCCACTGCGCCCCGTCCTCCTGCCAGTTGGCATGATCGCGCGCCGCGGCCTCGGACATTTCCCGCATCGCCGCCTCGCTGGCCGCGCGGACATATTCGTAAAGACCGGGATACTGCGACAGCCCGTCGTCGAACACCGTCTCCCAGGTCGCGGCTTCGCTTTGTCCCGATATATTCTCCACCTCGACCGGTCCGGCCGGCACCGCGGCCGGCGCATCCGCGCCGCTCCCGGCCGATATGGACACGTCGGGGGAAGCCACCTCGCCGCCCTGTTGCGGCGAACAGGCGGCCAGCACGAGTGCAAGAGGAACGAGACTGCGGCGCGACATGAAAGCCCCCTGATGGCCGGTCACGCCGGCGAATCTAGGGCGTTTCGCGGCAAAAATCACGGGGCGTGAAGCGGATTTTACTCGCTTCGGGCGCGCAACACGGCCCCGATCGCAAAGGGGGACAACGCCGAAACGATCAGGCTCAGCGCCGCGGCGATCATCAGGCTCGCAACCGCCCGGCTGTCGCCTTCGAACGCCGCCCGGCCCGACGCCGCCGCGAAGACGAGGATCGGGATCATCAGCGGCGCGGCGATCAGCGCGACCAGTATCCCGGCCCGTTTCACCCCGGCGGCGAGCGCCCCGGCGAGACCGGCGATGAAGGCAAGCCCCGGCAGCGCGCAGGCCAGCGACCCGCCAAGGAAGAGCGCGGCCACGGGCGGCAGTCCATACGCGATCCCGCCCAGCACGCCGATCAGCGGCAATGGCCACAGCGTGGCGACGCCGGCCGCCAGCGTCTTCACCGCCGCGATCACAGACGGGTCGAGCCCGGACAGGAGATAGACGTCGAGCGTGCCGTCCGAGAGGTCGTCGCCATAAAGCCGTTCCGCGCCCTGCAAGACGGCGAGCAGCGCGGCGAAGGCGATCACGCCCGGCCCCGCGGCGGCCAGCACTTGTCCGCCCGGTCCGATTGCCAGCGGCGCCAGCGTCAGCGCCGCCAGAAAAAAGGCCGCCGGCCCGGCGGGTCCGCCCCCGCCCGCGAAGGCGAGGCGCAATTCGCGTGCAAACAGGGCGGCGACTGCGCTCATGCGCCGATCTCCATCACCTGCGCGCCGGGCCAGTCGAGGGGCTGGTGCGTCGCGGCGATCACCACCCCGCCCTGCGCCCGGTGCGACGCAACCGATTGCGCCAGCAAATCCCGGCCTGCGGCATCAAGCGGTCCCGCCGGCTCGTCGAGCAGCCAGACCGGCCGCCCCGACAGCAGCACCCGTGCCAGCGCCACACGGCGGCTTTGCCCGCGTGACAGGCGACCGCACGGGCGTTCGTCGAGCGCATCGATCGCGAGCGCTTCAAGGGCTGAATCGGCAGCAACCAGATCGCGGCCATGCAGCGCGGCGGCAAAATCGACGGCCTCGCGCACCGTCTCGCCGGGTTTCAGACCATCGGCATGACCGAGCCAGGCCGTGACCATCGGCCCGGCCTGCCGTGCCGGCGCTCCCGAAAAGGTCACCGTCCCGGCTTCGGGACGAAGCAGGCCCGACAGCGCGCGCAGAAGCGTCGTCTTCCCCGCCCCGTTGCGCCCGGTCAGCAGCACCGCCCCGCCCGGGTCGGCGGCCAGCGACAGCCCGTCGGCGACGATCCGCCCGCCACGCGACAGGGTCAGCGCCTCGGCCCGGATATCGGTGGAATATTGCCCGCTTGCGTCCATTGGCTCCGGTTTCGCCGCTTGTCCGGGGCCGGTCAAGCGAACCGATTGCCGCGCCCGTCACCACCATGCATTGCCCGGGACGCTCTTGGGGTCTAAAACGCGCTCGATTCCGCACTGCGGCACGCGGTGCGATGGACCGTTCCAATCGGAAGGAAACCGCTCCAGATGGCCTCTCTCGACAGCTTCAAATGCCGCCGCACCCTCGATGTCGACGGCAAGTCGTATGTCTATTTCGACCTCAGGGTCGCCGAGCAGAACGGGCTGAAAGGCATTTCGCGCCTGCCCGCCTCGCTGAAAGTCCTTCTGGAAAACCTGCTGCGTCATGAAGACGGCAAGACCGTCGTCAAGGCCGATATCGAGGCCATGGTCACCTGGCTGACCGAGAAGACGTCGAACCATGAGATCGCCTACCGCCCGGCGCGCGTGCTGATGCAGGACTTCACCGGCGTGCCCGCCGTGGTCGACCTCGCGGCGATGCGCGATGCGGCCAAGAAGCTCGGCGGCGACCCGAACATGATCAACCCGCTGGTGCCGGTCGATCTCGTCATCGACCACTCGCTGATGGTCGACGTGTTCGGCAGTGCCAATGCCTTCAAGGACAATGTGGAGCGCGAATACGAGCGCAATCTGGAGCGCTACAAATTCCTCAAATGGGGCGCCAAGGCGTTCCGCAATTTCCGCGTCGTCCCGCCCGGCACCGGCATCTGCCACCAGGTCAATCTCGAATACCTCGCCCAGACCGTCTGGACGAAAGAAGAGGATGGCGAGACGATCGCCTATCCCGACACGCTGGTCGGCACCGACAGCCACACCACCATGGTCAACGGCCTCTCGGTCCTCGGCTGGGGCGTTGGCGGCATCGAGGCCGAAGCGGCCATGCTCGGCCAGCCCGTCTCCATGCTGATCCCGGAAGTCGTCGGCTTCAAGCTGACCGGCAAGCTGCCGGAAGGCGCGACCGCGACCGACCTCGTCCTCACCGTCACCCAGATGCTGCGCAAGCGCGGCGTGGTCGGCAAATTCGTCGAATTCTTCGGTGACGGCCTCGACCACCTGTCGCTGGCCGACGAGGCAACCATCGCCAACATGGCCCCGGAATACGGCGCGACCTGCGGCTTCTTCCCGATCGACGACGAGACCCTGGCCTATCTCAAGGCCACCGGCCGCGACCCGTCCCGGGTCAAGCTGGTCGAGGCCTATGCCAAGGCCCAGGGCCTGTACCGCCCCGATTACGCTGCCGACCCGATCTTTACCGACACGCTGGAGCTGGACATGGCGACTGTCGAGCCCTCGCTCGCCGGTCCGAAGCGTCCGCAGGACCGCGTGCCGCTCTCGACCGCCTCCGACGCCTTCGCCGTGCAGCTCGACAGCGAGTTCAAGAAGATGGCCGAGGCCCACAAGCGGGTTCAGGTCGAAGGCACCGACTATTCGATCGGCCATGGCGATGTCGTGATCGCTGCGATCACGTCGTGCACCAACACCTCGAACCCGTCCGTCATGCTCGGCGCCGGTCTCGTCGCCCGCAACGCGGTCAGGCGCGGCCTGAAGGTGAAGCCCTGGGTCAAGACCTCGCTCGCCCCGGGCTCGCAGGTCGTCACCGATTATCTCCTGAAAGCCGGCCTGCAGGACGATCTCGACGCGCTCGGTTTCAACCTGGTCGGCTATGGCTGCACGACCTGCATCGGCAATTCCGGACCGCTGCCGGACCGGATTGCCAAGGCCGTGCAGTCGGGCGACCTCGTGGCCTGCTCGGTGCTGTCGGGCAACCGCAATTTCGAGGGCCGCGTGAACCCGGATGTGCGGGCGAACTATCTTGCCTCGCCGCCGCTCGTCGTGGCCTACGCCATCGCCGGCTCGATGAATGTCGACCTCTACAACGACCCGATCGGCTATGACGAGGAAAACGAGCCCGTCTATCTCTCCGACATCTGGCCGACCAGCGCCGAAGTCGCCGAAGTTGTGCGTCAGGCGGTGACCGCCGACATGTTCGCCTCGCGCTACGCCAACGTGTTCGAGGGCGACGAGATGTGGGCGAAGATCGAGGTCGAGGGCGGTCTCACCTATGCGTGGGATTCCACCTCCACCTATGTTCAGAACCCGCCCTATTTCGAAGGCATGACGATGAACCCGGTCGCGCCGGGCAATATCGCCAAGGCCCGCATCCTCGGCCTGTTCGCCGACTCGATCACCACCGACCACATCTCCCCGGCCGGTTCGATCAAGACCGACAGCCCGGCCGGCCGCTATCTGCAGGACCACCAGGTCGCCCCGCGCGACTTCAACTCCTACGGTTCGCGCCGCGGCAATCACGAGGTGATGATGCGCGGCACCTTCGCCAACATCCGCATCAAGAACCAGATGCTGAGCGGTATCGAAGGCGGCTACACGAAGAAATTCCCGTCCGGCGAGCAGATGGCGATCTATGACGCGGCCATGGCCTACCAGACCGAGGGCACGCCGCTCGTCATCGTGGCCGGCAAGGAATACGGCACCGGCTCGTCGCGCGACTGGGCGGCGAAAGGCACCGTCCTGCTGGGCGTGCGCGCCGTGATCGCGGAAAGCTTCGAGCGCATCCACCGCTCCAACCTGATCGGCATGGGCGTCCTGCCGCTGCAGTTCGAGGGCGGCGCGACGCGCGAAAGCCTCGGCATTACCGGCGACGAAATGGTCAGTGTGGACGGCATCGAGACGATGCAGCCGCGCGAGCTGCTGACCGTCACCATCACCAATGCCGACGGCACGGTGAAGACGGCCGAGGCGCGGGTGCGGATCGATACCGAGAACGAGCTCGAATACTACCGCGCCGGCGGCATCCTGCATTACGTCCTCAGGAATCTTGTCGCGCACTAGTCATTCAGGGCACACTCCCCTCGCGGCCGGTCACGCTCAATTGATTGGCCTGTCGCGCGGGGAGCGCCTAACTGGCTATCATGCAGTCCGTGATCTCGGCCCTCATCTGGCTGGCCACAGCCGCCGCGGGACCGGCCCATGTGCCGGACCCGCCGGAACAGGTGCGTCCGATCCTGGTCGAGCTCTTCACCAGCCAGGGCTGCCCGCTCTGCCCGGCGGCCAATCTCTATCTCGGTGAGCTGGACGAGCGCGAGGATGTGATCGCGCTCGGCTTCGCCGTCGACTACTGGGACATTTATGGCTGGCGCGACACCTACGCCCAGCCCGCCTTCACCGAGCGCCAGCGCCTCTACAAATCCAGCCTCGACGTGCCGCGCGTCTACACGCCGCAATTCGTGATCGACGGTGCGGCCGAGGCCGAGGGCCGCCAGACCGACGCCATCCTGTCGGCGCTGCAGCGCCGCCGCATGGCGATGATGGCCGGAGTCCACGTCACCACGCTGGCGACGGGCAACGGCAATCACACGATCGAGGTGTCCGGATCGCCGCCCTCGGCATCGGAAATCTGGCTCGCCGTGTTCGAACCCGGCTGGCACACGGTCGGGATCGAAGCCGGGGAGAATGCCGGGCTCGACATGCAGCTCTACAATCCGGTCCGCGCCCTCATCCCGCTCGGTCACTGGGCCGGCGGCCAGGCCGAATACGGCGCTGCCCTGCCCGAGGGCACGTCCGGCGTCATCATTGTTCAGGGCGCGCAAGGCGGCCCGGTCTACGGCGTCGGCGAGTTCGAGCAGGACGGGGACGACTGAGACCCCATCCCTCCCCTTGAAGGGGAGCGACGCGAGCGGCTTGCGTGAGCAAGACGGGAGCGGGGTGGGGTGAGGATTCCTTTCCCCTGGGTTTCCCGCGAAAGCGGGAACCCGAAGCTGGCACGACATTCAGGTCCCCATTTTCATGGGGACCCCAGGGACATCTCAATTGACGTTTCCCGGACGGCGCAGCCGGTCCGGGATCCAGAAATCGCTCGAATCTTTGGGCCCCGGTCATCGCTTCGCGATACCGGGGAGCGTCAAACAGGAGAGGAATTGAGCCTAACCCGTCACCCGCCAGGGCGGGTTCACGCGGTTCCCGCCCGCGAAATAGAGCTTCCAGTAATGCCCGTCCGGGTCGCGGAAGCACGCCTCGCGCCACAGCCAGCTTTCATCCGCCGGTTCGGTATCGAACGTCACCCCGGCCGCGCGCAGCCGGGCAAAGTCGCCGTCCATGTCGGCGCTTTCGAGATAAAGGACCGGACCGGTCCCGATCACCCCGTCTTCGGCATGGATCGAGAACGTCGTGTCGCCGTCCGGCGCGAGGAAGCGGCAATAATGCGGGCTGTCGACCAGCAGCCGGAATCCCAGCGTCAGATAGAAGGTCTTCGAGCGCGCGATGTCGCGCACCGGCAATGTGATCTGGTTAAGGCGCATCTTCGGACCGGGTGACCGGTTCGGCGATCTCCGAAAGGGGGCGGATCATCCGCTCTTCGGTCAGATCGCTGAGCCGGAAGGCGAGCTGGTCGGCGTGATTGTTGAGCGCCAGCGCGTCTTCCATCGCGTCATCGGTCAGGGCGATGGCACGGATCACCGCCCAGCGCGCCCCGCCCGTGTCATGCACGGCGATCTCCAGCCGCAGGCCGGTAAAGGTCTCCGCTTCGTAGCGCGCGATCGGCCGCTCCTCGAATTGCGCCGCGCGGACATCCCGGAAGCGCAGCCGGCCCAGCACCGTGCCGGTGCCATTGCCCGCCCCGGGCGTGATCAACTGCCAGCCAGCGGGCGCGCGCAGGGCGAAATTGCGCTGGCTGAGGCCGGGGCGTTCGAGGAAGTAGGGCGGCCCGTCGACCGGCACGACATAGGCGCGCGCGATCGAGTCCGTACCGAGCGCCAGGAAGTCGAGATTCATCCAGTCCTGCGGCGTCGCGATCGCCGGAAGAACCCCGTCCGCCGCCCAGGCCTGGTCCTCGCCCGGCAGGCGCAGATAGGTGCCGCGCTCGCCGCGCCGGGCGCCGGCCAGCACCTCGCCGACGACCTGGCTCTCGAAATCGCGCAGCACGATCGAAGTGGCATCTCCACCTTCTTCGGGCGCTTGAAGTCCGAGCAGGGCGTGGCGTTGCGGGTCGGCGGTGCGTGGTCCCGCGTATTCGAGCGCGGCCAGCCGGGAGATCAGGCGCGCGGCAAGGCCGGCATCGGCGGGATAGCCGCCGCGGCCGAGCAACACCCAGCCCTCGCCGTCTTCCTGCAGTACGAAACGGTCTTCCTTCGTGGTGATCTCGATCGTGTAGACCGCGCCCGGATCGCCGGCGAGGCGCGGCAGGACCGGTCCGCTGCGCGCGGGCAGGTCGTCCTCGCCTCCGGTCAGCAGGAAGCCTGCCAGACCCAGGGCGAACAGGACCAGGGCCACGCATCCCGTCAGGATGACCTCGCGCAGCCGCGTCTGTTCGGGCGACAGCGTCACGGCCGCGCCCTCCAGCGCCGCCAACCGGTCAGGCCAAGTCCGAAAAGCAGGATGAGAAGCGGCGGAAGCCACAACGTCCACAGGCGCAGCGCATTGTCGAGCGCGTCGATATCACGGCGGAAATCACGTTCAACTTCGCGCAGGCGCTGTTCGGCCGAGGCGATATTGTCACGCAGCCGGTTCACCTCGTCGAGCCGTTCCTCCGGCGCGAGGTCAGCGGCTTCGGCGGTCGCCGACGGGTCTTCCAGCGCGGCCAGCCGCTCCTGCGCCTCGTCGATCCCGGCCTGCAGCGCGGCCTGTTCCTCGACATAGCGCGCCTCGGCGCGTTCGCGCAGATCGTCCACCCGCGTCATCGGCCGCGCCGAGGACGGCGCGGCGCGAAGCCCGACGAGCGAGCGATTGCCCAGCGCCATGTCGACGAGGTTGAGCGCGAAGGACATGTTGTCGGCGACAACGCTGTCCCCGAATTGCGCATCGCGCGTCAGGAAGAAGCTGTCATCAAGCCAGTCGGCATCGGCGATCACCACCGCATCCGTCGGGCCATTGGCCTGCGGCAGATGCTCGGCCACATCGAAGATGCGTTCCGCGCCCTCCGGGGGGCCGTTCGGGAAGGCCGAAGGCAGCACGCCGGAAATCCGCGCCGCAAGCACGTAGCGTCCGCTCTCTTCCGGCCAAGCCTCGGCCAGTGCGTCGGGTCCGGGATTGCTGGCGGCCTGCTCTGCGGGATAGCGCGCCGCGTCCGCGCTGGTCGTGACCAGCGCTTCGGCGCGCACGCCGGCGCGCTCTTCAAGCGTCACCATGCCGGGCGAGCCGAGATTGATGCCCCGGGAAAAGCCGGCCATCGCCAGGTCGGTTTGGGAGAATTGCTCCGGCCCCGGCGCGAACCACAGCGGATAGGACCGCACGCGCACCCGTCCACCCTCATTGACCTGCACCGGCAGAGCCAGTTCGCGGTCCATCACCGTCACATCGGGGTCGAACACCGCGCCCCAGGTCTGCGTCAGCGCGCCCAGATCGCTCGAGCGGCGGGCATTGACCGGCGGCAGGCCGTCAGGGCCGGGGCGCAGCGCGACATGCGCCATCGGGTCGAGCGCGGCGACGATGCGCCCGCCCCGCATGGCGAACTGGTCGATCGCGTAGAGCTGGGCGTCGGACAGGCGCGGAGGATGCACGATCAGCATCGCGTCGGCGTCGGGCAATTCCACAAAGCTGCGGTCGACCCATTCGATCGTGTAACTGGCTTCCAGTTGCTGCACGATGCGGCTGTTCAGCCTGGCCGGCGCGTCCTCGGCCAGCGGCAGACCGGTCAGGATGGCGAGGACCGGTGTCTCGGTCCGCACCAGATTCCCCAGCATCGCCGTCAGCTCGTATTCCAGCAGTGCTTCGCGCTCCGGCGCGAAATAGGCGATCGCCAGCCGCCGGTCGACGCTGTCCTCGGCAACGAGACCGAAGAAAAGCCGCTGGCCCTCGCCGATCGGCGCCGGGGTCAGCCCCGCTTCGATCGCCGCGTCCTCGTCCTCGGAAAAGGCTTCCGGGTCGATCTCTACGAGGCGGATCCGCCCGTTCGCCGCCGCCTCATAGCTCTGCAGAAGCTCGCGCACCCGCGCGCCATAGGCGCGGATGGCGGGATAGTCCGCCGCCGCCCGGCGCGAATAGTAGAAGGTCCAGCGCACCGGCTCGCCGATTTCGTCGAGCGTCTCGAGCGTTCCGTCGGAGAGGCGGTAGAGCCCGGCTTCCGTCGCATCGATCCGCACCCGCGACAGCCAGTTCGCGGCGATCATGTTGACCGCGATGACCGAGATCACGAGGCCGATCAGCATCAGGGCGAGATGCAGCTTGCGGCTCATCGTCCGCCCTCCCGCGTCGAACCGGCGATCAGGCCCGCCGCCGTCACCCCGCCCGCGATCAGGCTGAGGAAGTAGACGAGGTCCGGCAGGCGCGCGACGCCGTTCTCGAACGCGGCATAGCGGTCGAGCGCGCTCATGTGGGCCACGGCCTCGACCATCCAGGCCGGAACCGAGGACGACAGCGCTCCGGTAACGAAGGGCAGGCCCGCCATGGTCAGCAGGAAGGCGACGAGCACGCCCATCACGAAGGCGACGACCTGGTTCGGCGTGACTGCCGACAGCG
The DNA here is from genome assembly GCF_042643335.1 of Hyphobacterium vulgare. Classification (NCBI taxonomy): domain Bacteria; kingdom Pseudomonadati; phylum Pseudomonadota; class Alphaproteobacteria; order Maricaulales; family Maricaulaceae; genus Hyphobacterium; species Hyphobacterium vulgare. Next base: position 40,902 of record NZ_JBHRSV010000012.1, read on the forward strand.
CCTGTCCGATGGCGAGGTGCGCCCCGGCCAGCAGGAGGGCTCCGAGATAGCCCACCGCGATGGCGGCATTATCGGGCGCGCCCAGCCAGTTGACCGCAATCCACATCGGAAAGGTGGCCGCGAGCGCCAGCCCGGCCACCGACCAGGCGGCGAGGAATTTCCCGAGCGATGCGGCCCACAGCGGCATCGGCAGGGACAAAAGCGTCTCGATCGTGCCGAGCTCGCGTTCCTCCGCCCAGGCGCGCATGGCCAGCGCCGGCATCAGGATCATGAGCAGCCACGGCAGATAGGCAAAGAGCGGGGCGAGATCGGCCCGGTTGGTGTCGAAGAAGCGCCCGACATTGAAGGCGAAGGCCGGGGCCGCGAACGCGAAGGCCGCGAGAAACACCCAGGCCAGCGGCGTCGTGAAATACGCGCCGAGTTCGCGCCGCACGACGGCTTTCAGGCCCGGCCAGCCGGACGGAACGAAACGGCCCTCCGCGCTCATGCTGCATCCTCCCGTCCGCGCCGGTCGCGCCCGGTGGTCAGGCTGCGGAAGGCATCGTCGAGCCGGCCCGACCCGGTCTTCGCGGCGATTTCCTCCGGCGTCGCATCGGCGAGGATCTGCCCCCGGTCGATGATGATCGCCCGGCTGCACACCGCCGGGACTTCCTCGAGGATATGGGTCGAGATCACGATCGCCTTGTCGGCGCTCATAGCCCGGATCAGCGAGCGCACCTCGTCCTTCTGGTTCGGATCGAGCCCGTCGGTCGGCTCGTCGAGAATGAGAACCGGCGGATCGTGCGCGATCGCCGCGGCCAGAGCCGTGCGGCGTTTGTAGCCCTTGGACAGGGTCGCGATCCGGTCATGACGATGGTCGCCGACATGCACCCGGTCGAGCGCGAGATCGCGCGCGGCTCTAAGCGCCGCGCCGTGCCAGCCCCGCGCCGCAAGACAGAATTCGACGAAGGAGAAGGGCGTCATCGCCGGATAGGCCGGCGCGCCTTCCGGCAGATAACCGGTCAGCGCCTGTGCCGCGCGGCGGTTCGCGACCGTGTCGTTGCCGCCGACGCGCACCCGCCCGCCATCGGGCTCCAGCCGCCCGGCGATGATCCGCATCGTCGTCGATTTGCCCGCGCCATTGGGGCCGAGAAAGCCCAGCACCTCGCCCGGGGCGACGGTGAAGCTCACACCGTCCACCGCCTTGCGGGTCCCGAAACGCTTCTTCAGCTGTTCGACGGCGAGCATGTCTGGTGTCAGCCCTTCCTCGGCGTGGTGAGGGAGACAAGCGTTACCTTGCTGCGCGCGGCTTGGCCAGACGCGGTTTGGGCAGGTCCTGACGGAGCGGTCAATGGAGGGTGCCGGCCGGACGAAGGCGCGAATCCGGGGGGCTGGGGGGGCTGTCTGAAACCTGGATCCGTCCCATTGGCCGCCCGGCCGACGACTGGGACGGTCGCCGGGCGATGCGGCGCTCCGGCGACCGAAATTTGACCGGAATGGGGCATGTGATGAAATGTCCGTAATTAAGGATTCGGGCGGTGGAGCCGCGCTACACCTGAGAGGCGAATGATGGCGGAAAGGAGTCGCGCGTGACGGGAAGTCCCGCGAACCTCAGGCAATCCGGCAAGGTGATGTTCGACCGGCGGGAGCTCGACGCCATATTGCGCGTCTACGGCCGCATGGTCGCGGCGGGCGAGTGGCGCGACTACGCCATCGACGCGATGAAGGAACAGGCGGTGTTCTCCGTCTACCGCCGCACCAGCGAACACCCGCTCTACCGCATCGTGAAGACGCCCGCCGATGCGCGCCGCCAGGGCGCGTGGCAGATTCTCGCCCCCGGCGGAACGATCCTGAAACGCGGTCAGGAAATCGCCAGCCTGCTGGCCTTCTTCGACCGCCGCCGCTTCCGCGTGGTGGAATAGTCGAAAAAAATGGGGTCCCCGCGCAGGCGGGGACCCGAATATTGCACCAGGTTCCGGATTCCCGCTTGCGCGGGAAACCCGGACAACCGCGTTCCTATTCCCGGTTGCCGAGGAACATCAGCAGGAACTGGAACAGGTTGATGAAGTTGATGTACAGCGACAGCGCCCCGAAATTGGTCGCGACCGCCATGCCGCGCTGGTCGCCGCCGAGCGCGTAATAGGTCGCCTTCAGGCGCTGCGTGTCCCAGGCGATCAGGCCCGAGAAGATCAGCACACCAGCCGCCGAGATGGCGTACATCAGCGCCGGGCTCTGCAGGAACATGTTCACGACCATCGCGATGAGCAGGCCGATCACGCCCATGATCAGGAAGCTGCCGATCGCCGACAGATCCTTCTTGGTCGTGTAGCCGAACAGCGACAGGCCGCCAAAGGCCGCCGCCGTCACGAAGAAGGTCGTGGCCACGCTCTCACCGGTATAGATCAGGAGAACCAGACCCAGCGACGCGCCGATCGAGGACACGACCGCCCAGTAGAGCAGGCCGGCGCCGCGTGCCGTCGGGTTCTTCATCAGGAACATCGAGCCGAACAGCAGCACCAGAGGCGCGAACTGCACGATCATGCCAAGCCCGGTCAGGCCGATCGAAGCGCCTTGCTGCGTCACCTGGACGGTGAACAGCAGGTCGCGGACGGCCGGGACCTGCGAGGTCGCGACAGCCAGCAGGCCCGAAACGATCAGGCCGAGTCCGAGCTTGTTGTAGACACCGAGCATGAAGCTGCGCAGCCCGGCATCGACGGACATGTCCATCGTCTGCGAGCCGGCATAGCCACGGGAAAATTCGTTCATTTCTCAGTCTCGCTTTCAGTAACCATTCCGGCCGCGCGCGGGATGACGCGCAGTCCGGTTCCGGGGTCAATATCGGTGCAGAGCCGCCGGGTGACAAGGGGAGACGGAGGCGGGGGTGAATCCCCCCTAGCGGGTCGGCGGCCCTGTCCGCAGCCAGTGTCACGAAATCGCCCTATAGCGTGCCTTCACTGGATTTTTGCGTCCGCCGAGGGATGTCCGCCGCGCCATGTCATTGCGTCTGTTCGCCGCCCTGCCCGTCCCCGACGAGATCGCGGAACGCCTCGTGCATCTGCAGAAGGGCGTGCCGGGCGCGAAATGGTCGCCGCGCGAGAATTTCCACATCACGTTGAAATTCTTCGGCGACATGGACGAGGCGACGGCCGAGGACCTCGACGCGGAACTGGCCTGCGCGCGTGTCCAGCCCTTCCAGCTTGCGCTCAAGGGGGCGGGAAGTTTCGGCAAGACCGACCCGCACGCGATCTGGATCGGGGTGGAATCCCACCCCTCGCTGATGCTGCTGGCACAGGCCTGTGACCGGGCGGCCCGCCGCGCCGGGCTGGTGGCGGAGAAGCGGCGCTACACGCCGCATGTCACGCTGGCCTATCTGAAGCGCACCGAAGTGGAACGGGTGCTGGCCTTCGAGCGCCGTTGCGCACTGTTTTCCACGCCCGCCTTCACCGTCGACCGCTTCTGCCTCTATTCCAGCCACCCGCGCGAGAATGCGCCGAACCTCTATCGCGTCGAGGCGGAATACCCGCTGGGATGAAGCCTCTTCCCTCCCCTTCAAGGGGAGGGACGCGAGCGGCTTCCGTCAGGAAGACGGGAGCGGGGTGGGGTGAGCGGGCGATCAAGACACCCCCACCCCGGTCGGCTGGCTGACGCGCAGCCTCCCGGCCCTCCCCTCAAGGGGGAGGGCGGATACCCATTCTATTCCGCGTCGAACACGCCTGGCAGTGTCACCGCATGCCATTGCCCGCCAACCCGGTAGAGCCAGTAGATATCGCCATAGGCTTCGGATCCGACCGAACCTTCGGCGCTGCATCCGGCCTCCGACGCGGCGACTTCACCCGCAAAGCTCGTCACCCACAGGCAGACCGTGTTGGAATGCTCGGCGGCCAGCGTCCAGCGGTTCAGGCTTTCGCGCGCATCATTGATCGCCTCGGCGCGGGTCCGGTCGACCGTCCCGCCGCCGCAGGCGAGCGGGTAATCGTCTCCCGCGCGGTGCATCATCACCCAGGCGCCGCCGGCTTCTGCCGTCGCCGCCGTGCGGCAGGCCGCGCTGGCATAGGCCGCGTCAACCGGCCGGTCGCCGATCAGCGTGGAAAGCACGGCGACCATCGCCTGACCCGGTTCACCGAGCGGACACTCGATCGCATTGCAGTCCTCGGATTGCTTGCGCGCATGGCGCACCACCAGGATATGCCGGTCGGCGGAGAGCAGGTCGGAGACCCGGTCTTCGGGCGCCTGCGCTAGCAGCAGCGGCCGGTCGAACATCATTTCCTGCGTCTGGGTCATCGCCAGCGCGGCGAAGGGCGACATGACCAGCGCGGCGAGGCCGGCAAAGGCCAGCGCGATGCGCCGCGTGTTGAACAGCGGCGGCGCGGCCTCGTCGCGGACCGGCGGCGTGAAGAGGTGCGGCATGGATCTGTCCTTCGCTCGGGGAGAGGCGGAGCGGGGCTCATACCCCTTTCAGGCGAGTCTGTGAACTGAACGGGGTGTGAGGTTTTTGTAAGGCATCCCTTCGGGGATGCCGCTATCCCCGCGAAGGCGGGGATCCCGTGAAATCACGTGTGACCGTCATCCCGACGAAAGTCGGGATCCGGTCGCGCCTGGAATCTGGATTCCGGCGTTCGCCGGAATGATGAGTTTAAGCATCAATCTCCGCGTCGAGCGCATTGGCGACGATGAAGTCGCGGCGCGGTTCGACGAGATCGCCCATCAGGCGCGAGAACAGCTCGTCCGCCCCGTCGAGTTCCTCGACCTTCACCCGGAGCAAGGAACGCGCATTCGGGTCGAGCGTGGTCTCCCACAGCTGGCTGGGGTTCATCTCACCCAGACCCTTGTAGCGCTGGATCTTCATCCCCTTGGCGCCAGCCGCGAGCACGGCATCGACCAGGCCGGTCGGCGTGAACACCCGCACCTCGCCCAGCTTGCCCGCGAACACCGCCGCGCCCTGATAGTCGCTGGCGAGATCGGAGGCCCGCTCGGTCAGGCGCTTGGCGTCGGGCGAGACGCGCAGCGCCTCGTCGAGCACGACCTTCTCGGTCACGCCGCGCACCTCGCGCTGGAACACCAGCCCGCCCTCGTCCGACACGCGGCCGGTCCAGTTGTCCTCGCCCTCGTCTGCGGTGAGGTTGAGCAGCGCCGCCGCCTTCTCGACATGGCCGTCGGCGTCGGGAGCCAGCGCCCCGGCCATCGCCGCGGCCTCGATCGCGAAGCCCGGCGCACGCGCCATCAGGCGCTCGACCGCCAGCTTCACCAGCCGCGCCGTCTTGACCCGCTCCAGCAGGTCCGGCCCGGCGATGACACTGCCGTCGGCGAGGGTCAGCGTCGCCTCCCCGCTGCCCTCTTCGAGCAGCGAGAGATCCATCTCCGCCTGGTCCTTCATGTAGCGTTCCGACCGGCCGCGCTCGACCTTGTAGAGCGGCGGCTGCGCGATATAGAGATGGCCGCGCTCGATCAGCTCCGGCATCTGCCGGTAGAAGAAGGTCAGCAGCAGCGTGCGGATGTGCGCGCCGTCGACATCGGCGTCGGTCATGATGATGACCTTGTGATAGCGCAGCTTGTTGTAGTCGATCTGGTCGCGGCCGATTCCGGTCCCGAGCGCGGTGATCAGCGTGCCGACCTGGTCCGAGCCGAGCATCTTGTCGAAACGCGCGCGCTCGACGTTCAGGATCTTGCCGCGTAGCGGCAGCACGGCCTGGTTTTCCCGGTTGCGGCCCTGTTTCGCGGACCCGCCGGCGGAATCGCCCTCGACGATGAACAGTTCGGACTTCGCCGGATCCTTCTCCTGACAGTCGGCCAGCTTGCCGGGCAGCGAGGTGATGTCGAGCGCCGACTTGCGCCGCGTCAGTTCGCGCGCCTTGCGCGCCGCCTCGCGGGCGGCCGCGGCCTCGACGATCTTGCCGACGATGGCCCTGGCCTCGGCCGGATGCTCCTCGAACCATTCGGCGAGTTTTTCGTAGACCGTGCCTTCGACCGCCGGGCGGACTTCCGACGACACCAGCTTGTCCTTGGTCTGGGACGAGAATTTCGGGTCCGGCACCTTCACCGACAGCACGCAGGTCAGGCCTTCGCGCGCATCATCGCCGGTGATCGCCACCTTCGACTTCGCCGCCAGCCCCGACGTTGCCGCGTAATTGTTGATCACCCGGGTCAGCGCGCCGCGGAAGCCGGCCAAATGGGTGCCGCCATCGCGCTGCGGGATGTTGTTCGTGAAGCAGAGAACCGCCTCGTGATAGCTGTCATTCCATTCCAGCGCTGCCTCGACCGAGACGCCTTCGCGCTCGCCGGTGACCAGCACGGGCGGGGTGAAGAGCGGCGTCTTGTTGCGGTCGAGATGCTGCACGAAGGCGGCCACACCGCCCTCATATTGCAGCACTTCCTCATACGCCTCCGGCGTGCGCTCGTCGCGGAACACGATGCGCACACCCGAATTGAGGAAGGCCAGCTCGCGCAGCCGGTGGATCAGCGTGTCGCGCTTGAACTCGATGTTGGAGAAGATCGTCTCCGACGGCATGAAGCGCACCAGCGTGCCGCGATTGGGCCGGCCCTTCTCGTCAATGCCGGCCTCGCCGGTGACTTCGAGGTCCTTGCCGTTTTCCGCATCGCCCATGCGGAAGCGCATCCTGTGCTCTTTGCCGCCCCGCCAGATCGTCAGGTCCAGCCATTCCGACAGCGCGTTCACGACCGACACGCCGACGCCGTGCAGACCGCCCGAGACCTTGTAGGAATTCTGGTCGAACTTACCCCCGGCGTGCAGCTGGGTCATGATGACCTGCGCCGCCGAGACGCCCTCGCCCTCGTGCAGGTCCACCGGGATGCCGCGGCCATTGTCCGACACGCTCGCCGATCCGTCGGCATGCAGCGTCACCGTCACCTTGTCGGCATGGCCCGCCAGCGCCTCGTCGATCGCGTTGTCGACGACCTCGTAGACCATGTGGTGCAGACCCGACCCGTCATCGGTGTCACCGATATACATGCCGGGGCGTTTGCGCACCGCGTCGAGGCCCTTGAGGACCTTGATCGAGCCAGCGCCATAGTCCTGTGAATTCTCGGGATTCGGTGTGTCGCTCATGCCGCGCACTCTAGCCGAATCGGGGTCGGAAGGCCAATTTCGGCGTGCAGTTTCACGGCGCTGTAAACCTAATGGAATCAGTGACTTGCGGGGCAGTACCCGGACTCGCTCAAACCGGGTGTCACACAGGCGTAAAAATCACCCGGTTTCCCGCCTTGATTCGGGTGCAAATGATGCACCCGCCCTCCCCCTTGAGGGGAGGGAAATGGAGCAGCGACTTACCGCACCACCAGAACGACCGCGACGGCGACCATCACCACCCCCGTCACCGCATCCGCCCAGCGCTTGAAGCCGCGCGCCTTCAGCCATCCGCGCGCCCGGTCGGCGAGGCCGACATGCACGGCGGCGGTCAGCGCATACATCGCCAGCATGATCGCCACCATGATCAGATAGGCGGTCAGATCGACCCGGGAGAGATCGAAGAAGGCCGGCAGGATCGACAGGTAGAAGACAATCGGTTTCGGATTGGTCAGCGGCATCGCCACGCCTGCCGCGTAGGTGGCGAGATAGCCGAGCCGGGATGTCGTGCCCCGGATCTTTTCCGGCGTCTCGGGATTGCGGAAAGACTGGAAGGCCTTCCAGGCGAACCACAACAGCACGCCCGCCCCGACCAGCTTCACGATCCACACCGACGGCCCCAGCTGCGACTGCAGCGCCGTCAGCCCGGTGATCGCCACCGTGATCCAGAAGATGTCGCCGGTGATGATGCCGCCGCCATAGACGAAGCCGTGCACCGGTCCGGCGTCGAGTGTGCGCGCCACCATGGCGACATTGCCGGGTCCCGGCGTGAAGAAGAGCACGAAGAGAAAGCCCGCAAAGGAGGCGTAGGAGGCAAGCGTCATCCCGGCGTCACCTCTCCGGCGTCAACCGCGAAGAAGCGCGTCTCGCCGCCAAAACCGTCGAACAGGCCGCGCTCCACCCCGGTCAGGAAGGCCTGCGCCCCGAGATCGGCGATCGCCTCGGCCAGGCCCGCCCGGCGCTGCGCGTCGAGATGCGCGCAGGCCTCGTCGAGCAGCAGCAGCGGCACCGCCCCGACGGCCCGCTGCAGCACCGCGGCATGCGACAGGGCAAGACGCACGACCAGCGCCTTCTGCTCGCCGGTCGAGCATTCCCCCGCCGGCCGGTCCTTGTCGCGGTGACGCGCGGTTAGATCGGTGCGGTGCGGGCCCCGTGACAGCGTCCGGCCCGAGGCGGCATCGCGGTTGCGGCCCTCGTGCAGCCGGTCCTTCAGCGCGTCCTCGGCATCTCCGGCCAGAAGGCCGCGCGCCAGGTCGGCCTCGGTCTCGCCCTCGAGTGCCAGTTCCGCCTTCGGAAAGGCGCTGTCCGGTGCGGCGTCGATTTCCGCCTGCAGCCGCGCCAGCGCATCAAGCCGGGCCGCCGCGATCGCCACGCCATGGCCCGCCATGTCGCTTTCCAGCGCGTCGAGCCAGGCCGGATCGGCCCGCCCCTCGTCGAGCAGGCGCTGGCGCCGCGCGCGCAGCTTGTCATAGGCCAGCAGCGCCTCGCCATGACCGGCATGGGACGCCGCGATCAGCTTGTCGAGAAATTTGAGGCGATCGGCGCGCGGCCCGGCGAACAGCCGGTCTTCCTCCGGCTGCAGGGCGAGCATCGGGAAGGCGCGGGCGAGCGCCGACCGTGTCGCCGGCGCGCCATCGAGCCGGGTCTCGCGCCGCGTGCCGGCGCGGGCGCCCGCCGCCAGCGTCACCTCACCGTCCGCCCCCTCGCCTTCGGCATAGACCGCCCAGGCTCCGGCATGACCGGACGCATCGTGACGCATCACCTCCTCGGTTTCCGCGCCCCGCAGCCCCTTGCCGGGCGCAAGAAAGGAGATGGCTTCGAGAATATTGGTCTTGCCGGCCCCGTTCGGCCCGAAGAACACATTCGCCCCCGGCCCCGGATCGAGGTCGAGCGCGCCATAGCCCCGGAAATCGGTGAGACGCAGGCGGTGAAGACGTGTAACGGACATCCTGGCGCGGACCCGCGCCGGCATCAGACGCGCAGCGGCATCAGCACGTAGAGCGCATCGGGATCGCCGCTGTCGGTCACGAGCGTCGGCGAGGCCGGGTCGGCAAAGTGGAATTGCGCCTCATTGCCCTCGATCTGGCCGGCCACGTCGAGCACGTAGCGGGCATTGAAGCCGATGGTGAACGACCCCTCGCCGAACTCGACCGGCATCTCTTCCGAGGCCTGGCCGGATTCCGGATTGTTTACCGCCAGCGTCAGCATGCCGTCATCGAGCGACAGCTTCACCGAGCGCGACTTCTCGATCGAGATCGTCGCCACCCGGTCCACGGCTTCCGCGAAGCGCTTGTTCTCGACCGTCATCGCCTTGGGATTGTCGCGCGGAATGACGCGCTCATAGTCCGGGAAGGCGCCATCGATCAGCTTCGAGGTCAGCACCGCCTTGCCGAGATGGAAGCGGATCTTGCCTTCCGACACCGAGACATCGATCTCGTCATCGGAATCCTCCAGCAGCCGGCGCGCCTCCTGCACCGTCTTGCGCGGCACGATCACGGCCGGCATGCCGGCCGCACCGTCGGGCAGATCGGTTTCCGACAGCGCCAGGCGCACCCCGTCCGTCGCCACGGCGCGCAGCGTCGCGCGGCCATCGCTGTCGGCGGCGTGCAGATGGATACCGTTGAGATAATAGCGCGTCTCCTCGGTGGAGATCGCGAACCGCGTCTTGTCGATCAGCCGCGCCAGCGCCTTCGCCTCGATGGTGAAGCGGGTCGCGAGATCCTCCGTCGGCATCATCGGGAAATCGCCCGGCGGCAGGCAGGGCAGCGAGAAGCTCGACCGGCCGGCCTTCAGGCTGATCCGCGGATCGTCGCCGGACAGTTCCAGCGTCACGTCGGCGCCTTCGGGCAGTTTCCGGGCAATCTCGTAGAGCGTATGCGCCGGGGCGGTCGCCATGCCTTCCCGATCGACCCGTGCGGGAACGCTTTCCTGGATCTCGATATCGAGATCGGTCGCCGCGAAACTGGCCCCGTCCGGCCCCGCCGTGATCAGCACGTTGGACAGGATCGGGATCGTGTTCCGGCGCTCGACTACGGCCTGCACATGGCCGAGGGCCTTGAGGAGGGCGGAGCGCTCGATGGTCAGCTTCATGGCGGTCAATCGTCTGGCTGGGGCCTGTCGCCGGAAGGCGGCGGGCGGAGAATGTGAGGCGGCCGGGCCGCGCGTCGGGAATACACCCTAACAGCGGGGAATCGGCTCGCGAAGAGGAGAAGAACACACCGCAATTCGCCCCGCCGCAAGACCCGAAGTCCAACGCGGCGGGGCAAGGCCGTCCGGCGTCAGCCGCGAATGTCCCGGGTGAGCGCCTCGATCTCGTCCTTCACCGGGTCGCCGGCATCGATCATCGCGATGACCTTGTTGACCGCGTGGATGACCGTGGAGTGGTCGCGGCCACCGAACCGCCGGCCGATATCGGGCAGGGAGCGGGTGGTCAGCGTCTTGGCGAGATACATGGCGACATGGCGCGGGCGCACCACCGTCTTGGTGCGGCGCTTCGACTGGATGTCGGCGACCTTCACGCCGTAGCGGGCGGCCACGATCTTCTGGATGTCGTCGACCGTGATGCGCCGCTCGCCAGGGATCGACAGCTCGCGCAGCGCGGCCTCGACCACCTCCATCGTCACCGGGCGGTCAAGCAGCGCCGTGCGCGCGATGATGTTGTTGAGCACGCCCTCGAGATCGCGCGCGCCGGACGTGACCCGGGCGGCCAGGAAATCGCGAATGCCTTCGGCGACCGTCAATGCGGGATAGTGTCCGCGCGCCTGGGCAATCTTGCAATCGAGGATCTTGCGCCGCAGGTCGAGATCGGGCCGCGACAGCTCGCAGGCAAATCCGCCGCGCAGCAGCGACGCCAGGCGCTGGTCGATCACCGGCAATTCGCTTGGCGGGCAGTGCGAGGCCAGCACGACCTGCCGCCCGTCCGCCACCAGCGACGCGACGGTGTGCAGGAATTCGTCCTCGGTCTTCGGCTTGCCGGCGATGAAATGCACGTCGTCGATCAGCAGGACATCGACCTTGCGGACCATGTCCTTGAACGCGAACGTGTCCTTCGCCCGCATCGCCGAGACGAAGCCCTGGAGAAACTCTTCCGCCGTCAGGTAGAGCGCCTTGCGCCGCGACGGCCCCAGCTCGACGGAATGCGCGATCGCATTGAGCAGGTGCGTCTTCCCGGATCCGTAATCGCCATAGAAGAAGGCCGGATTGAACGGCGACGGAGAGCCATTGACCACGGAACGTGCCGCGGCGCAGGCGACTTCATTCGACGGGCCGACCATGAAGGTGTCGAAGGTGAAGCGTTCGGCCGGACGGCGGACGGTGCGGACCTCGGCAGCGGCATCGCCGCCCGGACGGGCAGGCTCGGCCTCGACGGCCGGGGCCGCAGGCGCACGCATCGCCGCTTCGTCCTCGCTGATCACCGACAAGGGGCGCTTGCGGACGTCCAGCGCGCTCCAGAGGGCCTGGAGACGGGCGCCGGCATGATCCTCGACCCAGGCCCGCGAAAAGGCGTTCGGCGCCACGACCTCGATCTTGCCGTCGGCGGTCATGCGCACGCGCAAACGTGCCATTTCCGCCGAAAACAGGGCCGCGCCATACTCGCGCCTGAGGCGCGAACGGACTTCGCGCCAGATCTCCGAAATATTGGAATTGCCGGCCGGAATTCCGGTCGCCCCCGTGATAATTTCCTGTTTCGACACCGAAGCCCCCAACGTCTTTTTATTTAGCCTCTGGATCGGGCTATGCATTTGAATTCAGATCATAAATATCTCCCCGGGCGAAACGCGTTATGCATCGCCGCCCGACCGGATTTTCGTCCGCATGGAGAAGATCGTCCTGATGCCCCTAGACTAACCTCGGACCCCTCACCGTCAATATGACTCTGTCGGCATTTTCCGAGATTCTTCGCTTGACAGACGAAAATGCGTGAACGGATCAAGGTTTGCGATTTTACACTTTTTTTACGAATTGCAGTTGCCGCAAGCGGGGCCGGAATCGGCCCCTGCGGGCACGAAAAAACCCGTGACGGAATCGTCACGGGTTTCTCGAAACTGCCGCGAAGTCAGGCGCTGAAGATCAGCTCGCCATCGCCTTCACGCGGGCGCTCAGGCGCGACACTTTGCGCGAGGCGGTGTTCTTGTGGAACACGCCCTTTTGAACCGCGCGCATCATTTCCGACTCCGCCTTCGTCAGCGCGGCGCGGGCATTGCCCTGATCGCCGGCGGTGATGGCGGTCTCGACCTTCTTCAGGAAGGTGCGGACGCGGGAACGGCGCGAGCGGTTGATCGCGGTGCGGCGCGCAAGCTTGCGAACCATCTTTTTGGCGGAAGCCGTATTGGCCATGCGTCATCTGTCCGTATGTCTGTCGCCGCGCGGTCGCGGCGGTCAAAACCGAGGCGGGGCGTATAGCCCCGCCGCCTGTCTGCGTCAACAGGCCCGAGAGGCGGGCCGCAGCTTACTTGTGCTTGAAGTGGGCGGCACGCTTTTCCGCGAAGGCCGCCATGCCTTCCTTCTGGTCTTCCGTGGTGAATTGCGACTGGAACACACGGCGCTCCCAGCGAATGCCTTCGGTCAGGCCGATTTCGAACGAGCGGTTGATCGCTTCCTTCGTCATCATCGCGATCGGCAGCGATTTCGCAGCGATCGACTCCGCCGCCTCCATCGCCACGTCCATCAGATCATCGACCGGAACCACGCGGGAGACGAGACCGGCGCGCTCGGCCTCCTCGGCGTCCATCATCCGGCCGGTCAGGCACAGATCCATCGCCTTGGCCTTGCCCACGGCACGCGGCAGCCGCTGCGTACCGCCCGATCCCGGCATCACGCCGAGATTGATTTCCGGCTGGCCGAACTTGGCGGTTTCCGAGGCGATGATGAAATCGCACATCATGGCAATCTCGCAGCCCCCGCCCAGCGCATAGCCGGACACCGCCGCGATGATCGGCTTGCGGAAGCGGGCCACCGATTCCCAGGTCTTCTCGAACGGATCGTTGGTATAGAGGCCGACGAAGTCCTTGCTCTGCAATTCCTTGATGTCGGCGCCGGCGGCAAAGGCCTTCTTCGATCCGGTCAGGACCACGCAGCCGACATCGCTGTTGGCTTCGAACGCCGCCAGCGCTTCGGCCAGCTCCGTCGTCAGCGTGTCGCACAGCGCGTTCAGCGCCTCGGCCCGGTCGAGCGTGATCACGCCGACACGGCCCTCGGTCTTCACCTGGATCATCTTGTAGGCCATGGAGGCTCTCCAACTTGCCGGGGGCCAGCCCCCGCATCAGGGGCGGCGCTATAACGCAGTGCCGGGCGCGGGTCGAGACCCGCGCCCTTCACTTTCCGTGGAGCGGCTATTCCTGGGTGACGGTGAAGCCGCGGTCTTCAAGCAGGTCGATCAGGCCGCCTTCACCCGGCAGATGGCCCGCACCCACGGCGATGAACACCGTGCCCGACCCGGCCATCATGTCTTCCACGACATCGGCCCAGTGCGCATTGCGCTGCGCAATCAGCACGTCATAGACCTCCGGGGAATCGTCGCGGAAATCACCATTCATCAGCCGGTCGATCGTCGCCTGGTCGCCATTCGCCCAGGCCGTGACCAGCCCGTCCAGCGTGTCCGGCGCCTCGTCGATCTGGGCCAGCGTCTGCTCCAGAAGCTCGACCTCGATCTCGCGATCGAGATTGGCGAAGAATTGCAGCTGCTCCTCGACGGTCTCGAAATACTGCAAGTCCTTGCCCGCGCCGACCGCCTCGGGCCACAGCTGGGCCTCGACGCCGGAGGTCGGGTCGAAGCCTTCGATGACGGCATAGCCGACCGTGATCTGGACCGAGGCGAGCCACGGGCGCAGCGGCTCCAGCGCGGCCGGCGAGGTGCCGAGCAGAGGCGAGAGTTCGGCCAGCGCCGCATTCGCCTCGTCGGAAATCTGCGACGACAGCGGACGCTCCGGCGGGTTGAGGCCATAGCGCTGCAGCAGCGGCATCATGTTCGCCTGCTCGGCCGGGTCATTGACCGGGGCCTCGAACCAGACCGTGTCGGCGCTTTCGAACGCCGCCATCACGGCCGGCGCGCGCCATTCCACGTCGGGGCGCAGGATATGCACCGTGCCGAAGATGTAGATGTCGCTGTCTTCATCGGAGAGGTGCCACAGGCTCGGATCGGCCAGCGCCGGCGCGGTCAGTGCCAGCGCGGCGACACTGCCGGCAATCCAGGTCTTGAAGCTTGCGAATGCAGACATTTGGGAAAGTCCCTTCTCGATAGATCGGGTGTTGGGGTTTCGGTTCGCGCCGGAGACTGGCGTCCCGGACACGGCTCGTCCAGCGGGACCCGCCACGCGCGAGTCCCTATCGCTGGCAGCCCGGGCAGAAGAAGGTCGACCGTCCCGCCTGAACGAGGCGTGAAACAATGCCGCCGCAGTCCGCTTTGCGGCAGGGCTCACCCTCCCGGCCATAGGCCGCGAAGCTGTGCTGGAAATAACCCAGCGTCCCGTCCGCCGCCTTGAAGTCGCGCAGCGTCGTGCCGCCAGCGGCGATCGCCTCGTTCAGGATGTCCCGGATCGCCGGGACCAGCCGCGCCGACCGCGCGCCGGGGATGGTCGCCGCCATCCGGCGCGGGGATATCCCGGCCCGCCACAGCGCCTCGCAGACATAGATATTCCCCAGACCCGCCACGACGCGCTGGTCAAGCAGCGCCGCCTTGACCGGGGTCCGTTTCCCGGCGAGCACGGCATCGAGATGGGCTGGCGAAAATTCATTCCCGAGCGGTTCCGGACCGAGACCGGACAGGAAGGGCGAGGCGTCCTCTCCGCCCTCGGTCGGGAAAAGCGTCATGAATCCGAAGCGTCTCGCATCATTGAAGATGACGAAGATGCCGCCGCTCATCGCGAAGATCACATGATCATGCTTCTCGAGCCCACCGGCGGCATGATGGAAATCCCCCGGTGAATCCCCGCCCCCTTCCTCCGGCCAATGGATGGTGAACCGGCCGCTCATCCCGAGATGCATCAGCAGGGTCTCACCGGAGCACAGCCGCGCCAGCAGGTATTTCGCCCGCCGTTCCAGCGCCTCGATCGTCTGGCCTTCCAGGCGCTCGCGGAAGCGGTCCGGGAAAGGAAAGCGCAGATCGGGCCGCCGGATTTCGGCGCGCGCGATCACCCGGCCTTCCATGGCCGGGATCAGACCCCTTCGGACGGTTTCGACTTCGGGTAGCTCTGGCATGGAAAGGCTTCTAGCCCGCTTCCCCCCGCTCGCCTATGGTGCGCGCCATGAACGCTTCCGACACCGCTTCCTTCGGCTTCCGCGAGGTTCCGCGCGAGGAAAAGGCCGGCCTCGTGCGCGGCGTCTTCGACCGCTCCGCGCGCCGCTATGATGTGATGAACGACCTGATGAGCCTCGGCATTCACCGGGTCTGGAAGGACATGGTGATCACCGAGGCCAATCCGCGCCCCGGCCAGACCCTGGTCGATGTGGCCGGCGGGACAGGCGATCTCGCCCGCGCCTTCGTCGACCGCGCCGAGCGCGTGCGCAAGCGCCGCGGCGGCGAACCGGCCCGCGCCATCGTCACCGACATCAACGAGCAGATGCTGGTCGCCGGCCTCAAGCGCGGCACGGACGACCGCCTGCAATGGGTGACGGGCGACGCCGAATGCCTGCCCCTGCCCGACGCCATCGCCGATTGCGTGACCATCGCCTTCGGCATCCGCAATGTGACCAACCGCGACGCCGCGCTGAAGGACATGCGCCGGGTGCTGAAGACCGGCGGGCGTTTCCTGTGTCTCGAATTCTCGCGCCCGACCACGAAGGCGCTGGAACGAATCTATGACGCCTGGTCGTTCAACGCGATTCCGCGCATCGGAGAGGCGGTCGCGAAGGACCGGGACAGCTACCAGTATCTCGTCGAATCCATCCGCCGCTTCCCGCCGCAGGATGCCTTCGCCGACGAGCTGAAAGCCGCCGGTTTCGACCGCGTCTCGGTCACCAATTATTCCGGCGGCATCGCGGCGCTTCATTCCGGCTGGCGGCTCTAGGACACACGCATGAGTGATCCGGTTCTGGCCCTGGCGCTGATCGCGCTGCTCGGCATCGCGGCCCAGTGGCTGGCCTGGCGCACCCAGACCCCCGCCATCGTCTTCCTCCTGCTGGCGGGCTTCCTCGTCGGCCCGGCGACCGGGCTGATCGCACCCGACGAGACGTTCGGTGTCTTCCTCAAGCCGATGATTTCCATCGCCGTCGCCATCATCCTCTTCGAGGGCGGGTTGACGCTGAATTTCGCCGAGATCCGCGAAACGTCCGCCGCCGTCCGCCGGATGATCATCATCGGTGCCCCCCTGACCTGGGGGCTCGGCTTCCTGGCGGCTCACAACCTCGCCGGCCTGTCGGTGGAAACCTCCGCCGTCATTTCCGGCATCATGGTGGTCACCGGCCCGACCGTGATCATGCCGCTTCTGAGAACCGCGCGCCTGCCGCGCCGGCCCGCCTCACTGCTGCGCTGGGAAGCCATCATCGTCGATCCGATCGGCGCGATCTTCGCGGTCATCGCCTATGAGGGTGCCGTCTCGCTCGCCCAGGGCGATGGCCTCCTGGAGATCGCCATGCGGCTCGGCGGCGCGATCGTCATCGGCACGATCATCGCCCTGGCGACGAGCCGGCTGATCGCGGCGGCCTTCGTGCGCGGCCTCGTCCCCGAATTCCTCAAGGCACCTCTCATTCTCGCCGCCGTCGTCATCGCCTTCGGCGCGACCAATATCGTCCTCGAGGAGGCCGGCCTCCTGACCGTCACCATCATGGGTATCGCCTTCGCCAATTCGCGGCTGGCAAGCCTCGAGGAGTTGCGCCGGTTCAAGGAGACCATCACCATCGTCCTGGTGTCCGGCCTGTTCATCGTGCTCACCGCCTCGATCACGCTGGGCGACATCATGCAGATCGGCGTCCGCGACCTCCTCTTCCTCGGCGCACTCCTCCTCGTTATCCGCCCCCTTGTCGTCCTGTCGACGACGCTGGGCTCGAAACTGACCTGGAAGGAGCGGATTCTCTGCGCCTGGATCGCCCCACGCGGCATCGTCGCCGTCGCGGTTTCCGGCCTGTTCGCCGCCAGCCTCGTCGAACACGGCGTGGAAGATGCCGGGCGCATGGTGCCGCTCGCCTTCCTCATCGTGATGGTCACCGTCGTCCTGCACGGCTTTACCATCCGGCCGTTTTCCAACTGGCTGGGCATCACCCGCGCCGAACCGCCGGGCCTCCTGATCGTCGGCGGATCACCCTGGTCAACGGCGCTGGCGCGCAAGGCGGCAGAAATGCAAATGCCGGTCCTGATTGCCGATGCGAACTGGAACCATTTGTCACCGGCACGGCGCGACGGCATCCCCATCTATTACGGCGAGATCCTCTCCGAGGCCGCCGAACACCGCCTCGACATGGCGCAATATGGCGCGCTCATCGCCGCCACCGACAACGACGCCTACAACGCCCTCGTCTGTACCGACCTCGGCCCCGAAGTCGGGCGCAGCCAGGTCTTCCAGCTCGGCCGGACTCGAGTCCAGGACGGGGACGGGCACGCCGATATCGAGCGCGCCGAGCGCCACCAGCTGCACTTCACCGTCGGCGGGCGCACCCTGTTCCGCGACGGGATGAGCTACACCCAGCTGCAGCGCATGCTGGCGGAGGGCTGGGTGTTCTCGCGCACGCGCCTCAGCGAGGAGTTCGGCTATGACGACTTCCTCGCCTCGCGCGACCCGGAGACCAAGGTGCTCTTCATCCTGAAGACGAACGGCCGGCTGGCCTTCTCCACAACGGCCGAGCGGGTCAATGCCGGTCCGGACGATGTCGTCGTCAGCTTCGGTCCGCCGGTGAAGGATGTGGTTGAACGGGCCGAGGAAAACCATTCCCACAAGCCGGTCGACACCCCGCACGGGAAATAATTTCGGCCCGCGTGTCGAAATCGGGCTTTGCCGGACGTCCTTGTCGTGATCGCATCGATTTCCGGTGCGGCATTTCACACCGAAAGGACCGGACAGACATGCAGTATGCCATCCTGATCTACGAGACGCCGGACGACTTCGCCGCGCGCGACGATCACCGCAAGGACGAGTACTGGGCCCCCTGGTTCGCCTACAGCCAGGCCGCGAGCGAGGCCGGCAAGACGGTCGGCGGCGCCTGCCTGCAGGGGCCGGACACCGGAACGACGCTCAAGAACGGCGTTGTCGAGGACGGACCCTATGCCGACACACGCGAGCAGCTTGGCGGGTTCTTCCTGATCGAGGCTGGCACGCTCGACGAGGCGATGGACTGGGCGGCGCGCTGCCCCGCCGCCGCCAACGGCGCAGTTGAAGTCCGCCCCGTACAACCCACGAACCGCGCCTAGGAGGCTGTCATGCAATTCATGCTCCTGCTGCACGAGGCCGAGGAAAACTTCTTTGGCCTGACCGAAGCCCAACAGATGGCGATCGTTGGCGAACACATGGCCTATTCCGACGCACTGGCGAAAGCCGGCGCCATGGTTTCGGGCGCGCCGCTTTCGGCGGCACACACCGCCCGCCTGGTGCGCGGCACCGCCGTCGAGGACGGTCCGTTCGCCGACTCCCGCGAACAGCTGGGCGGTTTCTACGTCATCGAGGCAGCCTCGATGGACGAGGCGGTCGAGTGGGCCAAGCGCTGTCCCGCGGCCAGGACCGGAACGGTCGAAGTCCGCCCCGTCCCGGACTATGGCGGCTGATCCATCACAGGCCGGGCAGGCTCGCGCGGCGGCCGAAACCGCCGCGCGGACGGCCTATGGCCGGCTCATAGCCTGGTTGTCTGCGCGCAATCGCGATGTCGCCTCCGCCGAGGACGCACTGGCCGACGCCTTTCTTTCGGCGCTCGAAACCTGGCCGCTGCGCGGCGTACCGGAACGCCCGGAGGCCTGGCTGCTGGCGGTTGCCCGCCGCCGCCTGGTGGATCGCGCACGCCGCAACGCCACGGCCGAAACCGCCGCTCCCGACCTGGTGCGGCAGATCGAGGAAGCCGAGATGACCGCCAATGCCGAGGCAAGCGTCTTCCCCGACGAACGCCTGAAACTGCTCTTCATCTGCGCCCATCCGGCGATTGCCTCGAACGTTCACACGCCGCTGATGCTGCAGACCGTCTTCGGCTTCGATGCGGCCCGCATCGCTGCGGCCTTCCTCACCGCGCCCGCCGCTATGGGCCAGCGCCTGGTACGGGCGAAGGCGAAGATCCGCGCCACCCGGCCCGGCTTCGGCGAACCCGGGCGATCGGATTGGCCCGACCGGCTCGGGGCCGTCCTGTCCGCCATCTACGCGGCCTATACCGCCGGCTGGGACGACCCGGCCGGGCTCGACGGGGTCCGCAGCGGTTTTGCCCGCGAGGCGATCGCGCTCGGACGGATGACATCCGCCCTCCTGCCCGGCGAAGGCGAGGCTCACGGCCTGCTCGCCCTGATGCTCCACTGCGAAGCCCGCAAGCCGTCGCGGCGCGACATGGCGGGCGATTTCATTCCGCTGTCCCGGCAGGACACCTCACGCTGGGACCGCTCCCTGATTGCGGAGGCCGAGACCGCGCTGCGCCGCGCGATCGAATGCGGCCCGCCGGGCCGGTTCGCGCTCGAAGCCGCCATCCAGTCCGCACACGCCGCGCGCATGGTCCGCGGATCGGCCGACTGGGACGCGATCGTCCAGCTCTACGACCGCCTGGTGACGGTCACCCCGGCGCTCGGTGCGCAGATTGCCCGGGCCGCAGCCCTGGCCGAAAGCGGCCGTGCGGACGCCGGCCTTGCCGCCCTCGACCGCATCGATCCCGGACGCGTGAGCGACTTTCAGCCCTGGTGGGCGACGAGGGCACACCTGCTGGCCGAAGCCGGGCAAAGGGAAGCGGCCGGGAACGCCTATCGACGGGCCGCGGACCTGACCGCCGATCCCGCCGTGCGTGACTGGCTGCTGAAACGCGCCGCGATGCTTTGACGCAGGTCATTGTTCCGATCGTCCCCGATATGCGATGACGGGAAACGGGGAGGGACATTGCGTGCCCGAATCGTCGAAGCCCTCATTTGCCGACCTGTTCACACCCAAACTCGTCACGGTCCTGCGTGAGGGCTATGGAAGCGCGGCATTCCGCGCCGATCTTCTTGCCGGACTGACCGTCGCCATCGTCGCCCTGCCGCTGTCCCTTGCCATCGCCGTGGCGTGCGGCGTCTCGCCGGAACGCGGACTCTATGCCGCGATCATCGGCGGCTTCATCGTTTCGGCGCTCGGCGGCAGCCGGTTTCAGATCGGCGGGCCGGCCGGAGCCTTTATCGTCCTGATCGCGGCGACCGTCTTGCGGCACGGTCTCGACGGGTTGCTGCTTGCCGTCCTTTTGTCCGGTGTGATCCTGATCGCAGCCGGCCTTCTGCGTTTCGGCACATATGTGAAATACATCCCGTTTCCGGTCACGGTCGGCTTCACCGCCGGAATCGGCCTGATCATCCTGGCCAGCCAGATCCGCCCCGCCCTCGGCCTCGTGGTCGACGGTCCCGAACCCGCAGGGCTTCTCGAGAAGTTGCCGCTCCTCTGGCAGGCGCTTCCATCGGTGAACACACCCGCATTGGCCATTGCCGCGGGCACGGCCGGGCTCATCCTCGCCCAGCGCCGCTGGCTGCCGAAATGGCCGGGCATGCTGATCGCGATCGTGCTGGCCAGCCTCGCCGTCTTCGTCCTGCGGCTTCCCGTCGAGACGGTTGTCAGCGTGTTCGGCGAATTGCCTCGTGGCCTGCCCATGCCCCGCCTGCCGGACCTGTCGCAGGACCGGGTCATGGCCGTCCTGCCGGACGCGTTCGCCTTTGCCCTGCTGGGCGCGATCGAATCTCTGCTTTCGGCCTCGGTGGCAGACGGCATGACGGGGCGCCGCCACCGGTCGAATTGCGAGCTCGTTGCCCAGGGCGGAGCCAATATTGCCTCGGCTCTGTTCGGCGGCCTGCCCGTGACCGGCACGATCGCCCGGACCGCAACCAATGTCCGTGCCGGCGCGCGCGGCCCGGTGGCGGGCTTGGCGCATGCGGCCTTTCTTCTGGTCTTTCTTCTCCTGGCCGGACCCGTACTGGCCTACATTCCGCTGGCGGCGCTCGCCGGCGTGCTTGTCGTCATCGGCTGGACCATGATCGAACACCGGGCGATCGCGATACTGGCCCGCACGTCCGCCGGGGATTTTGCCGTCTTTGCCGTCACGCTGGGCCTGACCGTGTTCCGCGACCTCGCCGAGGCGATCGTGGCGGGCTTCGCGCTCGGCGCGATCCTGTTCATCCGCCGCATGTCGGAAACCACCTCCGTCACCGGCGATCCGCCACTGGCCGCGACCGACCAGGCCGATCGGCTGGCCCCCTACAGCCCGGACGAGGCCGGCGATTCCGGCACTGTGGTCTATCGGGTCACCGGCACCCTCTTCTTCGGTGCGGCCGCCTCGGTCGGTGCCGTGCTCGACCGCATCGCCGAACGCCGGACAACGCTGATCCTCGACCTGTCGGACGTGCCGCTGATCGATTCCACGGGCGCTCACATGCTCGCCGGTCTTGCCGAACGCTCGCAGCGGCGCGGAACCGGCCTGGTGCTGCGCGGCACCACCCCGGCCATGCGTAGCGTGCTGGCCGGATATGGCATCGGCGAACCCGCAGTGCGGTTCGAAGCCGCCGATGGACAGTCCGGCAGCTGATCGCTAACCCTCTGGCGACGGGGGACAATGATGGCCGCACCGCAACGCTCGCTGCAACGCCGGGTCTGGGCCCTGCTCTATACCGGCGGCAAGGATTTCACCTGGGGGCATTTCGCCGTCGTTGCGGTGATCATTGCCTCGCTGGTTCTGCTCGCCGTCCAGACCGAGCCGGGCCTCGACCCGGACATGCGGCGGCGCATCCTCCTTCTGGACGCGGTCATTCCGGTCCTGTTCGGCGCGGAATTCCTGCTCCGGGTCTGGGCCGCCGGTGCCGACCGCACCTTCTCCGGTCCGGGCGGGCGGCTCGCCTATTTCCGCCAGTGGGTGGTCGTCTTCGACCTCCTCGCCTTCCTGCCGGAACTGATCGTGCTCCTGCTCTTCCCGGAAGTCTGGGCGACCGCACGCTGGGTCCGTCTCTTCCGCCTGTTCCGTCTTCTGAAGCTGTTCGCCATGTTCCCGGCCTTCCGCGAGATCGGTCAGGCGGTCCGCGATGCCGGCCGCCGGCTGGCCGCGACCGCCGCCATGGCCGGCGTCATGCTGTTTTCCTCGGCCGTCCTGCTCTATGTGGTCGAGGCCGATGCCCAGCCTGACGCCTTCGGCTCGGTGCCGCGCGCCCTGTGGTGGGCGGTCGCGACCTTGACGACGGTGGGCTATGGCGACGTCTATCCGATCACCACGCTGGGACGGATCGCGGCCGGCTTCGTTGCCATCCTCGGCGTCGGGCTGGTCGCCCTGCCCGCAGGCATACTGGCATCGGCCTTCGCCGAGCGACTGGGGCCGCGGCGATAGGTGATACCCGCCCCGGCGCGTCGGTTCGACGCGCTGGTCAGGCGCTTCCATCCCCTCTAAACAGCCCACGATGTTCGCGACGATCGCCCACCTCGCCCGCCTGACCCGCGCCGCCGTGACGCTGGCGCGTCATGACGCGATTCTGCCCGCCGAATATCAGGAGAAGCTGCCCGCCGCGGCGCGCATCCTGTCGCGCGGCCTGCGGCTGATCGCGCGCCGCGACCGCGCCGACAATCCCGGCGAGCGCCTGGCCCGGGCGCTGGAAAGCCTCGGCCCGTCCTACGTCAAGTTCGGCCAGGTCCTCGCCACGCGCGGAGACGTCGTCGGCGAGCGCTTCGCGCGCGGTCTGTCACGGCTGCAGGACCGGATGCCGCCCTTCGATCACGCCAAGGCGGTGAAAACCGTCGAGACCGAACTCGGTCGTCCTCTGGACGCGCTGTTTGCTGAATTCGGACCGGCCATCGCGGCCGCGTCCATTGCGCAGGTCCACAAGGCGGTCACGACCGATGGCGACACGGTCGCCGTCAAGGTCTTGCGCCCCGGCATCGAGCAGCGTCTCGCGCATGACATCGCCGCCATGCGGCTTGGCGCGAAACTGGTCGAATCCCTTTTCCCGGCCTCGCGCCGTCTCGAACCGGTGAAATTCGTCGAAACCGTCGCCCGGGCCACCGAAATGGAGATGGATCTCCGCCTCGAGGGCGCCTCGGCCAGCGAGCTGGCCGAGGCCGCGGCGCCGGCCGATGATTTCTTCATTCCCGACGTGCATTGGGACCGCAGCGCGAAGCGCGTCCTCACGACCAGCTGGGTCGATGCCATCCCGCTGACCGACATCGACGCGATCGCGGCGGCGGGCATCGACCGGCCGAAACTGGCCACCTCGCTGACCCGCGCCTTCCTGACCTGCGCCATGGACCGCGGCGTGTTTCACGCCGACATGCATGCCGGCAACCTCTTCGCCGACACGGACGGTCATCTCTGGGCGGTCGATTTCGGCATTGTCGGGCGGATAGGGCGCGCCGAGCGCCGTTTCCTCGCCTTGATCCTCCACGGCTTCCTGACCCGTGACTACAAGCGAGCCGCCGAGGCCCATTTCGCCGCCGGCTATGTTCCCGCGCGCCATTCGGTCGATGATTTCGCCGCCGCGCTGCGCGCCGTCGGCGAACCGATCTTCGGCAAGCGTGCCGACGAAGTGCCGATGAGCCGCGTCCTCCTGCAGCTGTTCGAGATCACCGATCTGTTCGACATGCGCCTGCGCCCCGAGCTCGTCCTGCTGCAGAAGACGATGGTCCAGGCCGAAGGCGTCGCCCGGGCGCTCGACCCGCGTCACAACATGTGGGCCGCCGCCGCCCCCGTGGTCGAAACCTGGATGAAGCGCGAACTGGGTCCCGAAGGCATGATTCAGGACACATTGGAAGAACTTCGCGACCTGCACGCCGCCGTCCGCAAACTGCCCCAGGCGCTCGACGACTGGGCCGAAGCGGGTGCCCGTCTGCGCGCGGGTGAAGTCAGCCTCGCCCCGGAAACGCTGGACCGGATCGATGCCCGCCGCCGCGAAGGCCGCGTCTGGCGCTGGCTCGGCGTCGTCCTTGCTGCAGCGGCCGCCGGCGCGGCGGCAGCCTGGGTCGTCACCTCCGCGCTGTAGACCGTCCCGTTCACGCGGACGCGGAAAACCGCTAGGACAGACGGACGGGAGACATTCATGAGCGCCAAACGCATCCTGTTGATCGTCGGCGGCGGCATCGCCGCCTACAAATCCCTCGAACTCGTGCGCGAGCTGGCGCGGCGCGGCATCGCAACGCGGGCCATCCTGACCCGCGCCGGCGAACAATTCGTCACCCCGCTTTCCCTTGCCGCGCTGACGAAGGACAAGGTCTATACCGACCTCTTCTCGCTCACCCATGAAGCCGAGATGGGCCATATCGAACTGTCGCGCTCGGCTGATCTCGTCGTCGTCGCGCCGGCCACCGCCGACCTGATCGGCAAGCTGGCCGGCGGCCTCGCCAATGACCTTGCCTCCACCGCGCTGCTGGCGACGGACAAACCGGTGCTGCTGGCGCCGGCGATGAATGTCAGGATGTGGCAGCATGCGGCCGTTCAACGGAATGTGGCGCAATTGCAAGCCGATGGCATCGAATTGATCGGCCCGGACGAGGGCGATATGGCCTGCGGCGAATTCGGGCCGGGACGCATGGCGGAACCTGTCAGGATCGCCGATGCCATCGAAAGCCGGCTGTCGCGGCAGTCCGCATGAGCCTGTCCGGCCTGCGCATTGTCATCACCGCCGGGCCGACGATCGAGCCGATCGACCCGGTCCGCTTCCTGTCCAACCGCTCGAGCGGGAAGCAGGGATACGCCATCGCCGCCGCGCTGGCTCAGGCCGGGGCCGACGTGACCCTCGTCTCCGGCCCGACCTGCCTGGCCTGTCCCGCGGGCGCGCTGCGGATCGATGTCGAGACCGCGCGCGACATGCTGGCCGCGGTCGAGGCCGCCCTGCCCGCCGACATCTTCATCGCGGTCGCGGCGGTGGCCGACTGGCGGCCGAAACACGCCGCCCCCCGCAAATCCGAAAAGTCCGCGGCAGCGCCAACGCTCGAACTGGTTGAGAATCCCGACATCCTCAAAGCCGTCGCCGCCCTGCCCCCGAACCGGCGCCCGCGCCTCGTCATCGGCTTTGCCGCCGAGACCCACGACCTACTCGACCGCGCCCGCGCCAAGCGCGTTCGCAAGGGCTGCGACTGGATCGTCGCCAATGACGTGTCGGGCGACGCGATGGGCGGCGCCGAGAATGCCGCCACCTTGATCACACCCGAATGGGAAGCCGAATGGCCCCGGGCCGGCAAGGACCGTATCGCAGACCGTCTTGCCG
Source organism: Hyphobacterium vulgare (assembly GCF_042643335.1). Classification (NCBI taxonomy): domain Bacteria; kingdom Pseudomonadati; phylum Pseudomonadota; class Alphaproteobacteria; order Maricaulales; family Maricaulaceae; genus Hyphobacterium; species Hyphobacterium vulgare. The sequence continues at coordinate 66,269 of NZ_JBHRSV010000012.1, forward strand.
ACGCGATCGGGAATTGGGCCGCCGGAGCCGCGATCACATAAGCGTGTGTGGGCAGATTCATGACGCCGGCGTAATGTTGTGCGGGAACGAAGAAGAAGGGGAATCATCCATGAAAGCGATTGCGCTTCCGCTGCTGGCTGGGCTGGTCCTGACCGGCGCGCCGGCCCTGGCCCAGGGCCCGGAAACCGAGATTGTCTGTCACGCCGTATCGCAGGGCGGGGCAGAGCGCACCCAACTGATGGGCCGGACGCTGATCGAACGCACCGCCGACGCCGGACAATTCCATCTCAACTTGCCGGCCGGCATGGCAGTCGAATCCGTGGTTTGCCTGCGCACCAGTGCGGTTCCGGCCCCGAACGACTACGAGATCCTGCTCGATGGTTACCCGCTCTACGTCATTGCCGGGGAAGGCGAGGCGCGCACGATGACGCTGCTTGAAATCGTCGACCAGCAATTCCGCGTCCGCATCATCGAAGGGCGCCTGACCGCCGAGGAACGCGCGCTCGCGGCCGAACGCCTCGAATACTACACCGCGATGGTCAATCAGGAGGGCTGACCCCCGCCCCGGTCTGACATCCGGACGATTGGACACGCCCCGCTTGCGCGCTATGCAGGCGGGCGTTCCGTTTTCCGAGGGGGTGATTCCCGTGCCGCTGACCCTGCCCGTAAAGCCGCTGCCGCATTTCGACGGGCTCGACCTGCCGAAATACCAGACATCGGGCAGCGCCGGGCTCGACCTGCCCGCCGCCGTTCCGGCCGATGAGCCAGTCACCATCCCGCCCGGCGAATGGCGGATGATCCCGACCGGCCTCTCCATTGCCCTGCCGGACGGTTATGAGGCGCAAGTGCGCCCCCGCTCCGGCCTCGCCGCCAAGAAGGGCGTCACCTGCCTCAACACGCCGGGCACGGTCGATGCCGACTATCGCGGCGAGATCCGCGTCAATCTGATCAATCACGGGCCTGAGCCCTTCGTCGTCCAGCGCGGCGAACGCATCGCGCAGATGGTGATTGCGCAATTCACGCAGGTCGACTGGGACGTCCGCGACAGTCTCGACGAGACCGCGCGCGGTACGGGCGGCTTCGGCTCGACGGGGGTCTGATTTCGGATCAGATCGGCGCGTCGTGCGTGACGGACCGGATGCCGTCGACACGCGGATCGCGCACCAGGTCCGACGGCCTGAGCGCCCGCGACAGCCACAGCCCGTCGAGCGCCCGCGCGCGGGACAGTGCGACATAGGCCTGGCCGTGGGCAAACATGCCGCGCCCCATGTCGACATAGAGCTTGTCGAGCGTCAGCCCCTGCGACTTGTGCACCGTCATCGCCCATGCGAGGCGCAGCGGCAGTTGCTTGAAGGCGCCGATCACTTCCTGGCCGATCGCCTTTTCCTTCTCGTCATAGACGTATTTGACCCGCTCCCAGTCGACCGGGTCGACCCGCACGATCTCCGTCCCGATACGCACCCGCACGGCGCCGCCTTCAACGCTGTCGACCTCTCCCAGCGTGCCGTTGACGAAACGCCCGCCGGGATCGTTGCGGATCATCATCACCCGCGCGCCCGGCTTCAGCAGCAGCGGCGATTCGGTCGGGAAAAGGCGCGGATCGAACTCGCCCTTCACCGCCCCGTCAAAGGCCGTTTCCCGTCCCGGCAGGGCAGCGAGGCGCTGCGCATTGATGCGGAAGGCCTGCTCATTGGTCGGCGTCAGCACGACATGGGTCGCGCTGGCATCAAAGCCGGTCGCCTGCGTCACCCGCTCATTGAGGCGCGCGGCCTGCGACTGCGTCAGATCGGCATCGCGCACGCCGGAGAGAATGTCGATGAAATCGGGATCGTCCTGGCGGAACACCGTATCGAGTTCGAGCCGCAGAAAGCCGGCATCGGCGAAGGCGGGCGAGTTGAAGAAGAAGGGCCCGCCGAATTCCTCGTCGAGATATTGCGCCACCTCGCCCTGCACCACCGGCGGCAGCTGGGCCAGATCGCCGACGGCGATGATGCGGACACCGCCGAAGGGTTCGTCGATCCCGCGATTGAGCCGCAGCGACAGATCGATCGCCGACATCAGGTCGGCGCGCACCATCGAGATCTCGTCGATCACCAGCGTCTTCAGCGCCCTTATGACCTTGGCATGGCGCAGCCGCTTCACATCGCCGGGCGAGATCAGCCGCGGCGGCAGGCGAAAGAAGGAGTGGATGGTCTGCCCGCCGGCATTCATGGCGGCTACGCCGGTCGGCGCGACGATCGCCGCATCCTCGCCGGCCTGGTCCATGAAACGGCGCACCAACGTCGTCTTGCCTGTACCGGCCCTTCCGGTCAGGAAAATGTGCGCGCGCCCGCGGACCAGAAGGTCAAGGGCGGCATCGGTTCGCGAATCGGGTCGTGTGGCGGGTGCGGACATGGCCGCACCCTGCCCGCTATCGGCGCGGCGCGCTATGCGGAGGGCTCGATTTCCTCAGCCACGCAGGCATCGCCGACGAAGCGGAAATCGCGCACGATCCCGTCACGCCCGATGATGAAGCGGGTCTCGCACTCCGTCGTCCAGTAGCGCGGCGGTTCGTAGACATAATCGGTATACGACTCGGTGCGGGTCCGTACATTCCCGTCCTCGTCCTCGTAAGTGATCGTTCGCGTACGCGTCACCGGCCGGTTGCCGCCCGGTGCCGAGTGGTCGAATTCGCGGTAATAGGTCCAGACCTCGCTGCCGTCCGACAGGCGGTCCTGGGCCACCGGCGATCCCCATTCCAGCAGCAGCGCATCGGAATGCGCGCCGACGAACAGAGCCGTCTGCTGGCGATAGCCTTCCGTGGTCGCGCAGGCTGCGAGCAGGCCGGCAGCGGCTGCGGTCAGGATGAGATGGCGAAATTTCATGACGCTCCCCCGTCTTGGCGTACACATCCCAGCCTTTATGCACCGACCTGAACCGGAGATGAAAGCCGTGGCGGGGGGAAATCGGCTCTGTTACCCCTGACAGCGATGAGCGACATCGATATCGAACGCTTCGCCCGGCACATCGTGCTGAAGGAAATCGGCGGCCCCGGCCAGCAGGCCCTGGCCCGCGCCCGCATCTTCATCACCGGGGCGGGCGGGCTCGGCGCGCCGGCGGCGCTCTATCTCGCCGCCGCCGGTATCGGTCATCTCACGATCGCCGACCCCGACACGGTCAGTCTCGACAATCTCCAGCGCCAGATTCTCTACCGCACGGACGAGGTCGGCCAGCCCAAGGTCGAGCGGGCGAAGGCCGCCCTGACCGCGCTCAATCCCGGCACCGCGATCGACGCGAAAAAGGTCGCGCTGACGCCCGCCAATGCGCGGGACCTGATCGCAGGGCACGACCTCGTGCTCGACGGAACCGACGATTTCGCGGCGCGCTTTGCCGTCAACGCCGCCTGCCTCGCGGAAGGCATCCCGCTCGTTTCCGGCGCGGTGGGCCGCTGGGACGGGCAGGTCGGCGTCTTCAACGCCGGTCCGGACGCGCCCTGCTATCGCTGCCTGGTGCCAGCCATACCCCCGGACGCGGAAACCTGCGCCCGGGTCGGCATTGTCGGCGCCCTGACCGGTGTGATCGGTTCGCTGATGGCGCTTGAGGCGATCAAGCACATTACCGGTGCGGGCGAGACGCTGGCCGGCCGCCTCCTGATCTTTGACGGGCTGGGCGGCGAGGCGCGCACGCTGAAACTCGCCCGCGATCCGGCCTGTCCGGGCTGCGGGCGGGGCTAATCAGCTTCGACGGGCACCGCCGCTTCACCCCGGTCGTCTTTCGAGGACAGGTTTGCCCAATCGGCGAAAGGATCGGACCCGAAACGCTGCGGCCCGATGGTGCGGTTGAGCAGCCAGATCGACCGGTTCATCTGCTCGCGCAGATTGGCCCCGGGAGTCAGGGAATGCCCGATGCCCGGAAGCTCGTCATAGCGGTACTCCATTCCGGCAGTCTCGAGCGCCATGGCCATCAAGCGGGACTGTTCGACCGGCACAATCTCGTCCGCATCGCCGTGGAACAGCAGAACCGGGACGCGGTATTCGCTGGCCAGATTGACGGGAGAAACCTGTTGCAGCCGGTCCGAGTCGGAATCGGGATCGCCGATCACCTCGCGCCAGTATTCATAGGCATCCTCGTCGCGGTCCCGCCACCCCTCGACAAAGGCCGGCAGATCCGTCGCCGCGGCGCTGGCGATGACGCATTGGTAGGCGTCCGGCGCCATTGCTCCGCCGACAAGGGCGGAATAACCGCCATAGCTGAACCCCATGATGCAGATCCGGTCGCGCGCGGCCCGTCCCGTTGCGACCAGGTGTTCGACACCGTCGGTGACATCATCCTGCATCACCCCGCCCCATTGACGATATCCGGCCTCGGCAAACGCGTCGCCATAACCCGATGACCCGCGGAAATTCGGCTGGAAGACGGCATAGCCATTGAAGGCGAGATATTGCGCCACCGGATCGAAATCATAGACGTCCCGCATTTCGGGGCCGCCATGCGGCATGACCACGAGGGGAACGGACACGCCGGACCGTCCGGCCGGCAGCGTGAGATAGCCGGTCAGTTCCAGCCCGTCGCGCGCTGTGTAGCGCACGATCTCGACTGGCGAGAGGTCATCGAGCGGAATGTCCGGGCGCGACAGGTAGAGCGGATCAATGCTGCGCGCCTCGGTGTCATAGACATAGTAGGCACCTGGCTCCGTCGGGCCGGAGACGTAGAGCGTCATGCGATTTCCGGACAGGTCGAGCGGCACGACCGAAACCTCGCCGCCGAAGAAGCCCTCGATTCCGGTCAGATGCCGCTGAAGGCGCGTATCGGCGAAGACAAAATGCTGCCGGTCCTCGACATAGACATGGCCGACATAGCGCCGCGTGCGAGGATGCACGAGCGTGCTGTCGATATCGACCCGTTCGTGGGTCGCCACGGTTTCGGCATAGGTGCCGCTGGCTAGGTCGTAAAGATAGACATTGTTCCGGCCCGCGCCTTCCGGCCGCCCGTAGACATAGATCATGTTGGGATCGTCAGAGAGGCCCGCCCACTCGAATTCCGGTGCGAGGTCCGACAATTCGTTGATCCGGTAGGAGGCAGCCCGCCGCCAGCGCGAACGCGGCTGGTCCCGCGTGAAGACAGTGACGCGTCGTCCGCGGGCGGACACTTCGACGCGCATGACGGCGTGACCGTCCGGTCCCGTGTACCACATTGCGGTGCGGCTGTTTCCGCGTTCGGCGACATCGGCCTGGCCGGTGTGCACGTTGACACGCCAGAGATGGTGGGCCCGGCCCCGCCAGGCGGACATCAGGATATGGTCCGGGTCGTCGGGCAGAAGGTCGGTGATGTTGTTGAGGTCAAGATTGCGCAGATTGCCCGTGACATTGCGGCCTTCGTCGTCGAACAGGGCCACCGCATTGGTCAGGGTCTCTCGCGGCACCGACATGACCCGGGAGACAGGGAAGCGTATCGCCCGGCCAATGATTTCGACTCCGCCCAGCGACGCGACGGTCACAAGGATCCGGTCTTCATTCGCCCAGTTGATTTCGAGAATGGCAAGTTCGCCGAAACTCGCCCTCCGGTCCGCGGGCCCGTCCGGAGCGTCGAGATCGCGCACGATTAGCACATCGCCTTCCCCGTCTTCCTGCGACTGGGCGTAGAAGGCGAGATATCGTCCGCTGGGTGACAGTTTCGGCGACGAGTATTCCGGGGCAGCGAGAAGCTGGTCAAGGATGTCGGACGCTGCGTCCGGGTCCGGGCTCTGGGATGCCGCGACGGCCATGCCCGCCAACCAAAGACAGAACGTCAAGAATAACAATCGCATCGCATCCCCCCTCAGCGAAGGGAGAGAATGCGACAGCCCGGCGTCCAGCGCAATCTTGGATGGATCAGTCCCGGCTGGTCAGCGCCAGCCACAACCCGATGGCGACACCGGGAAGCAGGCCGAACAGGACGCCGAGCACGGGATTGCCGGTTGCCAGGGACAGGATCAGGAAGAGCAGACCCCCGCCGCCCACGCCGCCTGCGAAATGATTGGCACTGAAACGGGTTCGTCCGGACGAGGAGTTGTCATTCATGCCGGAAACCATCGCCCCGCCGGGATGACGGGGCGATGGGGAGCGGATGAATTCGCGGTTACGGAAATCGCGGAACCGTGAAGCCTAGCCACAGCGCATGTCGGCCGGCCAGCGTTCGGCGGCACCGGTCAGGTCGTAATAAAGGATCGCCGTCATGCGCGGCGTGCAGATGAAGCGCCAGCTCCAGGCCTCGGTCAGACCCGCGAGCGGGTCGGCGGCGAGAACCTCTTCCAGTGTCAGTTCGGCCTCGACCTCGGTGCGGACCAGTTCGCGGGCAGTTCTCAGCATGGCGATGGAATTCTCCACGTCCTGCCGCGTCGCCAGGGGGCCGTGACCGGGGATGATCTGCGTGTCGGGACCGGCGATTTCCAGCGCGCGCTCCATCGCGGCGAGATAGCCGTCGACCGACCCTCCGGCCGTCAGGTCGATGAAGGGGAAGCGCTGGTTGAACATCACATCGCCCATGTGCAGCACATCCGCCTCGCGGAAATACGCGAAGGCATCCCCGTCCGTATGCGCGTTCGGCACGTGGGTGACTTCGATCGTCTGCCCGTTCATGTGGAAGGTGATGTCCTGCCCGAAGGTCAGGAGCGGCAGAACATTCGGGTCCTGCGTCCATTCATCCTCGGACGCCGCCAGACGCACCCGGATATTGTCATGCGCGACGACCGTCGTGCCTTGCGCCGCGAAATGCGCATTCGAGCCGGTGTGATCGCCATGCCAGTGCGTGTTGAGGATGAAGCGCGGTACGCCCTCCTCGGCATGCCCGGCAATCGCGGCTTCGACCTGCGGACCCGTGCCCGGCAGCTGGTCGTCGACCAGCAGCACGCCGTCCGGTCCCGGCAGGACCGCCAGGTTTCCGGCCATGCCCGTGTCCAGCATCACGATGCCGCCATTGAGTTCCGTCGCCGTGAAGGTCAGCTGAGGCGCCTCCTGGGCGAATGACGCGGAGACGGTCGCGGTGGCGAGCGCCGTGGCGAGAATGAGGTGACGCATGGATTCCCTCCCCTTTGGGTGTTGCGAAAGCATATAGGGCCGGCGGGTGGTTTGTCCCGCCCCCGGGGTCAAATTCTGGCGGTCACGTTTTCCCGGACAGCGCTTTCAGCGCATAGATCACGTCGAGCGCCTCGCGCGGCGTCAGACTGTCGGCATCGATGGCATTGAGCCGTTCTTCGACCGCACTCGGCTTCGCCGGAGCGGGTGCCGGCATGGCCGTGAACAGCGGTAGGTCGTCGAGCCGTGCAGACGGATGATTGTCGGCCTCCAGCCGTTCAAGGATCGTCTTCGCCCGATCAAGCGCCGCCGGCGGATAGCCGGCCCGCCGCGCCACCTCGATCCCGTAGGACCGGTCTGCGGCGCCCGGCGCGACCGTGTGCAGGAAGACCAGCTCGCCCTTCCACTCCCTCGCCTTCAGCGAGACATTCCCGGCCGCGTCGAGATCGTCGGCCAGCCGCGTCAGCTCGTGATAATGCGTGGCGAACAGGGCCCGGCACTGGTTTACGGCATGAAGGTGCTCCGCCGTCGCCCAGGCGATGGACAGGCCGTCGAACGTCGCCGTGCCGCGGCCGATCTCGTCGAGAATGACGAAGCTGTGCGCCGTCGCCTGGTTGAGGATGGCCGCCGCCTCGATCATTTCCGCCATGAAGGTCGAGCGCCCGCGCGCCAGATCGTCCGCTGCCCCGACCCGCGAATAGAGCCGGTCCGCCAGGCCGATCTCGGCCTTTGCCGCCGGCACGAAACTGCCCGCCTGCGCCAGCACCAGGATCAGCGCATTCTGCCGCAGATAGGTGGATTTACCGGCCATGTTCGGCCCGGTCACGAAGGTCAGGCGCGGCCCCTCGGCTCCCGCGCCGTCAAGCCTGCAGCCATTCGGCGTGAACGGGCTGTCGCCGGCCTTTTTCAGGGCCGCTTCGACGACCGGATGCCGCCCGCCCTCGATCCTGAAGACCGGCGTGTCGCGCAAGACCGGGCGTGTCGCGCCGCAATCCTCGGCCCATTCGGCAAGCCCCGCCGCGACGTCGAGGCTGGCCAGCGCCTGCGCTGCGGTGCGGATCGCCTCGGCCTCGGTCTCGACCCGTCCGCGGAAGCGTTCGAAATGTTCGAGTTCGAGGCCGAGCGCGCGCTCGGCCGCCCCGGCAATCCGCGCCTCGATTTCCGCAAGCTCGGTCGTGGAGAAACGCACCGCATTGGCCATGGTCTGGCGGTGGATGAAAGGCTCGGTGCCGATCAGCGTCTCGCCATGCTTCGCATTCACCTCGACGAAATAGCCCAGCACATTGTTGTGCTTCACCTTCAGCGACGAGATGCCCGTGGCCTCGGCATATCGCGCCTGCAGCCCGGCGATCACCTTGCGGCTCTCATCGCGCAGCGCGCGGGCCTCGTCGAGCGCCCCGTCCCAGCCCGGTGCGATGAAGCCGCCATCGCGCGCCATCAGGCCCGGCTCTTCGCTCAGCGCGGTTTCGAGATCCGCAACGAGCTTCGCCAGTTCCTGACGCGGTGTCAGGTCGAGCGCCGCGGCCGCATCGGCCAGACGGCTGGGCAGCAGGCCAGTCGGCCGCTGCGACAATTCCGCGGCGAGCGCCTCGCCTTCGCGCAGGGCGCAGGCCAGGGCGGCGAGATCGCGCGGTCCGCCGCGCCCCAGCAGAAGCCGTGTCAGCGCGCGCTCGGGATCACCCGCCGCCTTGAGCCGCGATCTTATCGTCTCGCGCTGTGCGCGGTCGCCATGGAGAGCGGCGACGGCATCAAGCCGCGCCTCGATCTCCGCACGCTCGGTCGAAGGCCGTCCGATCCGCGCCGCCAGCAGGCGCGCGCCCGGTGCCGTCACCGTGCGGTCGACCGCGTCGAGCAGGGAGCCCTTGCGGTGGCCCTGCAGCGTGCGCTCGATCTCGAGGCTCGCCCGCGTCGCCGGGTCGATCGCCATGACCGACTGCGCCGCCTGCCGCTTCGGCGGGGCGAGCCGCGCGGGCGACCCGGCCTGGGCCAGTTCGAGATAGTCGAGCAGCGCCCCGAGCGCCGAGACTTCCGCGCCAGTGAAGTCACCGAAAGCGTCAAGCGTTTGGACCCCGAAGCGCGATTTCAGCCGGCGCTCGCCCGAGGCGCGGTCGTATTTCGCCTTCGCGAGACCCGTGATCCGCGCCCGCGATCCCAGCAGCCCGGCCTCGCCATAGCGCGTGTCCTCGACCAGGATTTCGACCGGGTCGATTGCCGCAAGGTCGGCCGCCAGCGTCGCAGGTGTCGAGGGCGCGGCAGCGAACTCCCCGGTCGAAACCTCCGCCCAGGCGAGCGCATGGTCGCCCGCCGCCGTGACACAAAGCGCCGCGATCCGGTTCGCTGAACGCGCCTCCAGCAGCGTGTCCTCGGTCAGCGTGCCCGGCGTCACCACGCGGACGATCTGGCGCTCGACAACGGATTTCGAGCCGCGCTTCTTCGCTTCCCTGGGATCCTCGGTCTGCTCGCCGATCGCGACCTTGAAGCCCGCCCGGATCAGCCGCGCCAGATAGGCTTCCGCCGTCGCCGCCGGCACGCCACACATCGGGATCGGCTCGCCCTGGTGCTCGCCGCGTTTCGTGAGCGCAATGTCCAGCGCGGCCGCCGCCCGCGCCGCGTCATCGAAGAACAGCTCGTAGAAATCCCCCATCCGGTAGAACAGCAGCGCATCGCGCGGTGCTTCCTCACGCAGGGTGAGGAATTGCGCCATCATCGGGCTGGCCCCGTCCTGGGTCGGGAAGCGTCGGTCTTTGAGGTCTTCGGCGGACATGTGGGGGCGAAACTGGCGGGGATTCGCGGTAGGCGCAAGCAGGCGAAACGCTTGTGCTTTGGCGCGTCCCGGCTAGGCTCGACGGGACAGACAAATCAGACCTGCCAGACCTGAGGACGCCAGCCCCCATGGCCGACCGCACTTCCCCCGTCGACGACAACGAAGCCCTCGCCTTTCACAAGGACCCGGTGCCCGGAAAGCTGGGCATGATGGCGACCAAGCCGATGGCCACCCAGCGCGACCTGTCGCTGGCCTATTCGCCGGGTGTCGCCGCGCCCGTGAAGGCGATCGCCGAGGACCCGGACAAGGTCTACGACTACACCTCGAAGGGCAACATGGTCGCCGTCGTCTCGAACGGCACCGCCATTCTCGGCCTCGGCGATCTCGGCCCCGCCGCCTCGAAGCCGGTGATGGAAGGCAAGGCGGTGCTGTTCAAGCGCTTCGCCGATGTCGACGCCATCGATATCGAGATCGAGGAACGCGACCCGGACGCCTTCGTCGAATGCGTCGCCCGCTTCGGCAATTCCTTCGGCGGCATCAATCTCGAGGACATCAAGGGGCCGGACTGCTTCATCATCGAGCAGGCGCTGCGCGAACGGCTCGACATTCCGGTCTTCCATGACGACCAGCATGGCACGGCGATCATCTCCGCCGCCGGCATCATCAATGCCTGCGAGATCACCGGGCGCGACATCGCTGACCTGAAAGTGGTGGTCAATGGCGCCGGCGCCGCCGGCATCGCCGTGCTCGAACTCCTCAAGGCCATGGGCGTGCGCGCCGAGAACGCCATATTGTGCGACTCGAAAGGCACGATCTTCCAGGGCCGCGAGGACGGCATGAATCAGTGGAAGGCCGCCCACGCCGCCCCAACCAAGGCCCGCTCGCTGGCCGAGGCGATGGAAGGCGCGGACTGCTTCCTCGGCCTGTCGATCGCCGGCGCGGTCGACGAGGCCATGGTCCGCTCCATGGCCAGCCAGCCGATCATCTTCGCGATGGCCAATCCCGATCCGGAAATCCGGCCCGAGGCCGTGCGCAAGGTCCGCAATGACGCGATCATCGCCACCGGGCGGTCGGACTATCCCAACCAGGTCAACAACGTCCTCGGCTTCCCCTACATCTTCCGCGGCGCACTCGACGTGCGAGCCCGCACGATCAACGAAGACATGAAGATCGCCGCCGCCAATGCGCTCGCCGCGCTGGCGCGCGAGGATGTACCCGACGAGGTGTCGGCGGCCTATCACGGCCAGCGCCCCAGCTTCGGCAAGGACTACATCATCCCCTCGCCCTTCGATCCGCGCCTGATCTCCTGGGTGCCGCCGCACGTCGCCAAGGCAGCCGTCGACAGCGGTGTGGCGCGCAAGCCGGTGTCCGACATGGGCGGCTACCGCGCCGCGCTCGCCCGCCGGCTCGACCCGACCGCCGCGCTTTTGCAGCGCATCCAGGGCGCGGTCAGCGGCAAGGGCAAGCGCATCGTCTTCGCCGAGGGCGAGGAGCCGTCCGTGATCCGCGCCGCCTACGCCTTCCAGAACCAGGAATTGGGCGAGGCCGTCCTGGTCGGCCGCGAGGAACAGACCAAGGCGAACATGCGCCTTGTCGGCGTGCCGGAAGACAGCCTCAGGATCGTCAATGCCCGCCTGTCGACCCGCAACCGGCATTATACCGACTATCTCTATGCCCGCCTGCAGCGCGGCGGCTATCTGAAACGCGACGTCCAGCGGCTGGTGAACAATGACCGCAACGTCTTTTCCGCCTGCATGGTCAAGCTTGGCGATGCCGACGGCATGGTCACCGGCGTCACGCGCAATTACGACGCCGCGCTGAAAGACGTGCTCTCGGTGCTGGCCCCGGCGGAAGGCCGCCGGGTCATCGGCATGTCGATCGCGCTGACGCGCAACCGCACCCTCTTCATCGCCGACACCAATGTCACCGAATTCCCGGAACCCGAACAGCTCGCCGACATCGCCTGCGAGGCGGCGCTGGCCGTGCGCCAGATGGGCTTCGACCCGCGCGTCGCCTTCCTGTCCTACTCGACCTTCGGCAATCCCGCCGGGCAGCGTTCGGAGAAGATCCAGACCGCGGTGAAACTGCTCGACATGCGCGGCGTCGATTTCGAGTATGAAGGCGAGATGGCCGCCGACGTCGCCCTCGATCCGGGCCACCGCGTCCTCTACCCCTTCTCGCGCCTGACCAAGCCCGCCAACGTACTGATCATGCCGGCCTTCCACTCGGCCTCGATAGCCACCAAGCTCCTTCGGGCCGGCGGCGGCGCGACCGTGCTGGGGCCGATGCTGCTCGGCACCGAAAAGCCGGCGCAGATCGCCCGTCTCGGCGCCACGGTGTCGGAAATCGTCACCCTTGCCGCCCTCGCCGCCTACGATTTCAGCCCGGTGGCCGAGGACGAAGCCGCGGAATAGGCGTCAGGCGGGTTTGGCTCCGGGGTCGGCGAGTTCGCGTTCGGCGAATTTGTGCTCGCCGCGGACTGCCTTGCTGCGCGACATCATCAGAATGACGAGAAGACCAGCGGCGGGGAGGGTCCACGCCGCAGTGATGATGAAGAAATTCACCCAACCGACGGCATCCGCCAGCATGCCGGAAAACCCTGACAGGAATTTCGCGAACAGCGCATAGAAGGAGGAGAGCAACGCGTATTGCGTGGCGGCGTTGGCCGGATCGACCAGGCTGGACATGTAGGCGATGAAGGCCGTTGTAACGAAGCCGCCCGCGAGATTGTCACCCACAATGGCGATCGTCAGCTTCCAGTAGTCTTCCGGACCCGCCGTCGCTGCCAGCCAGGCATAGGCCCCATTGGTCACCAGCGTGATCACCAGCCCGACAGCAAGCGACTTCATCAGGCCGAAGCGATAGGCCGCGACGCCGCCGAGGAAGAGACCGCTGATCGTGGCGATCAGACCCGGCCCGCCCTGGATGCCGCCGAGGATCGCCCGGTCGAAGCCGATGTCCGAATAGAGCGGGCTCGCCATCACCCCCATCGTGAAATCCGACATCCGGTAAAGCATCAGGAAGAGGATGACCGGAATCACCCACCAGTGCAGAAGGGCAAAGAATTGACGCAGCGGCTCCCAGACCGCGCGCACGACCTTCATCCCGAACGACCCTTCAAGGGCGCGCTTTCCTGCACCAGCGGCGGGCTCCTTCATGAAGAAGACCAGAACGGCCGAAAGGGCCATGGCCGCCGCCATGGCGAGGAAGGACCAGGTCCAGTTGGACCATTCGGAAATGGCGAGGCCCAGGCCGGACGTCATGTAGGCCACCCGGTATCCGAGCGAATACGCAGCGGCCATGTTGGCCTGCATCCGGTTCGGTGCGCTCTCGATCCGCCAGGCATCAATCGCCACGTCGAGCGTGGCACTGGAATAGGACAGCAGGATTGCGGCAATCGCGACCGGGATCAGCCCCTGGGTGGGATCGGTCTGCGAAATGATGACCAGAGCGATGACCGTTCCGGTGATCGCTGTCACGATCCACGATCGCCTGGCACCGAGCAGCTTGTGAAGGAAGGGGACCTGGACCCGGTCAATGATCGGCGCCCAGAGGAATTTGAGCGTGTAGGACAGCGTGACCCAGTAGAAAAAGCCGATTGTGGTGCGGTCGATCCCCGAATCGCGCAGCCAGTAGCTGAGCTTCTGGAACACCATGTAGAGCGGCAGACCGGACGCAAATCCAAGGATCAGCATCGAGAGCATGACCGGGGTGAAATAGACCCGCACCGTGTCGCGCCAGGTGCGCTGCTCGGTCACCGCCGCGTCCGCCATGCCCGTCCTCCGTCTATCCGGCGACGAGCCTTAACCGCTTTTGCCCCCGGCACAAGGCGTTCAAGGTCTTCGTGAGCGCTTCGGGATTGACCGGCTTGGCGAGGAAATCGTCCATCCCGGCGGCGAGGCAGGACTGACGGTCTGCCTCGGTCGCATTGGCGGTCAACGCCACGAGGGGAATGTTCAGCCGCTCGGCGCGCACTGCGCGCGCCACGCCGGGGCCGTCGAGCTCCGGCATGCGCATGTCGAGCAGCGCCCCGTCGAGCCCGCCCAGCCGGATGCGCTCGAGTGCTTCCGCGCCGTCGCTGGCGCGTTCCGGCGTCGCACCGAGCCGCGACAGCGTCTTTTCCGCGATCAGCGCGTTCACTGGGTCATCCTCGGCTACCAGAATCCGTAACCCCATCAGCGGCAGGGCACGGCTGTGGGCCGGGTCGTCCCCGGTCTGCGAGGCCGCCGCACCCGTGACGAACCGCACAAGGCTGGTCCGGCGCACCGGCGTCACGAGCCAGCCTTGAATTCCGGTGGGCGGGTGCGCCTTGACCCGGTCCTTGCCGGCCGCATCGGTCAGCACAAGGGTCCGGCCGGGACGGCCCGCGCGGGCCGCCTCGGCCCAGCCAGCCTCGACCAGCAGAACGCCGCCCTCGATGGCGGACAGACGGTCGGGCGACCCGATCGTCTCGGCATCCGCGCCGAGCGCGCGGGCCTGATCGGCCAGCGCGTCGCGCAGCATGCGGTTGGCCGTGGCCACATGAACCGCCATTCCGGCCAACGGGCGGTCGGCGCCGGCCGCCTTGCGCACCGGCAGAGGCAGCGCCGCCCAGAAGGACGAGCCTTCCCCGGGCCGGCTTTCGAAGCCGACCTCGCCCTGCATCGCCTCGGCGAGCCGCTTGACCATGGCCAGGCCCAGACCAGTGCCACCCTCACGCTGTTCGCGTTCCGCCGCGCCGCGTTCGAACTGTTCGAACAGGTTGGCCTGGTCGGCTTCCGATATCCCCGGACCGCTGTCGCGGACCGTCAGGATCAGGCGCGTCCGGCCTTCGACATCGGTATCGCCCGACACGTCGAGCCGGACGCCGCCGGTTTCGGTGTATTTGACGCCATTGCCGACGAGGTTGAACAGGATCTGCTTGATCCGCCCGAGATCGCCGAGCACCTCTTCCGGTGCCGTCTCGTGGATCACGGTCGCCAGCGCCAGCCCCTTCTGCTCGGCGCGCGGCGTGAGCAGTTCGACGACCTGGCGCGCCGCGGTCGCCGGGCAGAGCGGCTCAGGCCGCAATTCCAGCTTGCCCGCCTCGATCCGCGACAGATCGAGAATCTCGTCGATCAGGTCGAGCCCGTGCGCCGCGGTCTCCTTGATCGCGCGCAGATATTCCTTCTGGTCGGGTTTGAGCGGAGTCTGACCCAGCAGCCGCGCCATGCCGAGCGCGCCGGACAGCGGCGTGCGCAATTCATGTGTGACCGAGGCGAAGAACAGCGCCTTGGCGCTCGCCGCCTGCGCCCGCGCCTCGTCATCGGCCCGGCGGGCCGTCACGTCCCGGCCCATGGCGATCGAGCCGCCGCCCGGCATCGGGCGCTCATCCCATTCGATCCAGCGCATGCCGGAGCGGGTTCGCATCATCGCATCATAGCGGCGCGACCCGCCGCCTTCGCGCCCGGCCGGGGCGATGGCGAACCAGCGCCCGGCCCAGTCCGACCGGCTGCCGCCGAACGCCGCCAGGAAGGCGTGATTGACGAATGTGACCCGGCCGTCGGCGGCGCGCGCCAGGGCCAGTTCGCCGACCGCGTCGAGCGCGGCCAGCGCAGCCTCCGCCTCGGGCGGGGCCTGGAAGGGGATATCGCCGGTCATCGTGACGGCGAGACTGGCACGAACACGGTTAAGGAAGCGTCGAGAGCGGAACGGATTGGGGAGGATCAGAAGATGAAGCGGGCGACGACCGGATAGACGAGTGTGGCGACCGCTGCGTGCGTCATTTCTTGGACCAAAGGACGCTCTGGCGTCACACCTGCGATCGTGAAGAGGGTCAGGACAAGGACGATGCATGCCGGAAGGAAAATCCAGTCATTCTCGATCCACTTTCTGGCAGGCGTGAGCTGCCCGCCCACGACCAGGGAAGCGATCGCAACGCAGACCAGGGTTTGCGCGGGGCCGGGCCATCCGCTTTTCGCGAGAGCCGTCATCCCCAGGCCGACACCGAGCAGCAGGCAAAAGCTGACGATGCCAGAGACCAGTTCCGCTTTTCGGACCCTGGGGCCTGTTCTTGACGTGTCGTCCCGCAAATCTCGCCCCGATGGCTGCCAGCATCGGGACGTAGCATGTATTCGCCTCGTTGAACGCCTTCACACCGGCCGCATCGCCACCTGACGTACCGCGCCCATGCCCGTATTCTGCCGGGGCGGCGAACGCCGCAGTGACAGCGCTTCGGCGATATGCACCCGGCGCACCCCGTCCGAGCCGTCGAGATCGGCAATGGTGCGGGCCGAGCGCAGGACGCGGTGATAGCTGCGCGCGGTCAGCCCCATGGCTTCCGCGGCCTGATTGATCAGCGCCCGCCCGCCGGCATCGGGTTCGGCGACATGGTCGAGCAGGTCGGCCGAAAGCCGCGCATTGAGCCGACCGCGCTCGGCCTGCGCCGAACGCGCGTCGGCCACGCGGGCGGCGGCTTCCGCCGTGCCTTCCGCCGGGGACGGCAGGGCCAGATCGGCGGGTGTGACGGGCGGCACGTCGACATGCAAATCGATCCGGTCCATCAGCGGGCCGGACACCCGGGCCTGATAGTCCGCCGCGCAGCGCGGACCGCGCGCGCAGGCCTCGCCATTGGTGCCCGCCCAGCCACAGCGGCATCAACGCGTTGCCTTTTTTCCGGGGCGCCTCTGTTCACAGTGTCATTCAAAAGCCGCTGCCGCGCTTTCCGCCATCGTTGGGCGGTCGGCTGAAACGAAAGCGATTCAACTTGGGACTAAGACAGCGCGACGTTGCACAGCTGCTAACCGTCAATGAATGGACGTACCGCGATTGGGAGCAGGACAACTACCTTCCCTCTGTGCGCAACCGAAGAAAGGTCGATCGATTATTAAGCGGGTTGTCCGTCTCGACGGACGATGTGGATGGCGATCAGGCCACCTAACCCGGCAGGTGCTGCATATAGGCATCAGTTGGGGCGAAGCGCGATTGGATTGGGTTCGGAGGTCCTAGAACATGACTCTCCGATCGGCAGTCACGATCTTCGCGACGAGTATACTCGGGGAGCATTTCGTATACTTTTGAACTCTAAGCGCGGCTAATCGGATCTCAACGCTAGAACTTGGTACATCATGTCCGATGCCTTCGCACGGGCGGCCAAAGCTGCCAAAAACCACGCGAGGACCGGCAGCGCGAAGAGCGCCAGGCGACCACCGATGCTCATGTCGACCAGAGCTGCCGTGAGCCAAGGCCCCGGCGCGCTCAGGACCGCCACGGCCGCCAAGTCGCGAAAAGCGAGATAGCTTTTGTGAGATTGGACGACGCTTGGATCGTTCCGATACGTCTTGTACCAATTGTACCAAAGAGCATTTTGTTCTTGTGGAGACAGTGACGGAGCTCCGCCCGCATCGCGAATCTTCTGCCAGTCGATCCGGTTGTCATGTTGCTTGTCGAATACACGATGAGCGGGCATCCGGTTGCCCGACCGCCAAAACACGAGAACTTCCTTAGCAGACCTCGGAAGTACGTCTTTGAACCATGCGGCCCCCAGCCAAAATAATGCTGAAACGAGCCCGACGCCGCCAAATCTGAGGGCCGCACCCTGAGCATCGACCGAGTTGAGAAGGGCCATCCACGAACCGCTTGATGCAAACGCCTGCAGAGCAGCGAGAAGAGCGAGATAGGGAATCACATAGCGGGACAAAATTCCCGACTTCAGATCAGTCGACACCTACAATCCCTTCGTTCAGTTCGCCATTGAGGCTCATGCGAAGAAAAAGCTCGTTGTTGCTGAGGATTGCCATAAAAACCGGCTCCCCGCTTGAAGCAAAAAAGCGCGTCAATTCATCGAACATTTTATTATCGGTCGAGCTCGGCTTCGCGGGTGCGTGGTCCGGGTGGGAATGCCACTCGCCGACGTAACGAAGCTGCCCGAGTGACCGATCGCTTAGCGACTGAGCGTCTTCCGAGAGCCGATTACTCCCCCGCACAAAGCAATTCGGTCGGAGCTCACTGTCGGACGGAGCCGGCAATGCCGCAGCGATACAGACGCGCTTGTGGGTGCGATCTACGATTCCGAAGAGAGCACCGCCAGTTTCAGCCGGAAGGGACGCGGTACGCAAAGCGGTCAGCTGTTTCAGAAGCCGTCGTGAAAACCGAACCGTCCATGGCTCGAAGTCCAGTCGAAGGGAATTGGAAGTGCTCAGCTCGAAAGAACGCACGCTACCTGTTTCGCGATCATAGCGCCAAAGGGCCGCGAACGAGCCGGTCGAGTGGATCCGCCTTCGAAGCTGTCTGGAGGCGATTGAACCAAGGACCGCGACGTCGTCGCCGCTCATATGAACGCTCACGTCGCGACATCCATTTCCGTAGCGGGTGGCGCCTGGAACGGCTTCGAGGTGCCCGCCGAAGACGTCTTCACAGGAGATCTGAGCATAATAGTCGGCTTCAAGGTCCCAAAGGTCAGCGGACCTTTCTTGGTCTTCTCCCAACATGACCAGGTCGGTGCCCGCCGGGTTTAGAAATGCGGATATACGGCGGGCTGGCGATGGATGCTCTGCGATCACTCGCGCCGCCGTTACTGACGCGCTTATGTCCAAGATGACCGACGCCTCACCCAACGCTCGGTCCAGTTCCTCGCTGGCCTCGCCCGGAGAGCTCACATCGCAGTCAATTGCTTTTGCTGGACTGGTTCGCGGCATGAGCCAGTGAGCAAATCGTCCAACTCCATGCGCTTTGCGCTCGGCGATGGAGGCATCGCCAAGAATATGACGCGCGGTGTTGTGGGGGAGGAAGATATCGGAGTCCACAAGCGTCCATTCTCCGAAGCCCGCCCTCGTAGACGCCAGAAAGACTGTCGAGCCCAAGGCACCGACACCGATCGCGAGGATCTTGGTCTTGTCTGCTCCTTCCTCTCCAGAGAATCCCGCGAGCTCTTCGCTACCCACTTCGAATTGGACGGTAAGCGGGTCGATCCTGACCGAGACGAGCTGCTCAGGTGACGGATTTACGCCGAGCATTTTTCCGAGACGACCTGAGGTGGGATCTCGCGCGACGAGACCAAGGGTTTCGGCCAAGGCTTCGATCGACTTATCGCAATAGAATGCCCAGTACTCGTTTCGGGTGTCGTCGCAAGCGTCAGAGGTCCACTTCTGAACGTTCAGAAGAATGATCAGTTGGCAACTTCGCCGGTTCGTATCCATCCCGAACTCGGTAGCCCATGTCGCTATTTGCTTTGTCAGAGGCTCACTCACCCCATCAAGCACCTCAGCCAGTTCAGCTAGGTTTCTCGGTGCAAGGCGCGTGGCCCGTTGCGGAATCGGACCTACAACCCGTGAGAAAATGCAGAAAGCTGCATCCTGTGCATTCCGCGGTCTCGCAGGGTCCTCGAGGCGTAGGACGAAGCGACCGAAAGGCCTCTGCGTGTGGCGTGTCGGCACGACCACGGGCGCCTCACCGACCGGCGGGAGTCCAGGCAGGATAAGTGTTCCGGCCGCATTTCGCAGCAGGGGTTCCAATGGCTGATCTGGATCATGAAGTGTTCCGGCCGCAGCACACTCCAGCCAGCGCTTGAGCGCTTCCAAAAGGCCGATCGGTGTGAGGTTGCCTCGGATTTCGTCAAAGGGCGCGAACCAGATGCACAGCGTATGCGGGAAGTCCTGATCGCCGACCATGACATGCAGCGGCTCTTTTGGGAAATCATCCCGGGCAGGGACGAACTCCGGCTGCAGGTCCTGCTCCGCGCTGAACACGATCGCGATTTGTTCGACTGGCCGAATGTCGACGACCGGACGTTGAGCGACGCCTAGCTCGATTTCGACCAAGACGACGTCGAGTCGCCCCTTTTGATAGATTTCGACCAGCTTGAAGAACGGTGCCCCTTCGGCGAGAAGTAGCGCGACAATCTCTCGCGCGCGCACGTTCCGCAAATCTGATGCGGAACTGACCTCCCCGAAATCCCACACTAGCGCGTACCGGCGCGAGGGCGGGAGGAAACGGCTGCGACCACCGGCGCCATCACAGGTTTCAGTAAACGCGCTCCGTAACGATCGATCTCGAACTCCATCGGTTTTGGCGACCCGGCGCTCGGATGCTCCATGGTGATGCGGAATTCTCCCCCGTGCTCGCGCGCGATACGGCGATAATAGTTCGCCGCCTGGCGATGAGGGGGTTGGGTGTCATCTCCGCCTGTCGGAATCGGCTTGCTGGTAGAAACAAGGAACGACCGAGAAGCGCCTTGTGTGCTGTAAAGCCAGTCGATCTCCTCGCCAGGTTCGGTTTCGTCATCGCCTTTCTCATCCGATAGCGAGAGATAGGAGCAGTGGTGCGGGATATTATTGATGTCCCATTCCAGCCGCTCTTCATTTCCGTGCTTCTTGGTGGCGGCGATGATGGCTTCAAGCGGTTCGTACGGGCAATCTGCCGATAGAATGAGGCGGGTGGACGCGCCTTCAATCTCGAACTTGGCCTGCATGAAAAGCGCGGAGCCGTTGCGGTCCACAAGATTCCCGTCCTTGTCGCGGCTCGCGAACGGCGAGTGGACGAAGAATTCCACACCGTCGACGGCCAGAGAGAATTCTGGTGCGAGCTGACCCGCATCAGTGATCAGCGAGCGACGGTTGGCGGGATTGATACCCCGGTCGCGGAGCCATGCGTCCAAAAGCGTCGCCCGGCCGAATACCCGAATTCCATCCCCTTGCTCTAACCGATAGCGCGCTTCCGATCTCAAGACGCGGCCTTCGTCGGTGATCCCCTCCTCGATGATCGCGGCGACCGGTACCCACAGGGTATCGATCTTGATCCGGTCGTCGCTTTGATATTTCGCCGCATGTTCGAGCCAAAATACCTCCGACACTCGCTGGAAGTGGTCAGCATCCAGATGGGAGATCGCAAGAACGTCGACCTTCTTGTTTGAGCCGAGTCTTTTTCGAAGCTCCGACTCAAGATCGCATCGCTTGTCGTCTTTGTCGGTGCGATCCTTCTGGTCGGCGAAGTCGAACATAATCCGCCGGGCGTTTTGGAACTCAATGAAGCACGCATCTGCGTTGCCGGTGGGAAAGAACGTCACTTTGTGCATGCGTGTCTCCAATTCGGGATAAAGAAATCGACGCTGCTCAGCTCGCGAGCCGATTAAATCTAAGTTCATGTAATGTTCCGATCAAGCGTGAGCGTAAATCCTCTGTGAAAAAGGAACTGCGACGGCTCAGGCGTGCGGCTGTCGCTAACGGGATTGTAGGCACCGCAACGTTGCACGTCAGCTAAAGGTCAATGTGCCGACGTATCGCGATTGGGAATAGGAGAACGACCTGCCCTCTGTGCGTATACGAGCAAAGGTTGATCGGTCTTTCGGCGGATGATGTAGACCACTGTCTGGCTAACTCGCCGAAAAGGCGTTGCAAATAACCATCGGTTGTGGCGAAGTGTGATTGGAATGAGTTGGGGGGAACCACGAACATGACTTTCCAATCGGCGGTCGCGGTCATCGCGGCAGGCGCGCTCACCACTGCGTGTGCAACCACGGGCTACACACTTCGGCCGGTCGAAGCTGAGAACACTGAAATTCGATATGAACGTGGTTTCGCAACGGTTACGTCTTACGGAGAACAGGGCTCCGTCATGGTGTATCCGGCGGGCGCAAACTCGAACCGCCGGCTGCTCTTCGATGTGGCTGTCATCAATCACTCCGAAACATCGGTCAATTTCGGGCTTGAGAGCCTCGAACTGATCGTGAACGGCCAGACGGTGGGCTTCTTCACACGCGACGAACTGGCCGAAGAGGCGCGGCGGCAGCGCAACGCGCAAATCGCTGCCGCCATCCTGATTGGCGCAGCAGCTGCCTATGCGGCGGCTGATATGGCGAGCTCATCGGGTCACGGGTACATTTCAGGCCCTTACGGCACGACCACCTATGCCTACTCTCATTACAACGCGACCGCGGCCGTGCTCGGCTCAGCGCTCGCCGCAGGCGTCACGGCTGAAGCGATCAGCGAGATCAATGGATCGATGGAACGTACGCTTGGGGAACTCGGCGGCGCGGCCCTCGAAACCACGACGGTCGATTCCGGCTATTCCTTTGGCGGACGTGCGACGGCTCGCCCCTTCGAAGCCGAAGCCCTGCCTGAGATTTCGCGCGTCACTTTGATCGCCAATCTCGGCGGCGAGGAGCACCGGTTCGAGTTCGACATGTCGGTCGGCGCGCCGAACCTTTATCCCTATCAATCGGGCCTTGTTGGCGACAGCGCGCCTGCGGGCAAATAACCCCTCCGCCTTTTGATGGAGGCGGTCTGGGATGACCGGCAATAACGGGCCAACCGGGGTTTCCGCTGCTATTGGTAGATTTCGAGCCGAACCTCCCGGTCTGCTGCGCCTAGGTGGATCGAGGAGGGTCGGATTTCGAGAACGGTCCACGCTCCGACATCCTCGCCGGTTCTGACCCGGATGGTCCGACCCGGTTCGAGCTCGAACCAGGCGAGCGGACCTTCGGAATCCATGGCGATTCCAACGAGACGCGGCGGCGGGGTTTGCTGAGCCAAGGGCGCTGTCGGTTCGGGCGCGATCTCACTTTGTTCGATGACGGACGAGAATAACGATCGTTCCGCAAACTCGGCCCCAGGCGATCTGTCATTTTCGTCGATCATGACTTCGGCCGTCTCCGCTGGACGCACAGCCATAACGGGATCGAGCGGCCAAAGACGGAACAGGGCCGCCGCACCCACACAGCCGAGCGAAACGACAAGAAGTGCCCGAACGATCATTCGGAGACCCTCCAACGGATCTCGAACCCCGCTTCAAGCTCGACGATGCCGGGATCCCGGTCGAGCAGCCGGCGGACGCGAAGCGATGTGATACGAAGGAAAGGAAACCGTGAGTGCACGTCTTCGAGCGCCGCCCGGTATTGCGTTTCCGGTCCTCGCCAGGTGAGGCTTGCTTCAACTTGAGTTGGAGATGAGGTCGCATTGATGGCGAGATGCTGCGCGCCGGGCGTGTCGAAAGCGGTCGACAACGCGGATTGAAACCTCAAACGCGCCTGGTCTTCATTGGTTGCGGACAGTGTATTCCTGCGTTGGCGTTCGCGCTCGGATGCAATTTCAGCCTCCTCGATCGCCAGCTGAGCGAGAGCGGCGGGCAGTCTTTGCTCGATCTGCCGGACTTCGCGTCGATCCTCGAAGATTGTGCGAGTGGGAAGCAAGGCGACCCAGATCGCCGTGCCAATCGCGATGGCGAGTAGGCAGAGAACGAGTATCCGCCGCAATGTCACCATCACGGGGTTTCCGCCTGAACGGGCAGAACCACGGTGAAGCGGACCTCGACGCCGGCGGGACGGAAGGTGCTCCGGCTGACCGCGACGGCATCGCTCCCGAGTTCGGCCCGGAGCGCTTCGGACATTTCCCGTTCGGCGGCACGATCCTCGGCGGGCGCAAGCGCGGCAAGTTCGAAGCGGGCGTCCGACAGGTTGAGGGACAGGAGCGACCAATCGGCGGGCAAAATTTCGGCGGCAAGCGACTCCAGCTCGGCATAGCGGCTGACGCTCCAGCCGGACTCTTCGGATGATGCCGGGTCCTGACCGGACCGGCTCTGTTGCAGCGCCCCCACCTCGGCGAGCACGTCGCGTTCAGCGCGCCGGGCGAGTTCGAGATCGGCTTCACTGCGCCAGGCGAGGCTTTGCACAAGGAGCGAGACGCTCAGCAGCGTCAATGCGGCCGCGCCGAGCCGCAACATCCATGATTTCTGGCGCGCGGCGAGCGCAGACCCGGTGCGCCACACGCGTTGTAGGTCTGCAGGGGTGCCGGCTTCGAAGTCAGGCTCATCTTTGCGGAAGACCAGACACCAGCGCCCTAGCTCCTCACTGGGCAAGACGGTCCAGTGAAGACCTTCAGGATCGCTCGGCGCGTGACGGCTCATTTGCCGGGAAGCGAGCCGTCGCGCAAGGAGCGGGTCGTTGGTCCGGAACGGAAGACGGGCGCGGAACACGGTAGCGGGAGAGACTGAGGCGATCGCTTGTTCCGCCTCTGAGCGGATCTCACGGTTTCGTTTCAGCAGGAGGAAGGCGTCCTCGACCAGATCGAAAATGCGATCGATCCCGCCGCGGAGACGGAAACCCCATCGCTCCAGATACGCGCGTCTAGGGCTCATTGGCGCACTGCCTTCCGACCGCCTCGAAGACGCAGGGCAGCGGTTTCAACGCCCTCACGCGCGCTGAATAGGCCGCCGAGTCGATCGCAAAGATCAGGACTTCACCTGCGGGTGTCTGTGCCGTCTGGATGTTTTCGCGCATCTCGCCGTCAAGCAAGGCCGGTTCATCGTCCGGCGAAAGACGATCCCCGCCGTCGCCCCGGATGGCGAGGCTTTCGAGATGCGCCGATGTCAGGACGTGTTCGCGGGCCGCCGCTCGCGCGGCGCGGGCCTCGTCAAATATGCCGATCACCTGCTGCGCGTATTGTGTTAGGAGCGCCGCGACGAGTGCCATGAGACCGAGCGCGACCATCAACTCGGTGAGCGTGTATCCGTTCCGTCGCCGGGCAGGATGATGAGGCGTTCGCTTGCCATCCTTCGCTCGCGTCCCCGAGACACCCAGCGCACCTCGCCTGACAGCCGGATCCAGCGCATTTCGGTCCCAGCGATGGTCCGGCTCGCCACGGATTCCTGATTTACCGTCCAGTCGAGTGGCTGGCCGCTCGGCAGGACTGCGGAGCCTTGACCCGCTTCCGCGAGGTCGAGGCGATAATTGAGCTCGCGCAGGGCTGCGGCTTCGGCGCGCGCATCCTCGATCGACCAGAGGCTCGTCTGCAGCAATTGACTGGTTCCGGCAACAGCAAGGGCGACGACAACCAGGGCCACGAGCACCTCGATCAGCGTGGCTCCGTGGCGGCTGGTCATTCGATCCGGGCGGGTCATGATAGGGCATCGGGAATCGCCGCGAGGCTTGAGAAGAGGGAAATCACCAGGGCACCGATCAGCACGCCGACAAAAATGATGATAGCGGGCGAGGCGAGCGCGGAAACCCGTTCGAGCCGAATTTCCGCGCGTTCGCCGAGCACCTGGCCAGCCTCCGCGATGAGAGGACCCGCCTGGCCGGTCCGAATTCCGATCTCGGCGGCTTGGACCACCATACTCCGCCGGCCCAAGACGTCCGCGAGTGCTGTGACCGGATTGCGGCCAGTCTGAATGTCCGACCCGGCATGCAGAAGCTTCTCACGAAGGATCTCGTTGCCGAGCGATCGGCAAGCCTGAGCCGCGGCCTCGCCGAGCGGAACTCCGGAGGTCACGAGAGCGCCGAAGAGGCGCGCGAACACCGCGGTCTCGATCTCGGCGGCAAGGCCGAACCCGAGCGGAGACAGCAACACCTGGTCGCGCCAGCGGCCAAGCGCAAGCCGCGCTTCTTTCATGCGCGCGGCGGCCAGTCCGAAAAACAGGACAATCAAGATCGCGACAAGGACGGCTGGAATGGCGTCAGCGACGCGGATCAGCCAGTGAATGCCGTCCTCCGGCGCGCGCGATTGTTCGAGAACAGGGCGGAGGCTCGGCACCACGACGCCGAAGAAGACGGCGAGCACGCCAAGCGAGGTCGCCACCACCGCGGCCGGATAGAGCATGACGGAAAGCAATTTCGATCGAAAGCGCGCGGTTGATCGCAGGACCGGCGCAATGGAATTAAGCGCTTGGGGCAGATCGCCGGCACGTTCACCCGCTGCGATCGTCGTCGCGAGCATCGCTCCGGCAGGTCCTTCAAAGTGAGCAAAAGCGCGTTCCGGCCGCTCGCCTTTGGATAGCTTTTTCGCCGCGAGCCGTAGATCCTCGCCTAGCGAGGGCGACGTTTCCGCATCGGCCGCGAGCGTGAGCGCCGTCTCAAGCGCAATCCCGGCGGAAGAAAGCCGCGCCAGTTCGCCCGCCAATCGTCCGGCCTTCTCGTAGGAAAAGGCGCGCCGCTTGGCCGGAAGCTTCGCCAGGGAAAGAAGCGAGAGACCTTCTCCCGCGAGCCGGTCGGCGGCTTCCGTTTCGGATTCGGCCTCAATGCGTCCCGATCGTGATCGTCCCGTGTGATCGAGGGCTGAATACCGCCAGCGCATCAACTCGCCTCCAGCACCCGCAGCGCTTCGCTCAGTGAGGTGAGGCCCGAACGGGCCTTGTCCAAGCCATCGTGAAGCATGGTCGTTTCGAGATGTTGGCGGATGGCATCCGATCCGGCGTCCTCCCGGATCAGGTCGCGCACCACATCATCGACCGTCAGCGTTTCCGAAATGACGACGCGCCCGCGATAGCCATCCTCACAGCTCGAACAGCCGCGTGCCTCATGGAATTGGTCGTTCTCGGCGAAGGGAATGCCGTAGCGATCCGCAATTTCCTGGCTTGCTTTAACGGGTTCTCGGCAGTCCGGGCAGAGCCGCCGTGCAAGCCGCTGCGCGGTTACGGCGGTCAGCGTCGAGGCGATGAGGTAGAGATCGACTCCCATATCCTTAAGGCGCGCAGGCACAGTCGCGGCGTCGGACGCGTGGATCGAGGACAGAACCAGATGCCCGGTCAGGGAGGCCTGAACGGCGGTGCGTGCCGTGTCGCTGTCGCGGATCTCCCCGACGAGGACGATATCGGGATCATGGCGGAGAAAGGCCCGCAGGGCGGACGCAAACCCCAGGCCCGCCTTTTCGTCGATGCCGGTCTGGTGCACGTCCTCGAAGAAATACTCGATCGGGTCCTCGACGGTGACGATCTTCCGGTCCGGGGCGCGAAGGGTGTTGAGCGCCGCGTAGAGGGTGGTGGTCTTTCCGCCGCCGGTCGGGCCAGCAACGAGGTAGAAGCCCTGCGGGCGTTTGATCGCGGCGGAGATACGGTTTTGTTCGGGGCCCGAAAAGCCGAGCCTCTCGAAATCGAGCGCGATGTCGGCTCGGTGAAGAAGACGAATGACCGCCCCCTCGCCATAGGCCGACGGGATGATCGACAGCCGGATGTCGACAGGACGGCCTCCGATACTGACGGTGGTGCGCCCGTCCTGGGCGCGGCGGTGATCGGACACATCGAGATCGCTGATCACTTTAAGACGCGAAATCGCCTGTTCGGTCAGTCCGGGCGGCATACGGCGCATGTCGCGGAGCCGTCCGTCGATCCGGAACCGGACAAGGCCGGCGGTTGGCTTCCGCTCGATGTGAATATCGGATGCTCCGGCACGGACGGCCTCACCGATGAGGCTTTCAACGAGCTGGACGGCGGGCGCGTCAAGCGAAAGCCCCTCCATGCCGGATTCCGCGCGCGTCCATCGTGCACCCAAGGTCCGGCCTTCGCCTTCCTCAGCGGTCTTGCCGTCCTCATAGAGCGCGGAATAGGCGCGCCGCCAGAGATCGAACCCTATCAGAAAGGGGCGCGGAGCCTTGCCCGTGGCGAAGAGAACGCCATCAAGCGCATCGGGAGAGGACGGATCGACCAGAGCGATGTCGATTTCAGTCTCGCGCACGGAGATGGGGAGTATCCGCCGGGAGCGAAGGAATCCGGGGTTGAACACATCGGGCAGCACGGGGGCGCTCGGCACCCGGCTTTCAGGCAGAATCGGAACCGCGAAAACGTCCGCCAGCGCCTCGACAATCGTCCGATCGTCCGCGAGCGCGAGACGGCTTATGACGACCGGAAGACTTTCGCCGGTCCGCTCGGACTGCATCACGGCCTGGCTCAGCACTTCATCCGAGACGCCGGCCTTGCGAAGCGCCTCCAGCATCATGGGATGGTGAAGCGGCTCATTCATCGGGTCACCCCGCCCGAAGCCACACCCGGGCACGCGGTATCTCCGCTTTCTCGCGCGCTTTCCAGCTCAAAGGCATGAAACCAGAGCGGGTCGCGCGGATCACCGGAGGGACGGAGAATGACGAAAAGCCGAAAGCGGAACCGTCGGCCCTCCTGCTCGACGAGTTCGATTTCGAGGGCGTCGCCCGCAACGAGCTCGACGGTAAGCGCGTCGCCGGTTTCGGCGCTCCCGAGGGCGGCCTGCAACCACGGGGAGGCACGGCGGAGATCGACACCGGCCGCACTCGACGCCACGGTCAGATGGGGAGCCAGACACGCATACAGCCGGTCATCGACACCGAGAACCGAAGCGAACTGATCGACCGAGGTGAAGGGCGCATTGGCGGGTACCGACCGCCCCGCCGCTTGATAGTCGCGCATCTCCGCGCCGTTGAGGCGAACCAGATCGTCCCCGTCGCGCCAGTCGGCAACGGCATCGCTGAGCGCAGCGGCATCGGAAGGGGAGAGTCCGCCGGCCCGGAACACGGCTTCCATCAAGGCCGGTGAGGCGCTGTTGAGATCGACTTTTCCGGCAGGGGAGTGCGCGGTCACTGACACCTCGCCTCTCATGGTCTCGATCACGACCGCCTCCCCGAGACGCACCGGCGGATCACCGCCCTCCGCAACGCGCAAGAGATAGGCCGAAAGCGCGGTTTCGAGCGCATCGCGCGCCAGAACCCGCTCGGTCTCACGGGCGATATCGAAGCGGGCGCTTGCGGTTTCCCGGAGGATGAGGATGCCGATGGTCGCGAGCGTCAGCGTGATCGCGAGCGCGGAAACGAGGGCTGCACCGCGGCGCGGGTCCTGTCCGTGTTCATTCATCCCCGAACCCGGAGACGCGGAGATGTTCAAGCCGGTCGCGCATGGCCGCAGTGGCGATCGCCGCATCCTCACTCGACCGGATCACACGCGGGGTCAGAAACACGATGAGTTCCGTGCGCCGTACTGAATTGGTGTTATCGCGGAAAAGGTTTCCGATCACCGGCGCGTCCTGGAGATAGGGCACACCCGAACGGGAAATCGTACGGCTTGAGCGGATGAGACCGCCCAGGGCCACGGTCTGGCCGTCCTGAACCGTCACCGTGCTTTCAAAGCGGCGCTGCTGGATAGTGGGGGAGTCGATGCCCGAAGTCGTCGTTTCGGCGACGGAGCTCACTTCCTGCGAGACGAGCATCGTGACTGAACCATCGGGACTGATCCGGGGGGTGACGGTCAGCACAACACCGGTATCGCGAAACTGGACGGAGTTGACGATCGGCGCGTCGGGATCGGACACCGAAACGGCGCTCTGCGTCACGACCGGCACCTGATCGCCGACCTGCAGGCTGGCGGTCTGGTTGTCGAGCGTCATGATCTGCGGCGAGGAGATCACCTCGACATCGGTCACTGAGGCGATGGCGTTGAGCGCGACGCGCACATAGTCAGACGCATAGGTGTAGGAGAAGCCCGGAAAGCGTGGCCCGACCCCGCCTCCGGCATTGTCGGTGTTGGTCAGCGATCCGCCGTCACGCGTATCGAGGAACCATTGAACGCCGTAGCGGAGGTCGTCGTTCAAGACGACTTCAGCGATCATCGCCTCGATCAGCACCTGATCGGGGGCGCGATCGAGACCCGACACGGCCTCGACGACCTGGTCGAAGCCGGCATCGTCGGCGATGATCAATAGGGCATTGGCGTCGGGGTCCGCTTCCACAGTGATTGCGCTGCCGTCGAGCGCGCCATCAAGCGTGAAGAGGGCGTTCAATCGCTCGGCGAGGCGCGTCGCGTCCGCACTTACAAGCGGCAGGACGCGCACGCGCCGTCCCCGGTCGATACGAACATCAAGCCGCCGGACCCAGGCCTCGGCCTGATCGAGCCGGAAGGAGCGGCGGGCGATGGCCACGACGGCATTCAAGCGGGTTAGCGGCACGAATTCGAGCTGCGTTCCAACCGGACCCTCCGGTCCCCCGAATATCTCGTTGAGCTCGGTGATCAGCGCCTGGGGCTCGGCATAACGCAGCTCGTAGAGCGCAAACGACATTTCAGACAGCCAGTCGACGTCGAAGAGGTCGATCGTCTCCAGCATGACGTCAAGCTGCCCCGGATCGCCTGCCAAGATTAGAATGTCGCGTTCGCTGTCGACCAGCGCCACCCCATTCTGCGGCGCGAAGGGCCGCAAGAGCCGGGCCATCTCGCCTGCCGGCACAAAATCGAGTGGCGCAACGACATAGCCATAGCCCGGCGGCAGGCCTTCGCCGGCCAGACGCGGCCCGCGAGCGAATTCACGGGCCCGCGCATCGGGCGCGACGAAATAGACGCCGTCTGTGGTTTCGACGAGGCGTGCGCCCGAAAGCTGTAGTGCCCGGTCCAGCGCCGCGGGCAGGTCCGAGCGGGGGATCGGGCGGGCGGACCGCAGCGTCACCCTTCCGGAAACTTCGGGATCGATCACGAATTCGGCGCCCATAAGGTCTCCGATCACGGCGGAGACGACCTCCTCGATACTGGCCTGATCGAAGGCCAGCTCGATCCCGTCGCGGGTCTCGACCGCGCGGCGTGCGTTCCCGCGCCCGGAATCGAGAAACTCGCTTGGTCCACGCATCGTGAAGGTGGGGGAGGCGAGCTCTTCCGCCTCCCCGTCGCGGGGGTTGGCTCGAGGATCACGCGGCTCGCCGCGCGCTAGCTGCGCCGCAAAAGAGCCGAGCGGAGGTACGCCCGTCGAACGCTCCGTCGGCGTGGAGCACGCAGCGAGCATCATAAGAGGAATCAGAACGAGACGGGGGCGAACGCTTCGCGAAAATTCGCTCCGGTTTTGCGCGCGGGCGCACCCGGAAACCGGACATCTTTGGCGCATCGTCATGCGGTCCCTGATACTCCCATCCAGGGGCATTAAACCGGGACGCGGGGCAGGCGGCAATCGCGGGTTGCCAGCAAATTACAGATAGGTTGACCCCGAGTAAGATTCCAATACTTTTTATTCTGGAGGCTAATAGCCGACCCACTTCAGGGGGCAGCGCGGCAAGCGCGGTAATATCAGTAGCTTGATCGTTCCCCGTCAGAAATTAGCAGAAATTAAAGCAGAACTTGGAAAACGAGAGAAATATTGAATAAAACTACTCCGTTTAGAAAGATGTGATTATGATTCTTTAAGATGGCAAGAACCAATAATCTGATGTTCCCCTGATCTAATAAACCGGCCATCCGCGATTTGTCCAAACTCCCCATTCACATAAACTTTTCGACCCGCAAGAAAATTTGCTAGGCACGCTTCACCTTCATACCGCGGTGACAAGGCCACCGCATTATAGTTGATATTTCGAAATGCTAAAGCTTTGATAGAAAGAACAGCAATGTATTGTCGTTCAGTTAAAGCTCCTTCGCATAATATTCCTACGATATTGTTTGGGCCGTCAGGCCCGTCAAAGTCCCAAGGTTCGGAGACAGATATTTCAACGATTTTCATCTCCTTAGTATAACCTCCTCAATGATTTCTACCTGGACCTCATCGCTTGTCATCCATTCGCGGCCGCCACCTCGCTGACCGTAATCTCGACGAACCCTTGTACCCGCACGTTGTAGAGTGGGATCGTTCAATATACGCACTCTCATTCGGACCTGCGGTTCTTCCGGTAACGCAAATCTGCTCCGAGCTCGCCGGGCTGAATCTACTGCTTCATCAGTAAAGAAAGTATCGCCCCTTCGACCACCGCGAAGAATGCCGGTCTCACGGACAGCCTCGGCTTCCGCTCGTGACATATACCTATACATCTCACGGTTTTGAACGCTAGGTCTGAAGCGGAGACGTGTCCCTAAGACTTGCGAAGCGAGTTCGGTGATCGCCTCTCTTGTCGTTGCTGACGACAATCGGCCCGAAATTGTATATTGTTCATAGTCGTAATCCGTGTGAACGTATGGATACATACTCACTTCACGACCATTCACAATCCGGGTTTCATACCGGTTGGATTGCGTCTGCCGTTGGATGTAGACAGTTGTCTCATCCGAATCGTCATACGAGGTCGAGACGTTACGTTGTACTTCGCCCTCGGGAGTTACAATCTCTGTTATGTGAACAGCGTCCATCCCGCTTGGATCCGTCGCATTGAGCGGATTATTCCCGACATAGGCGTAGAGATTGAGCTGGTCGGCATAGCCGATCGGGTCGGTTTCGAGGAAGCGCCCGATCTGCGGCCAGTAGTAGCGCGCCCGGTAGAAATAGAGCCCCGTGGCCTGGTCGTAGCGCTGGCCGGTATAACGGAAGGGATTGCCGGTTGTGACGAGCGGCTCTTCCACGCCGAAGGGCGTATAGACATAGCGATCAGCGAGCGCGCCGGAAGCGTCAGCCATAGCGATCACGCTACCCAAGCGATTGGCGTGATAGAAATACCGCCCGGTCTCATTGCCGGACGTGTCATAGCTGATCATCGCCACGCGCTGATCCGTCCCAGGCCCCGGAATGAATCGGTGGAGGAGGTTGTAGCTGCCGTCGATCTGGCCAATTTCCAGATCGCCGGCGTGGAAATAGCCCTGCCAGGTCGTGCCGTAGTCGGGCGTGTACCAGAAGCGCCGCCCGACCGCGTCATACTGCATCACGGCGGTGTCGCCGAAGCCTGTAACCGCATAGAGCCGGTTGCGTGTGTCGTGAAGGAAGGTGCGCGTACCATCCGCGACGAGATTGTCGCTCTCGTCATAGGCGAAGTTGAGATTGACGGGCGTGCCACCGCTTTGCGTGCGCGAGACGCCGCCATAGCGGTTCTGTATGTCCGTCGGCTCGCCCGTGCGCACGGCGTTGGCGCTGAAGAAATCCCAGCTGAGACCATTGGGAGCCGACCAGAGCCAGCCTCCCGTGTCAGCATGCTCGGCGGTCAGACGCCCCGAACCGTCATAGTCGTAAGTGAAGGTGACGCTGTGCCCTGAGCTCGTGAAAAGGTGAAATTCGCTGTTGAGATCCCCGTCGGCCTCATAGGCGTAGGCGATCCCCGTCGCCGCGTTCGCTGTGCCCGGACCCGTCAGATCGCCATGGGGGTCGCGCCCGCCCAGATGCTGCTCGATCATCCGCCCGAGGCGGTCGTAGACATATTCGGCGAGTGTGGTTTCGGACGTCCCGTCCCCGTTCGCGTCCTCCTCGACCCGGATGAGGTCGCCGCGCGCATTGTAGACGTAGCGGGCGGTGTAGTTGTCTGGCCAGATGATGGCGGTGCGCCGGCCGACGCGGTCATATTCATACCGCGTGTTCATCCCGTTCGAGCGGACCTCGCGGATGAGATTGCCGGCAAAGTCGTACTCGTATTGCAGAAAGCTCCCGTTGACGATGCCGACATAGGTCGGTTCGCCCGCGAGATTGTAGAGCGTCTCGACGGTCTCTTCCGGTGTCGTGAGCGCGGTCAGACGGTTGGAATCGTCATACGTGCTGGTGTGCGTCCAGCGCAGGGTTTGGGCGCCCTGTCCGTCGGGCGTGTAGCGATGGCGGGCCGTAACATTGCCGTTGGGATCAAGGACGCGGTAGTCCCACGCCCCGTGCGGATACTGGGTGAAATAGTCCCTGAGATACCGGTCGCTCGGGAAAACAGTCGCCCAGGTGGCAGACGGATCCTCTCCGGCATCAGTGTAGCTGCAATCGGAATCCCGGTCGGCATTGGGCTGGTAGAGATAGGACGCCCCGCCCCAGGGCCGCGGCACGATGAGCGAGACGGTGCGCACATCGCTCGTGCCATAACCCGCGCGGACACAGCGTTCCTGCCCGATCGCGTTATAGGTAAAGTGCGTCTGACGCCCCGCACCATCGGTCAGAAGCTCCAGCCAGCCACGCGTGTTGTAGGCAAAGTGCTGACCGGTCTCCGACGTGCTCGGCGCATCATCGGGGTCGAGAATGGTTTCGACCTGACCCGACGGCGTATAGGTGACGCTCGTCGTCAGCATCTGCCCCGTCGACGTGCCATCGACCGAGACACGGGTCGCCGTCAGCCAGCCAGACGCGTTGTAATCGAAGCGGGAATATTGCCTCAGCGCGGGCGTGTCCGGTTCGACCGTGATGGAGATGATGCGCCGGTTGGCGTCATAGGTGGCCTCGACCTCGCCGCCCTCTGCGTCCGTGACGCTCGCAAGATCGCCAGCCGCCGTCCAGGTGAAGGATGTGACGAGGTCGACCCCGCCATAGAGGACGCCGCCCGGCGTCGAGACGGTCGATGTATTCTCGATCCTCGAACTCTGGGGCAGCCAGTTCGCGTTGTAGGTGACGACAGATTCGCGCCAATTGCCGCTGGAGACCAGAACCTCGGTTCCGCTAGGCAGTCCGTGGGTCGTATAGTTGAAGACGGTGGTTTCGCCCTCGGCGCCGATAATCGCTTGGGGGAGCGGGCCACGGTCCACAGCGTCGAGCATGCCGGAGAGCGCAGCGCATTCCGCTTCCGGGGTTGCAGAGGTGTAGCAGATCACCTCGGCCGAATAACCGCGCGCATCGATGCGGCGCGTGGGCCAGGTCGGACGATTCGGATGATCGTATTCGGTCGTCGTAACGAGGTCGGGAAGCCCGGAACTGCCCGAGGGATAATTGGGATAGGGAAGCGAGCGGGTTTCTACGACATTGTTGAACGCGTCGTAGGTGTAATCCGTACCGCGCCAGAAATAGGTGATCGGATGGGTGCGGAATCTGAGCCGCTCCCAGACCGTTCGTCCGATGCCGTCATATCCGGTCGTTTCAAGATTGCCTGCCGGGTCGAGCGACGCGATCTGCCGTCCATCCTGATCGAAGAAACTCCAGGTGGGGATGCCAGCCGGATTACGGACAAGCCCCCGCGCACCCTCGCCAATGCCGTAGAAGGTGGTGTCGCCATCGGCGTCGGTGACGGTGGTCAGGCGACCGAACGCGTCATAGGCAAAATCGAGGAAGGTGTAGGGACTTTGCTGATGCGGGAGACGTACGGACGTCAGGAGGCTCAGCTCGTCGAAATAGGTTCCGATCCCGCTGGCGAACGGCGAGCCATAGGGCTCGAGCGACCAGACGCGCTGCGCGCTATAACCATAGGTTTGAAGGCTGCCATCGGGTGCCTCGACCGTCTGAAGTTCGATCTTGTTGACGGCCGAGTTGCCGCCGAAGGCGAACTCCACGGTTCGGCTGGTATCGTCCGTGACCCGGACCAGACGGCAATCGGGCGCGGGCGGCGGCTCGGCCACGAATTGGCCTTCGAAACTGGAGTTGGTGTAGCCCGAGCAGCTGTATTCGAAAGCGAGCGACCGGCCGAGATTGTTCGAGACACCGGTCAGCGTGCCGCCCGAATAGGTGTAATCGACCACGACACCGGTCGGTAGCGAAACAGCATCAAGGAAGAAGATGTTGTGCGAGCCCACATCAACGCTATCAACCTGTGGCAGGAGCCCCGTCCGGCGCATCCGATCGGCGCCATAGGTGAAGGTCTCGGTCGTGCCGTCTTCGGTCGTGCGCGTAAATGACAGCCCCGAATAGTCGAAACCGTGCTGCTCATAGTAGGCGATGTCAGTGAGCTGTGCGTACTGACCGTTTGGCTCGGCGTATTCGGTGAATTCCGTATCGACCGAGATGCTGCCGGTCTGAGAGAGCGTCACGAGCGATCCCGGTCCCGACACGAAGGTCGATCCTGTATCCGGGAGCCGGTAGAAGGCCTCCGATCCACTACCCCGATGAATGGTCGCGCGGTTGTTGACGAGACTGTCCGCCCACCACCCCTGGATGATCAGGGCGGTGACCATGTCGACTTCGGTTCCGCCGCTCTCGAAGAGAGACAGGATGGCGTCTGCCGCGACGATCGTCGAAATTGCGCTGAGCGCTGAGCCGTCGGTTGCCGACCGAACGTCGGAATCGACCTCGAGCCATGTTTCGAAATTGTGCGTCCAGCCGGTACCGAGCGGCCCTGTCGCCTGAGCACCGGAATTATAGGTGCGCTGAAAAGCGAGGCTGTAGGGATATCCACCGGCTCCGGTCTCGATATCGGCGGGCGGCGTGAAGCTCATCGCTCCGGTTGCGGTATCGACGCTGAAGGACGACGCCCAGGTCTCATACTGCTCGGAAAGATAGTCCCGCTCGGCCTGTGGCCCCGAGATGTCCTCCGAGAACGTTGCCGCGCCGCTCCCTTTAAGCGGCAGAAGCAGACAGGACTGGCTTTGCCGCTCCCAAGGACGTTCGGTGCCGCAGGACGACGCGGTCATGTGAGCGACTTCCCGGTCGCCGTCGCCATCGTCGTTATACGCGATGAAGGCACCGCCCATTCGTCGCCAATAACCGCCTCCGCCGGCATTCTCACCAGCAAGCGTTCCGTCGGAAATAAAGCGGATCGAGTCCACACTCGGCCCGAGGCGCCCGGCCGCCGGTAAGATCAGATTGAAATCCGCCTGCGCTAGAAGGTTGGCGCTGACTTGCCCGGTGAAGGGCAGATCGCGAAGCAAACCCGTGTTCTGTCCGAATGCGGAGCTCGCAAAGGCCGTCGCAAGATTCTGATCGTTCAGAAGGTAAAACTCGCGGGGGCCACTCAAGGGAAGCCATCCCGCATCCGAGTTATTGGCGGTCAGATACCACCTGAACATCGACGCCGTGGAGTTCGCCACGGTCGCGCCCGAAACCTCTTGCGTCACTGCGCCTTCGAGCGCCGAGAGGCCCGCCGATGCCGCCTGCGTGTAAGCCCGCCGCGATGCCCCTGTGCCACCCGAGTGCGTCAGCGGCGCATAGGAATACCGACCCGTGACCGAGAGCAGCGCCTGATCCTCGCGGATATCGTTGTTGCTGCCGATATCGGCGCGCGAGGTGGCGATCACGATCGTGTGGTGCGTGACATGCCGACCGGACGCCAGACCATCTATGACGCGCAGCATCTCCTCGCTGCGCGCAGCCCAAGCCTCAGCGAGACGCAGTTTGGTTCGGGTTTGTGCGGTGTTAAAACCAATCTCGGTCTGCGTGTTGATGTCGGGGAGGCAACTCCCAGTTACAATCCCGGTCGTTGGGTCGCCCAAATCGATCGAATAAGAATCCCAATGTGTGGTTGTAATCGTATCTGTTTCATGCGAGGCGGGGTTAGGGTAAATAATTGTGTCGACATTGTAGGTGAACCAAACAGTTGTGGGTCCGCTGCCGCCGCCATTGGTCAGACTATGGGTCTGGCTCGCAACGCAACTTGCCGAAGCACCGGCAGTGAAGGGAGAACGATAAATAAAGCCCTCGCCAGCATAGGCGGACGCGTTGCGCGCTTCGGCCCCGGTGCCGCGATCCCCTGCGCCAATCACCAGTGCCGTCGTGGTCGTGTCCCCGATCGGCTGGTTCCACACCTCGTCCATATAGCCCCCACCGCCGATGGCATAGGGATGGTCGAACTCAATGCCGAGCATGGCGCCGAGACCACCGGCCTCGCAGCCCGTGCACGCCGTGAAGGTCGCTTCAAGCACCTCCTCTTCGTCGCGGTAGAGATGGATCTCCCGATTATGGTTGAACCCTCTCGCCCTGATGATCAGCCGCCGCCCCACTAGGTCAGCAAGTCGAAATTCCTGTTCCTGCACACCTGTCATGTTCCCGCGGAGCGCAAGGCGCAACGTCACCATGGAGGTGAGCTCGGTCGGAATTTCGGTTAAAGGGTCGAGATCCCAGCTAGACGACACAGCATAAGGGTGCGTGCCACCCGCTGTGTCGTGAGTGGGCCAGAATTCGTAAGCCTCGTCGATCCGCACGCCGCCCGCCACCTCGACGAGCGACAGATTCATATTGTCGGGATCGCGAAGCGCGGTGAGCAGGGTCGACGTCGCACCGGCAAGCCGCGTATCGACGGACGTAACCGAGGAGGATCCCATGCCGGTGATCGCGGGGAGGCTGTTGGCCGTTCCGATCGATCCTCCGGCGTCCGACTGATAGTTCGCCGCGGTTGGCAGAGCACTCAATGCGTCATCGGGCCGGGTCCAGATATGAGAGGTGAGGCTTGGATCGTAAGCCCGAACGCCGTTTCCGAGGTCGGCCGAGACCCAGATGTGAACGAATTGCACGGAGCTGAGCGACCCGGCCGCCGCCGAGAACGTATCGCACGCAACATCCGGCGTGTTGTTGACGATCGCAGGTATACCGCCGCCCGCGAGAAGCTCGCACGCATCGCGCGCAGCGGACGGACCAAACCAGTTTGTGAAGACGCCGAGATTTCCGGCGCTGGTGCTGAATTCGAGCACTCCGAGCCGGTAATTCGCCGTGTAGCCGGCTTCGCGAAGCAGCTCGACCATGAGATTGGCCTGGTCGAACGGGTTGCCATAACCGTCGAGGATCGTGCTGAACGCACCCTTCTGGAGACCGAATTGGGGCGTGAACCCGATCGAGTTGTGAACGTATTCGTAGATCCGCCAGGGATCGTTGTTCAGCGCGTCGGCAAGGCGCTCGATTCGCGGATCGCGCTCCGGAGCTGCCAGAGGTTGCGAAAGCGTCCCGTAATAGGTCTTCGCATCATCGGGCGTGATGAGCGGGGGCACATCGACGCGGATCGATGGAACACCTTCGATCGTGAAATCGGGGGGTGTTTGTGCGCCAGCTCCCGAGCCTCCCGAACCAGCGGCCGCAATTAGGACGGCAAGTGATGCGAGCGCGATCCGTGCGAAAATCATCTATTGCGCTCCCGGCTGGGCTGGATTGACGGGCACGAAGATCACTTCCTCGCCATATCCGGTCTCTACCGCCCCGGCTTGCCACTGCTTGTAGGCGTAGATCACTTCCCCAGTGGCCGTGTTCACGACCGTTGTTCCGCACCAATCGCCCGAGCAGGATTCCTGCTCCGCGTAGGGCGCCTGATAGACGCCGCCACGATCACGAACCTGGACCGCGCCAGGAGGCAAGGGCTGTTCGAAAGCCTCGATCAAGGAGGCCGGCGGCGCGGGAGGCGGTGTGAAATCGAGCGCCTGCTGAACCGCCGCGGCGTTCTCCTCGTCATGCTGACCGGTATCGGATTGCGCGTGAGCGACAGCGGAACTGCAAAGAAGGCCGGAGCCCAACAGAAGGACGAATGAGCGGAAGGAGCGCATAGCCGCCTCGTTCACATTGAGAAAATATCGATATAGACAATGGCGGTATCGGTACCGCCGTGCCCGTCGGAAATCGTGTATTCGACCTCGGCCTGCCAATCACTCGGCGGAGTGGATGGCGCGAAATACTGAATCTGGGTGGCGCCGGGCAGGATGTTGGCTGATCCGTCACCCGCGAGCGGAACGCTGACCGAGGTGATTGTCAGGGTGTGACTGTCGGCGTCCGTGTCATTGAGGAGGACGCTGATCGTGATCTGCCCGCCTGCGGAAACGGTCCGGAAGTCATCGACAGCGACCGGCGGCGTGTTTGAACCACCGCCCCCACCTCCCGAGCCGCCTCCGCCGCTTGATTGAACGGCCGCAGCAAGGTCGCCGCCCGGGACGGGTCCGACATTCGCAGCCGGGGTGGTGCAGGTCGGCGTGCCGGTCGTTGCCTGGTCAACCGCGACGCGGTTGTCATTGCGATCCAGGGTGTAGTCGATCGACGAGGATGTTGACGCGGTTGAGTAGTCTGACGCGACGAGCCGCCCGGTTTCATCATAAGTATGGCAAGCGGTGTCAGCGACGGCAGGCGAGACGAAAATTCCCCACGCCGTGACCGTGCTCGCGAGAAAGCGAAATCGCATCCGTCCCCGTCCCTCTATCCCGAACCCACGGTAGTAGAAGGAAATTTGAGGCTGCAAGGAAAAAATGGTTCGCGCTCAAGAAGAATTTATGAAGCGCAGCCCAACGCCATGAGAATTGCTGCGTCCGCACGAAACCATCACCCGTGCATTGGCAGGGCATTCGCGATCAAAAGTCATTGAGTGCGCACGAAAGTGAGCGGGCGCAGCACGATGAGGTTTTCCACAGATAACGCGGATTTGGCGCAACTGTGACGTATTGGACTTCCGCTAACGGTCGGATTCGTCCGACGTCACGGTCTCGATCATGTTGACGATCGAGCGTCTCACCTTGGGATCAGCGCGTTCCAGCGCCGTCAGCACGCGCTGTGCGGTGTCGGGATCGAGACCCTTCAAGGGCTGAAAGATCGGCTCGCCTGGCTCAAACGCGGCGGGGTTATCGTAGAAAAAGCCGAGCGGTTTCCCAAGCGCGTCCGCGAGGTCGACAAGCCGGCCTGCGGCGATCCGGTTCTTTCCCTGTTCGTACTTTTGCACCTGCTGGAAGGTGAGGCCGAGCTTCTCTGCAAGCTCGGTCTGACTATAGCCGGCAAGCTTGCGGGCAATCCGGATGCGTTCGCCAAGCTCGGCATCAAACTCGGTCACGGCCCGAGGATTATGTTTGGTTGACTTATCCGACCCCGTCGCCGCCATTCCCGACCTCCGGGTCACACAGAGCGATTTCGCCGGTGACCTTGTTCTTCAGAACAATCTGATATCGATGCGTATAAAGACAAGCGCAACGGTCTGTCAGTAGCACGCTTCTAGGCCCCGTGTCTCCAAAGCGCACGGTGAAGTCGCCATCGCCGGGAAAGATGGCAAGGCCCGGCCAGGTCTGTCCGCCGAGCTCGAACTCCATGAACTCCCATTCGGGATCGGCCGAGGCGAAGATGAAATCGGTCTCGACCGTGGTCCGGAAATTCCCGGCCGCCTCACCGATATAGGTCTTGTGGCCGGCAACGAGCGCGCCGTTTTCGAAATGCACCGATGGATAGACCTGCACCACGACCTGCCGAACATCCCGGCCGGTATATCCAAGGCTCTGAAAGAGGGCGCTGGTCGCGTTATCCGTCATCGCGTTCGTCTCCATCGCTGAGTTCCGCCACGCCGGCGGGGTCGTCTTCGATCCAGAAGGCCTCAAAGAAGGGGCGGCGAAACCCGCCCGCCTCGGCGGCCAGGCGCAACCCTTGCGCTGGCTCGTCCTCGCCGAGCCGGGCCCGCAACATCGCTTCGACCGCGACCGCGCGGCGGTCCCGGACCTCGGCGCCTTGGGCGACATGATCAAGCCCGGCGCGCCAGGCCCGTTCGGCCTCGCTGCGCCGTCCGAGTGCGGCGAGCGAATCGCCCTCAAGAAGACGTGCCTCGCCAGCATAGTGACGGCGATATTCCCGCCCCTGCGCGATCTGGCGTTCCATGGCGGCCAGAGCGCGAAGCGCGAGGGCGAGCGCGTCCTCAGGGGATTGCCGCGCCAGAGCGACCCGCGCGGAAACGAGATCGAATGAGGCGTGATCAAAATCCCGGTCATCCTCGGCCGTGCCGGCTTCGCCTTCGAGCCGGTAGCGCTGCGCGGCCGAGATGCGGAGCTGGGCCTGCGTGACGCGGCCTTCGGCGAGTTCGATCTCCGCGAGGTCGCGCATTGTCGCCATGTAGTGACGCCGGGTCGGGGCGTTGTCGGGCGCAAATTCGAGCACCTCGCCAAGCGCCGTTTCGGCGGCATCAAGATGGGTTCGAGCTTCATTGAGCTCACCGAGATCAAGGAGCACCGACGCAAGCGCCCGATGCGCGACGCCGACGAGCTGCAGCGCACCATAGCTCGAAGGATTGGCGGCACGTTCCTCAAGATAGAGCGCAAGGGCGCGCTCGCGCGTCTCCCGCGTGCGCTGAAGTTCGCCAAGGCTCCGCGCGGCATCGGCGCGCCAGGCATAGGCGTTGGCGAGATCGCGGCGCGAGGCGGCTCCGGTCGCGACGAGATCGCCTTCCCGGAGCGTAATCACCTCGCCAAAGAGCGTGTCCGCTTCGCTGAACTCACCGCGGGCCAGTGCCACGGCGCCGGCATTGGTGAGGGAATAGCCGCGTTCAGCCCGGTAGACGGGGTTGGCCGGGTCGATCGCGTAAAGCTGCTCGGCAAGGTCGCGATAGGTGGCAAAGGCTTCTGCGGCAGGCGGGAGGTTCAACTGGAGAAAGGCGGCATTGCCGACCCAGAAGACCGACTGCGCATGGTCATAGATGCGATCTGGATCGTTCGGCTGCCGCTGCAGCAGCGCGGCCGTGTGCGCCGCCGCCGCCTCGAAGGCCGTCTCTGCGCCAGCGACATCACCGTGACGCAAACGCGCATCTCCCACCGCGTGGAGGAGGCGTGCCTCGAGCGACAATTCATCATCGCTGGCGTTCACGTCACTGATGGCAGCGAAGTCGGCCAGTAGCCCTTCGCCCAACGCCTGGAACACAGCGCGGCGTTCTTCGGCGGGGAGTGTCTCCTCCAACGTGGTGAGCCAGCGCACGGCCTCGAACTCAGCGTCCTGGCGCGCCACGAGCAGCTCGCTGCGTTCAGACCTCAGATCGAGCACGAACACGCCAAGCCCGATCGAGAGGACCGCGAGACCCGCAGCTGCGGCCCAGCCGGCACGCCCCCAGCCCGCTCCGCCAGCAGACGCTCGGCCTCGCTCTTTGAGCACCGATATTTCGCCGTGGCCGTCGGTCAGAAGCCCGGGGCGCCCGCTGATCAGCTGCGCAACGACCGTGTCCGCGTCCTTTCCATTCATTTCAAGGACGGCGTCAGGCCTTAACGGCTCGATCGGGGAAAGGCGGTCATCGGTGCCGCGCTCAAACCTCAAACTGCCGGGATAGATCGCGCGCTCTGCGATCACTGAGCCCGCGCGCACCAGGATGAGGTTTTCGCGGCCTCTGGCCTTTATGAAGGCGCCCAGACGCACAGCGAGCGGGAGGTTGTCGCTCACACCGGGGGAAAGGAGGAGACACAGATGTTCAGGCAGGTCTGCGCTCGAGACCTCACCGGACGCGATCTCGACATCGGCGAGGACGCCGCGTCGATCGAAGGCCGCGAAGAGGCGGTGGGCGGCCTGACGCGCGCTCGGGTCTGCGAGAATGAGTAGGGTCGGGCGTTCGAGTTTCGTCATGGCCCTAATCCTCTCGCGTGCGGCGCGGCAGGGGAATGATTTCAGCGGAACCCTCGTCAGCACCGGACACCTCCGGGCGAACGAGGCGCACCATGGAACCGGCAAGTTCGTGACGCTGAACCGGCGTCATCGAGGCCGCGTGATAAAGGAGTTCGGCATAGGCAAGCTCAAGCTCGGGGAATTGTCCCGCCGACGTGATCTGGAAGGTCGAGAGCGGGACCCGCAGGATACGCGCGATCTCGAGAAACTCCCCGAAGCGGGGTTCGTCCCCATGTAGAAGTTCGGTGAAGCGTTCAAGACCCAAGAACTCAACGAGCTCTTCTTCCGCTTCGAGCCCGCGATAGGCGGTCAGCATCTCGAGCACGTCGGAGAAATGCGCGCCCGGCGAACCGGCGAGCCTCCAGTGTGCGTCCGTCAAATCCCCACCCCTCCTGCCCGTCAATGCGCCGGGAAGATCACTCCTATCCCCACGGCGACTTGTGACCGCATTAGACGGGCCGTTACCCTCACCGTCAACACGCAAACGAAAGCATCGAGAATCGATTCGACTAATGCGTGTATTTCTGACAGCATCCGAATCGCGCGGAGCCGTGACGGATCCCTTCGGGTCACCGGCGCGCGCGCCCAATGTCGGTTCGCCTGCCTCGCTTCCGCAACAGTGTGGGAGTGACCGACACCTCAGCAGGAGCGGGATCGCCGCCCAGGAG
Organism: Hyphobacterium vulgare; assembly: GCF_042643335.1. Classification (NCBI taxonomy): domain Bacteria; kingdom Pseudomonadati; phylum Pseudomonadota; class Alphaproteobacteria; order Maricaulales; family Maricaulaceae; genus Hyphobacterium; species Hyphobacterium vulgare. Next base: position 109,274 of record NZ_JBHRSV010000012.1, read on the forward strand.
CACTCCAAACCCACCTTCCTGGGGGGCGATCCCGCCTCCATGCTAAACGGGGATGATCTCCGGAGCGACACCTCCGGGCGATGAAGGGGGAATCGCTGATGTTCCGGCTCATTCTGGCCTGCCTTGGTATTCTGGTTGCCGCGCCGGCCTTCCCGGCCGACCGGGTCGTTCCAGCCGATCGGGTCGTGACCGGCGTCGCGCTCCGCGCGGGCCCCTCGACTGATACCGAGGCGCTTGGGCTTCTCCGTCCTGGTGAGAGTCTCGACTATGAGGGTTCAGTCCCGCGCTGGCACCGTGTTCGGACCGCAGACGGCGAACTCGCCTATGTCAGCGCCGGCTGGAGCGAGATCATCGCCGATCCGGACGCGGCACCTTATCGCTTTCACGTCGTCGATGTCGGCACCGGTCTCGCCCTCATTCTCGAAGGCGAGGACGTGCTTCTTGTCTATGACGGGGGCAGCAATGATGACCGGCGGACAGGGTCGAACAACCGGCTTTCGGCATATTTTGCCGCGCGCCTGCCCGGCCGGACGGTGATCGATCATGTGATCTTGAGCCACCCGCACCGCGACCATGTCGAGCTCTTGCCTGACCTTTTCGTCTCGCACGACATTCGCCATGTCTGGGATTCGGGGCGGATCAATTGTACGTCGGGCTATGAGGCCTTCCTCGCGGCGGTCGCCGCCGAACCGGGGGTGAGCTACCACACGGCGCTGCAGAATTTCGGGACGCATGAGGCGGTGTTCGATACCTCGGTCTGCGCCAGCCCGGACACCCCGCCCGTCTCCTTCTCAATTCCCGCAGCCTCGCGGATTGATGACGCGCCGATCGCGCTCGGACCCGGGGCGAGCCTCCTATTCCTTCATGCCGACGGTGCGCCGCATGCGAGCCCCAATGAAAACAGTCTCGTCGTCCGCCTCGACCTCAACGGCACGCGCATTCTCCTGATGGGCGATGCCGAGGCCGGCGGGCGCCGCCCGCCAAGCGAGGCGCCCGATCCTCACTCGATCGAAGGCCTGCTCCTTGAATGCTGCTTGGCCAGCCTTGAAGCCGACATCCTCGTCGCGGGTCATCATGGCAGCCTCACCTCCTCGCGGGATGACTTCCTCGACGCGGTGGATGCGGAGCATTTTGTGATCAGTTCGGGGCCAACCCGCTATGGCTCGGTGGTTCTGCCCGATGGCGAGATCGTCGCCTCGATGGAGGGCCGCGGCACGCTCTGGCGCACGGATCTTGATGACGCGGCCTGCGAAGCGCAGCCCGACAAGATCGGCAGCGACGCCGATGGGCGCGCCGGCGGGTGTGATCACATCGTGTTCGAGATCGCGCCCGATGGCTCGGTCACGGCCGGATATGCGCGCGCAGGTGACTGACACTTCAAGCCGTCGGCACATGGGACGGGACACCGGGGTGACGTCATCCCGGAGTGGGAGAAGGAGACGGGCATGGTCAGTGAGATCGACACGGCCTCGACCGAAAGGGATGAAGCCGAAGAGTCCCGAAGCGATGTCGCAAAGGCACTGTCCGGCACGCTTCAATCCTCGAAGTTTGAACCCAATAGCATGGCGCTCGCTTGTTCAGGTGGGGGATATAAGTCAGGCGCCTATCAGCTCGGCGCCTTCATACGGATGAATGAGCTGGGGATGCTCCCAAAGCTTGGGCGCATCACCTCCGTTTCGGGCGGCTCGATCACCGCCGCCTTCCTCGGCCTCAAATGGCGAGAATTGGTCTGGAAGGACAGCGTCGCTGCGAATTTCGCCGATGTCGTCACGGCGCCGCTGACCCACTTCTTCACGACGGTCACGCTCGATGAGCCAAACATCCTGCGCGGCCTGGTCCCGGGAATGAATGCCGGAGAGGGCCTCATCGCGGGTTACCGCAAACATCTCTTCGGCGACGCGACGCTCCAGGATTTTCCCGATGATGAGACCGCGCCGCGCTTCACGATTCTGGCTACGGATTTTGAACTCAACACGCTTTGGCGCTTTTCACGTCCCTATGCCGCGAACTACCGGGTCGGGCGGATCGATCGTCCGGATTTCCCACTCGCCCAGATGGTCGCGGCGTCTTCAGGCTTTCCGCCCTTCTTTTGCCCCATCAAGCTTGACCTCAAACTTCAGGTCATGATCCGGCAGGGCGGAGAGGACGCCCATCACGCGCCCTACACCGAACGCTCCCTCCTCGCCGACGCGGGCATATATGACAATCTGGGGCTCGAGCCCATCTGGAAACGCTACGGCGTGCTTCTCGTCTCGAACGCCGGCGACCCGGCGTCAGCCGACACAGAGCCGCAATGGTGGGGGAAGACGGCGCGGCGCGCCCTCTCGCTCGTTCACCGACAAGCGGAAAACAACCGCGTGCGTTGGCTTGTCTCGCTGGCTGTGGCCGGAGAAAGAAAGCTCGCCTACATTCCGCTCCGTGGAGATGTGAGCGACTTCCCGGCTGGGGGTGGCTTCTCGCTGTCCAAGGTCGATGCCGAAAGCGCAAGACAGGAAGCTGTACGCCTGAAGGCAATGAGGGCACCGAATTTCGAACGCCTTGTCCGGCATGGCTATTCAATGAGCAATGCGGCGATCGCGATGTATTTGCCCCAGCCCCAGGCAATAGCGCCTCATTGGCCGATCTTGCCACTTTGATGAGAGCGCGATGACAAACGTGTTTCACCGCCGGACTCAATACGCCGTCGGCCAAGGTTTTTTCCACGCTGGGTTCTTCAAATTGAACAAGAGCGGCGGCACTGACTTCGTCTATGTTTACGATTGCGGCGCGATGGAGCGTTACAAGGACGCGCGAAATCGCGAGATCAACCAGTTCAAATCGGAACTGAACGGGCGGTCGATTGATCTCATGTTTCTGTCCCATCTCCATGCCGACCATGTGAGCGGCCTCCCCGAGCTTCTCGCGGGATCGGCGCCCGTCCGGGCCAAAACGATTGTCCTTCCTTATACCGGATTATCGGAACGGGCGATTCTCTTCGCGAAGGACACCGCGCTTGGCGCCTGGGGAGAAGATATGGCGCTGGCACGCGATCTCACGATCGATCCAGTTGGTACGATTTCGCAACGGTTTGGACCGGATGAGATCATAATCGTGCATGCTTCTGAGCCCGACGACGAGCCTGGTCCCGGCCCTGAGCCGAGACCTGGCGAGGATAAAAGGGATGCGGGTTGGGTCTTCAAAAGGTTTTCTCCCGCTCGCCGAAGCAGCGCACCACGTCGCGTCGGGCGTTCAAATGTTCAGGAATGTAGCGATCGTTCCGAGTTGTCGATTCTGCGGTTTGCCTGGGGTTTCTTTCCCCATGTCAAGCCGATCGATCCAAGCAGGCTTCAGGCTTTCCGAGCCGCATTAGCGCGCGAGCTCTCCCTCGAACTCGCCCACCTCGATTCGCTCCTATCGTCCCCGGACGAGCTCAGGGATCTCCTCGTGAACAGTCGCACCAAACTCCGCGATGCCTATAAAGCGATCAGCTCTGATCTGAATGTAACGAGTCTCTCGATCCTGTCTCGACCGTATGAAGACCCCGAGAAATTCCTGTGGAATGTGGACGTAGATCATCCTCACCGATGGCCTTTGGGTTGTTGGTGTTGCAGAGACACTTTGCTCTCCGCCATCGGCTGGCTCGGGACGGGGGACGCTGATTTGAAGACCGTGCAAGAAGCGCAGAAGTTCTGTGATCACTATTCCGTTCGCGGGCAGTCCATCTTGACGATGACGCTTCCGCACCATGGGTCAGACCACAATTTCAATCCGAAACTGATTGAATTTTTTCGACCCACATTTGCGGTCGCTCCGGCAGATGAGTTCGCGAACTGGCGCCATCCAGGATCCGGTGTTGTTCGAAGAGTTGCCGAGCGCGGAGCAAGGCTCGAACCAGTGACATCAGACCCGCAGACGCGATTCATGGAAACATTCCAGCGTTGGTAGGAGTCGCCGCTAGATAGGTATCGATAGTTGTATTTTCTTATGTATTGACGGCTTTTCGATGCAGCAATACCAAGCTCGCAGAAGATTTTCTGGGAGACATCAATATGAATGAAGTCGAGTCATCACTAAACAACGAGGAACTGCTGCGCATGACGACCGACATCGTCGCGTCCTTTGTTGCAAACAATTCGATTCCGTCTGAGTCGTTGCCGGACCTCATCCGCAATGTTCATGCGACAGTGAGCGACATTTCTGGCGGCAATGCCAAGCCGGAAGTGAAGCAGAAGCCGGCCGTTCCGGTTTCGAAGTCCGTCACCGACGACTTCATCATCTGCCTGGAAGACGGCAAGAAGCTGAAGATGCTGAAGCGCTATCTGCGCTCACAATACGACATGTCGCCGGAAGACTATCGCCGCAAGTGGGGCCTGCCCGCCGACTATCCGATGGTCGCGCCGAACTATTCCAAGCGCCGCTCCCAATTCGCCAAGCAGATCGGCCTTGGCCGTGGCGGCAAGGCAGCGAAGAAGAAGTAGTCGAGTCCTATCTGACCTTGATACCGCGGCCGGGCCCAGTGCCCGGCCGTTTTGCGAGGATTTTGACTCAGCCCCGAGGATCCCGCGACGTTAGGCCCTCGCGGTGAGACTTACTCGATGCACCGGTACAGCCGCTCGGTGAGCATCCCGCCGCTTTGCGACATCGGCTTCCTGCAGGTTGGACGGCGCATGCGACAGATTGATGTATTGGAGTTCAATCGTATCGCTGTCGATCTGGTTTACGTTCACCTGGGCTGTCAATCCGCAATCGAGCGAAGTTAAACGCGAGCCGTATCGGCCGCGGCGCCACTCATTCCGGCAATCAACGCGGTCTGTGAGTAGATCGTCCTGATAGATCGCGATCAAGAAACTCGTCGTCGGCGGTGAGAAGCGCACCGTCGTATTAGCGTCCCGACAAAGCGGGGTATCGGCCCAAGTTCCGCCCAGGAAGTTCAGGGGTTATGCTCCGTAGGTCGGCATTAACTCTGCCACCGAAAGCGTGCAGCGACTTACCCCAAGCCTAAGATCGTCCCACCGACAACAGCTCAACGAATCTGATGCACCATACCGCTGTTCGTCGGAACCCCGCTGATTGAACATTTTAGTGCATAGTGTTTAATCAGCGGGTGCCGCTAGCGTGCTGCAAGATTAGGAGGGTGTCCGGAAAGACACCGCTTACCGCAGCGATCCGCTATGCCCTCACGCGCATGAAGCGGCTCGAGCCTTGGCTGGACCATGGCATGACCGAGCTCGACAACAATGCCGACAAGCGCGCCATGCGCCCCCTTCGCCCCGGGCCGGAAGAACGTCCTCTTCGCCGGCTCGCAGAACGGTAGCAAGGCGGCGGCCATTGATTAAACGCTGACCGAGACCGCCAAGCTCAACGGCGTAGCCTCGCAGGCCTGGCTCACCGACGTGCTGGCCAACATCGCCGACACAAAGATCACGCGTCTCGACGATCTGCTGCCCTAGTCTTACGCTCAGCGAGGCTGAGCGTAAGACAGACGCCGCGCGACGGGCAGGTCGGATTGGTCGAACGCTTTCGCAGATTGAAGGCAGGCGCCGATCGCCGAGAGCCGTTGGCGTGTGTCCGGAGACAATTTTCGCAACTTCGAATTGCCGAGCGTGCCTTTTAAGGTCAATAGTGCATCGCGTGACTGCCTAGAGTCCCAAAGCTCGATTGCGAGGCGAGCCCAAATGCGGAAGTTTAAAAAAAAGCGCATTTTGCAGCTCACCGATGAGAGTTTTACGGTGGCTTGCACTCTATTAGCAACCTCAATCACCCGACACGGACAAGACAGTTTCGTGCTATCTATCGCTCGGGGTGGATACAAACTCGGAGATCAACTGTCTCGATTATTAAACTTACCACACTACAAAATCACAGCATCACACAACGCTAGCGATGCACCGTATAGCAAGACGAACAATGAGGTAAAAATTTCCACCTCTGGAGATGTCAACCTACCCGAAAGTGGCACCGCTGTGCTCGTCGACGACATTTGTGGCACAGGCAAAACAATGATTGAAGTCAAAAGTTATATTCAACGGACAAGCGGTATTGTTATCACACAAACCGCCACGCTTTGCAGGAATATTGGAAGCGATGTGCTACCCACGCATTGGGTATGGGATGTGGATGATTGGGTATTATTTCCGTGGGAGGATGCCCCCAGACAGGTGGATATGGAACCCCTTCCGTCTCCCAAACAGGTCTACAATTCTCTTGGCGGATAAAGAAACCTATTTTATCGGATAAAGCTATGGATAGCGTGTTTATAATTGGCTGCTCCCGCCGCAAGAAAGACACGAGGAGGCCGACTAAAGCCATCCAGATTTACCGAGGCGGCGGAATACCAGAACTCTACCAAGCTGTGTTGCCGTACCCTTCGTTATTAGATCGAATTTTCATCTTATCCGCAAAGCACGGCTTGTTGAGTGCCCACGATGAAATATTGCCGTATGAACAAAAATTATCATTCGAGATGGCACTCGAAATGCGAGCCGCAGTGTCGAATCAAATAGACGCTAAAATTATACACTCACTTTATCCAAAAGTTATTTATTTATTGATAGAGCCTAATTATCTAGTAATGGCGTCAGTTCTATTTTCTGAAAAATATAATGGAAGAATTATATGGGAACCAGACGTTCGCAAAAAAAAATCGATTTTGATTAGTAACTTTATTGCATCCATCGATTAGATATATCTTCAGTTTCTTTTTTCATTTCTTTTAATAATAAATCGAATTTTACCTTATCGTCGTACAGAATTGTTTCGTATCCAATTCTCCATATATCCAGCAGAGTGGATTCGGCATCTGCAAGGCGCTTTGTGTCGTGATTTGGTGTTATTCTTTCGAGAAAGATTCTTTTTTCAATTTCAAAGCTGATGGATTTAAACGATGAAATAAAATTAAATGCGGCTTGCACTTGGTGGTCCTGGAATCGGTATTCGACGCCCTCAATGGTCTCATTCGTGATCAAACCTAGCTCTCGAATTTGATCCAAGGCTGGTGTTCCATGTAATGGCCACAACCAACTCTTCAATGCATCAATAGTAGTTATATCATTATGCTCCAAGAACTCAAAATTAGTTCGCAATTCCCCGAATGTCATTCTCGGATCAAACATTATGAAGGCGAGATTTAAGGTCATGCCGATGTTCTTTAATATATTTATCGCTCTTACATTTTGATCCACTGAAGCCCCTTTATTATACATACGAAGAATTCGATCTACGCCCGATTCAATTCCAATCAGGCAATCTACTGCCCCGGCTTTCCGTAAAAGCCGAAAGAGGCTCTCTTCGACCGAGGTGGCGCGGGCGTCGATCATAAGCTCCACCTCAATTCCCCTGCGAATTATTTCCTCCGCAAATAGTCTAGCACGCTTCCTTCCCTCATTGTTCGTCCCAATGAACTCGTCGTCGGAAAAGCGGAACAATGTCGAGCCGTATCGTTCGTTAATGAATTCAATCTCATCAACTACGTCGACCGGGCTTCGTGCTCGCCATTTCGGGCCATAGAAGGCGCGGATATCGCAGAATGAGCAACTAGCAAAGCATCCCCTGCTTGTTGAAATCTGCGTCGCCCACAAATGCCCTTTTTCGCGCAATATCGAAAGGGTATCTCTGGCTGGCCAAGGAAGTGAATCCAAGTCCACTAACTGCTGCGAAGCGGAATTTTTCTTAATAACTCCAGTGTCTCGATGCCTCCAAGTTAAGCCAACACATGCAGCGAGATCCCCATTCGACGACAGGGCGGAGAATAAGGCCCATAAGATCTCTTCTCCGTCGCCTCGGACGACACTGTCGATCGTGGGGTGGTCCTGGAGCAATGCGGTGTCTTGAAACGTCGCGAAATGTCCCCCGACGGTGATATGCGCATTTTCGTTACGCTCGCGCACCAACCGGGCGACTTCTAACGCCTCCCATACAAGCATGTGAGATGAGATTGAAATGCCGACAAGCGAGAACTCCGCAAAATTCACGACCGATGAGATTTCGCAAGCGGCCAAGCGCAATAGATTGGCGTCTACCAGTGTCACGTCCACGCCGCGCTCTCGGAGATATGAAGCGAGATAACCAAGTCCAAGATTTTCGCTTGGGAAATACAGTGGATATCGTGGATCGTCGCCGAGAGGCGCAATGAGCAGTACACGCATTTTCCACCTCGTTCGAATCTGGGCGCGACTTGATGCCTGAGACCGCTCCGTTTGATAAGGTTCCGAGCGATATTCGACGGCTGCCTGGGTAGTTCTACAACATTTTGTGAGTTTCGTGTGGCTCAAAGTGGCCGGCATTTCAAGTGGTGTCCCGTGGTTGCGTTTGGGTCGAACGAATTTCACTGTTCGGTTGACCGGTGAACGCGGCTCAATGCGAGGGGGGCAAAGGCAAGGCGCGAGGTATAAATGATAGTATTTCTTGCCGTTTATCGGACAGGCAGATGTGTGGCGATATATGGTAGAGTGTTAGAATGCGTAGCGCGTTGGTGAGCGTCACGCCCAATTCTTGGTGCCAAAACATGTCTGAAACTCCGCGTTTAAAGATCGTGCTCGTTGATGGGAGCAATTTATTTTGGCGGGCTGCGATGGGATTTCCGGCTCGGATTATTGGGCGTCGGAGCGAGGATATTACACCGACATTCGGGTTCTTTGCCCTACTACGAGCCGGCCTTCGGAGCATTGATGCTCAAAAAGTCGTCTTAGTGTTTTTTGATAGCGAAAGATCCTCAAATCAAAATAGGAAGATTGATTATACTTACAAAAACAATAGATTTGGGGATTTGAGTCATTTTGATCAATTTGATCATCTAATAGATGGCCTGAATATGTGCGGTATAAGAAACTATGTATGCGACGACTATGAGGCGGATGATGCGATCGCCTCTGCGAGGGAGGGACATCGCTCTCATAGCGTAACTATTTTTTCTTCGGATAAGGATTTCTATCAACTTGTTGATGAGAAAACAGAAATACTTGACACCCAGAAAAAGAAAGATGCTTGGATCATCAATGCTAACTGGATTGTCGCGCGGTATGGAGTGTTGCCGTCACAGTGGGTAGACTATCGCTCTCTGATTGGCGATCCGGCGGATAATATTAAGGGCATCACGGGAATTGGCCCCAAGAAAGCGCAGCTATTGCTAGGCAAGCACGTCACTTTGGACAATATCGCATCGATGGACTCGGACCCTGGTCCATTAGAGGGCAAAGTCTTGGACGCGTGGGACGATCTTGAGCGCGCGAGAGCCTTGCTAAGGTTGGATCCAACATTAAAGCTCGAGCAGTCTCCGCAACTTGAACCTACAGCTGACCTGCCTATCGCCGCAAAAATCTGCGAAGGCCTTTCACTACTTCGGGAGAAGAAATAGATTCTAATGCTGCTTGGTATTTTTGCCCATTCTGATGACGCCGACATTTGGTGCGGTGGAACGCTGTTGCGCTACGCTGAGGTGGGGAGCGTTGCCGTGTTCATCGATCACTGCGACATGCAACGCGTTAATGAAGCTCGGTGTGCCGCAGAAGTGCTGAAATATCGACTCGTGGTTCAAGAAATATCTCGCGCATCCGTAGTGGAGATGATCCTCGAATTGCGCCCAAGTGTAATCTTCACGCATCACTTCGATGATGTGCACCCAGATCACCGGCGTGTTTCAGCGATTGTAACCGCGGCCGCGATCGAAACAAAAATTCAAATCGGATTGCCTCGGCAGATCTTCGCGTGTGACAGCTACGCGAGCAGATTACGCTCCGCCACTATTGAGCCCACCATGCTCATCAGCATAGACAATTGGGTGGAGGGAAAGATCGCAGCTATCAGCATGCATGAATCTCAGCCGGTTGAGCATTTTGTCGATATGTCACTTCGACAAACGGCTTTCTGGGGCCTTCGAGTCGGTTGTAAGCACGCGGAAGCTTTTGTTGAGTTACCCCTACTCGGGCGAATATCGAATAGCGCAATCTTTTGAGCAAAAAGCTCTTCCCCAATCGAGAGATCTAGTTGGAGAGGGCCTTGATGAGGTCGCTGGCCACGGTTGAGGCTTGAAACTTTCTTGCGCAGCGGAGGCCGGTTTCTAAGCGACCCTCTATCGAGCCATCTTGGATGGAGCGAAAGCACCGGGAAATCGCTTCGGCCAGGTTTGCCGGAGAGCTGTCTTCGGAGAATATGGCCACGCCGTCCAAGAGTGAGCCTAGGTTCCCAGCCCGTGTAGAAACAATTGGCGTACGGACGTTCATTGCTTCCAGTGCCGCGAGGCCGAACGACTCTTCCTTGGATGCGACCAAGACCATGCTGGCTTCAGCTGAAAGCGCATCTGCTTCCTTCCAAGTTAGACGCGGCTCGATATCAATCCGGCGTGATATATTGGGGTTGCGATCAATAAACTGTCGGATTTCCTCCAATACCGGCGCGTTACTGCCAAAGTGGAAATCGCCGCCACATAGTTTGAGGTTGAGTGGGATGATTTCGGAGACTTCCTTGAATGCTTGAACAGCTTCGTGTACACCCTTTTCAGGAGACATTCTGGCGTTACAAAATATAAATGGTTTTCTTTGTTGGATTGGCTTGAGCTGTACGTTCTTATCTGAAATGCAATTCGGCAAAATTTCGATTTTTCCATTCATTGACGGAAAAACTCTAGAGATGGAAGAGGCGACGAAATCACTAACAGCAAGATAGTGATCAAAACCGAATGCGATAGATCTATTTATGTCCATGTTCGAGTGAGACATATGGTAATACATAACGAATTTCGCTTTTGTATTGAGACTATTTCTATTTAAAAATGGAATTACTCCCCAAAGTTGATCTACTGCAATTATTGCATCAAATTTCCCATCAAAAAATAGCTCGTTCAATTCTCTTACTATAGCACCCGCATTACTTATTAGTAATCTTCTGAGCGTATCGTCGAAATTATCGCAATACGTAGGAATATTTAAATATTCTGCTTTAACAAATGAAATACTTTTATATGTGGGCCCGTCAAGGGAGGGGATGGTATTTCTTCCTGTGTAAAGTACGATTCTGTGCTCTTGGCGGGAAAGTTCGAGCGCGAGGTTTATAATGGATCGCTCCACTCCTCCGAAAATGTTGTATCCCGCTGTAAGGTGACAAAAGAGTATGTTCATGTGCGAGGGCCATTCGTTTAATGGAGATGCCAATGATTGCACTGACGTAGTCGGATTCGCTCCCAGCTATAATAAGGTTCGCCCCGTTTTCTGATCGTGAGTTTTTATGGGTGGATGTGCCGCTCTCACTATCCCGCAGGGGCGGTGTCGATTATGCCACGCACTTTCGTATCAAGGTTTGCGTACTATTCGAAAGCCTATACCGCGTGACCGAAGTTCAATTGGTGCTGCGTTACGGAAAGCAGTCCTAGCGTAAAGCGGCGGCGAAGCGTACGAGCCGCCTCTAATGTAAGCTCCCAAATTCGGGAGTGTGGTGGTAGTCCATTCCCAAACGTTGCCAGCAACATCGAACACTCCAGTCGGAGTCGCACCACCCGGGAAGCGCCTCACTGGGCATGGCCCCGCAGTGGTGCTTGTTAGAGCCGCCTTCTCGACGGTCCATTCCTCCCAGCCCCAAGGATAGAGCCGCTTTTCCTTTCCGGCGGCCATCCACTCCCATTCGACCGAGGTGGGCAGCCGGCCGCCGACGCCATCTGCTATAAGTACGGCTTCTGGCAAGCTAATATGCGTTACTGGGATGTTGGCGTTGGTAGTGCTTCCTGCTCGTGAAATCTGTCCGGCTGTGATTGGGGTATCGCTCCACCATAGCGTCGGTACGGTCATCATCTTTCCCGTGTCGCCATAAGGGTAATCACCGCCCTCCAGTAGTACCCACCTGATCGAATGCCGCATTCAACCACCTAACAGGAACAAGTCTTCCGGATTAACGTTATCGCGAACGCTGCTCTTGCCCATAGATGGCCGAAGCCCATTCTTCTGGAGAGTGTCGACGATCCTGTCGAACGCAGCTTCTGCCAAAGCGCGCGTAGCTGTGAAAACGCAGAAATTGTCTCCGAAGCGGACAATGCGTTCGTGCTGAAGAGTAGCATCGATCGGCAAGAGTCTTAGATTGAGCAGCATTGGTGACAAGCCGCTTCCCGGCGCTAGAGGAGTCGGAAGCCCCTCAAGGGCATGTCTGTATGTTGTCAACACACTACCGTCTGAAATCCATTGCGCGACCCACGTAACAACTTCGTCGACGGTGACGTCGTCTGATACAGATTCAACGTCAACGTCAGCGGCATATGGAAACCCTGCGGTTATTATCTCTGCAGCTTGCCTGACTGCGGTAATCCGGTTTCGCTTTGGTCGAAAGCCAGATGCAAAGTCAAAAAACGCGTGCCTCTCAAGCGTTGGTTCGAGTAGATTACGCAGAGCGCGATGCACAATCCGGTCTTCAACGATCGGAATGCTGAGTATCATTTTTTTGCCGTCAAAGGTCTCAATTGGAACTTCACGGGCTGGCGACGGTCGCCACGTCCCAGCTGATAGCCGAGCAGCAAGTCGCCCAAGGTTGTTGGTCAGGTCTTTGCGATACTCGGCCCAGCTCATGCCATCAGCCCCAGGTGCTGACGCCCGCCTCATGCATTGGCGGGCGGCACGCTTCAAGAAACACTTCGCGGTTAGTACATGAGCTAGAGAGTGCATCTTCGCATTGTTTTGCACTAGAGTGTCTCCGTGGCTCGATTGACAGGTATGCTCTGCCGAATCCTCAAGGCCGCTATCCAGCAATCGCGACTGGAGACGGCTAGAAAGACGCTATCAATCGAGCCACACAGTGTAAGTTACTGAAACTTCGCTACTTTCTTCGCCGTTGAGATCTTTGTATTGCACCACATCGTTGAAAAAATAATAGTGACAATGCCAGCAAACACTTTCGGGTAGAGTGTTCTTCGTCGTAGATTGCGCGTCAAGAGTATAGTTGGCCCTTTGAGGCTGCGCACACGATTACATCAGAATTTCAGAGTTTGTCCTACATACGAGCTGCAATCGCCCGCTCTTCCCGTCCGATCGCATTCGTATATACAGCTGTGCTTTCAATCCGAGAATGACCCAGCCAACGCTGCACTAAGTTTAAAGGAATTCCTTCAGTTACGGCCGTTATGCCAAAGGCGTGCCTGAGACCTTTGGGTGAAGCGTGCCTTCCTTCGATGCTTGCGTTCTTCATCACACGTTTGACAATCAACCAGGCTTTGCCGCGGCTCCAAGCCCATAGTCGCGCTTCGGGCGAAAGCGCAACGAAATGCATGTGTTGCTCTAATTCGTTTGCAAGGTCAGGAGGCATGGGTACCGCTCGAAATACGTTAGCAGATCGACGCTTAAGTGTTCTAAAAACAATAACTTGCTCTTCGGTGTCGACGCGAGCGGCGATTACCTCCAGTGCCTCCGATACCCGGCACCCAGTGAATGCAAAGAGCAGACAAAAATAGGCGTTGATCGGTGGGCAGTTCTCGAGCAGCTCTTACAAACCGGTCGCGCTCGTGGCGGTTGAGATATGCTCTTGTTCCGGAGGAATGAATCATCATGAAGTTGCGAAAAGCGATAGCTCCGGAATTTTCGATCTTGACGCATCGCTATATCGATTAGACACTATGCACTAAAGTGTTCATATTTAACCATAATAGTTGAGATTCCGCCATCTAGGCTACGGGCTGCGCGCAATAAAAGGCGCCCCGCTGATACGGGGCGCGAGTGCTAGTATTCTTCTGCGAGCATCACCGTCAGGACACGCTTGGTGATTTCGGGCTGGGACGCGTCCTCGGACGCGAACTGCATCGTCGGATCGTAGTAGTCGATCTTCCAGAAAATCGTTTCGCCTTCGATCTCGAAGCTCCCGAAGTCGTGCTCGCTGTACGGGTCGTTGTCCTCGCTGAAGTCTGTGAACTCCCGCATCCGCTGGAAGCAACGCTCCAGGAACCCGTCGCCTCGGTTGCGGAGACCTGACGTGATGAAGATCTTTCCCCCCTGGCCAGTTGTGCGGAATTCGTCATTTAGCGCGCGGATCTGCGCGCACTTGCAGTCATTTGTCATGGGAATGCTCCGTGCTGCTGCGCCGACATCGACCATTCGATGCCGGCGGACAGCGCCGAGCACTCACTCCGGGGGTTTCTTGAGGATGGAACGGCCGATCACCCGATTGATCGCCTCTCGCCGGCGCGCGGCGTCCTCGGGCGAGAGGGGGGTGTGGGTGACCCGGACGCGGTAGCCTCTCGAGGTTCGCTCTGATCCAGCGAGCGCCGCGGCCTCTGCCTCAATGAAAGCAAGAAAGTCCTCTGGACCATAGACGTGGAAATTCACGTCTGGGGAGAATGGCGGCCAGGCGGCCGTCGCGGCAGAAACTCGCTGTCGTTTGCTTTCGTCGGGTACGAGAAGCGCAATCTTACGGAATCCGGCTCCGATGCACTTTTCGATATTCGCTCTTTCGTGGGCGAGCTCGGTCGTGACCGTAATCTCGACGGCAATCGATACCGCGCCTTGCTCGAGGACAACGTCGATCGCGCCGCCCGGAACGGGATATTCGATGGTCGCTTTGAAACCGCGCTCCTGCGCGATCCGTCGTACGGTCTGTTGCAGACGTTTGTGCTCGCGGCCGCCCTGACCGGCGAGATAGGTGTCCGCCTCTGTTGCGGGACGTGTTTCGGACTGCTGGATCGGAGACTCGAAGGTATCATCGCGGATAGTCGCGCGCCCAGGCTCGGGATCGACGCGCTCGGTTCGCGATCGTTCTGGTGAAGGCGGCCGCCGCTCCGGTACTCGTGCGGGGCCCGGATCACGAGCCGCGCCAGCCGCACTGGACTCGATGATCGAATTCACCTCTGCGAGAGGCACGGCATATCGCTCGCGGGACTTCGCCACGAGCTCGCAGAAGGCTTCGTCGCTGAGTGAGCGGAGTTCATCGACCTCGCCAAGCGGGATATCGATCCGAAGCGCCCTCGGCGTATGGTGCTTTACATGAAGTGCGAACTCAGTCCGTCCGCGCCTTTTTCGCATGGAACGAAGGAACTCCGGGTCAGATCCCATGTCGTCGGCGAGCGTTCGGGCATCCTTCGCAGAAGTGCCGCCCGCCAGCTTGATGCTCGTCGATGAGGCGATCGTCGCACGGAGCTTTGGAGAGAGCTGATCGAGATTCTGATGCGCGAGCGTGAGCCCGACCTTGTACTTCCGTGCCTGGTTCAAGAGGTCGCCGATCGTATCGTCGAAATAGTCCTGGGCCTCGTCGATAAACACGAATACCGGCCGGCGCTTTTCGGACGGAAGCGTAGCGCGCTCAAGCGCAGCCTGCGCGATACGCGCGATAAAGAACCGGCCGAGAATTGAGCTCCCTTCCGACTTCAGGAGCTCCTTTGACGTATTGATGAGAATGATTTTGCCCGAATTCATCGCCTCGAAGAGATCGATACGGTTCTCGGGGTGGGAGAACATCCGCTCGAAGACCGGGTTAGCGAGCACGCCCCAGAGCCGGCGCTGGATCTGCTTCTTCGTCGCGGCGAAGGCGGGGGAGAAGAATTCCTGCTCGAAGAAGTGTCTCGCGGACCCGTCGAGCACCTGCATGTAGCTTTTGAACGGCCGGCCATCCTCCATGAGCTGCCGCAGCGTCTGGATCGTTGCGCCCGTAATAGTGAGCATCAGCCGGGCGATATAGCGGAACACGACACCCTGCTTCTGGGTAAGCTCGGCTCCAAGGAGCGCTGAAAAGACGTAGTCGAAGATATCGATGACGCCGTTGAACACGCGCTCACGGTCGGCAAGGGAATAGCCCTCGATACGCTCGTGATCGATGGCGAACATGTTGAGGGCCACTGGGTATTCAACGTCCTCGGGGTCAATGAGGATGAGCCGGTCCGCGAGGCCTGATGGATTGCCGGGATCGAAGAGTTCGAGCCGCGTCAGCGTTCGAATGAGGTCGCCCTGGCCGTCGATGACGATGACCCCACGTCCGTCTTCGACCGCGGCTGTGAGATCATGGTGGATGATCTTCTGGAGGAGCTGGGTCTTGCCATGACCGGTCCCGCCGAGGATGTGGCAGTGCTCAAAGCGAACCGCGTCCGAAATCGAGAGGGGCAGCGGGGCATCGAGGATGTCGTGGAAGACTGTATCCTCGAGGTAGGTTTCTGCCAGCTCGCCCGGTGAACCAATTTTCGACTGCTTGGGCAGGATATAAGGCTTCCGGCTCGAATGCTCATGCCACGGCTCAATACCGGAGGCGGCCAGGAGATTTGTGTACATCCGCCGCCGTAGCGGCTCGAAGATCTCGAACTCCTCGAACGAACCGTCGAAGGTGAGACCGATCACGTCCTGGACCACCTCGGCCGGGTCGCTGAGCTGGTCGATGAGACGGGTGTCAAAGCGAAGGGCACCGCCCGTATCGCTCACTTCGTCGAGCGCCGCTTCCGTGCTGGACAATAGGGTCGAACAGATCGCCACGAGATTGGCGCATCCCGCATTCACATAAGGGTTCTTTTCGGCGAGTTGGCGCTCTTTTCGAAGTAGCGCGGCACGCAGATCGACGCGCGTCTCAAGACGCAGCAAGGGCCACTCCCGCCCCTCCATCGAAGGAAGGGTGCAATATTCCTCAAGCAATAGCGCTTCGATCGGCGGATAGACGACCTTCAGGAGCGTCGGCGTGACCGTGAGCTTGGCACCGCCGAAGATATCCGCAACAACTTCATCGATGACGATCCGGAAGCGGCTTTCGTCGGCGAGCGGCGAGGCAATGAATTGTGTCGTCACACGCTCGTAGAGCGCGCGAAGCTCCCTGAGCTCTCGTTCGCGTTCGCTTTCAAACCAATTTGAGAACAGACCGCGGCCGACGCGGGGCCCGAGGGATGGTGATGACGCGGCGCCAGCCTTCCACCCGTCTTTGACCCAGTCCCAGAACGCAGAGACGAAATCGTCAGACACGCGGTCTTAGCCGGCGAACTCGATGACGTCTTCCGAACCGTCGAATTGCGATGCGGCGTCGAGATAGGTACGAAGCGAACCGCAGGCCTGCTTCACTTGGTTTTCCGCGGCGATCACTTCGACGAGGTCTTTCCCTTCGATATGCTGTCCCGACGTCAGGTCCTTGACCGAGAAGATGCGCTTGGTCATGCGATCGAGCGCGAGTGACCCGAGCGCCAGAATATTACCCTCCTGGGCACGCGCCGCTTTGCCGTCTGATCCCTCTGACGAGTAGACCACGTCGTTCCAGAGCCGGTACTTGTCGCAGAGCGCTCGTTCGTGATCGGTCAGCTCGGCCATCACATCGATGGCGAAGCTGACCTTGCCGGTAAGTCCCGATTTTTGGCTGCGCCGAATTTTGAGCTTCATCTGACCCTCCGTGAGATTCCCTCAAGCCGAGAGTAGATTCCAAAATACAATCAATGCGAGTCTTTTTCGTCAGACTCGCTATCTGCGGGACAAGATTTCCTCCGGGGAAGCGGTCACGGCGCTGAACGGGCGCCCAGGAGCGCCACCGATCAGAACCTTCGCGTAGATGTGACGGTTAGGCAGGTTCATCAGATCGTGCGCGGTGAATTTGGGACCAAACTCGCGCTCAAGGAGGTAGGCGTCCTCCGCACCAACGCGGAAGGCGATCATCGTTCCGACATTGCCGAATACTGCGTGACGGATCTCCGGGTCGAGCTGATGAAGATACTGGTGCGCCATAACGAGGCCGACCCGGTATTTCCGGAGCTCGGAGAGCATGTCGGCGACCGCACCTGTGGTGAAGCTCTGAAACTCGTCTAGGAAGAGCAGAAAGGGCGTGCGCTCGGAACCTGTCATGGACGCGCGGGAGAACGCCGCGATCGCGAACATGGTCGTCAGGAGCGCCCCGACGAGTCGGGCACTATCACCGCCCAGCCTTCCCTTTGAGAGATTCACGATCAGTATCTGCCGCTCATCCATGATCCGGCGAATTCGAAGCGCCTCTCCCTCGCCGGCGAGGAATTGGTAGATGCGAGGATCAGCGAGTAGGGCACCGATTTTCGTCTGGATCGGCGCTATGGCGTCCGCCTGCAGACGGAACGAAAGCTTGGGATAGTCGACCTTCCAGAACCGCAACACTTGCGGGTTTTTGACGTGCCGCAGTACCTCAAAGCGAAATGTCTTGTCGTTGAGGATGCGCAGAATGTCGGGGAGTTTGGCGGGCGGGTAGTCGAGGAGCGCAAAGAGTGCGCTTCGGAGGACATGCTCCATCCGGGGACCCCAGGCATCGGGCCACATCATACGAAACACGTCGAGCAAGCCGGACGCAACGAGCGGCCGCAACTCTTTCGCCACGTGGGCGAGCGGATTGAAGGTTAGGGTTGACCCTTCGCTCGCCAAATCGAGGACATAGGTCCGAGCCTTTTCTGACTCAGTCAGTGTGGACGCCACGCTCACTGCGAGATCGCCGTGCGGGTCGATGAGAGCGATTCCGCAGTCGTCTGCCCAGAGCGATTGGGTGAGAAGGGAGAAGATGAGTGAGGATTTCCCAGTCCCGGTTCGGCCGATCAGATAGGTATGTTGGTCGATATGGCTGCGACCGAGATAGATTGGCCGGGAAATGCCGCGATGGTTGGTATGCCCAAACAGATAACGTCGGTCGGAATACTCCATTCCATCCAGTATGGCGTGAGGAGCCAAGCCCGCTAGACACGTACATGACGGGGAGTTTGTCGTGCCAAGAAAGCCCTGGTGCGTTACTTTCCGCGGGGCATGCCAGTGGGTTGGTTGGTGTTCTCAGGGCTCACACTCTGGGCGCGTTGATGGGCGATGATCAACCCAATGACCGGTGCAGCGTGCGCGGCGATTGCGATCGTATAGACGAGTGCAAGGTCACCTCCCTCATTCACGCTCGTCATCAATTTGAACGTTGGGCTCAAGAACCAGACCTTCACCGCCGAGACCACAACGGTGAGCACGGAGAAGACGCGTTCTCCAAAAAATGCGCCGACGGTCACCAGGACGAGCGCGATGCCGCCGATATAAGTCAGGCCGTAGAGTGGAATGAAGACTGACAGGATGAGGACAACGAAACCTGCGATCGAAATTCCAAGCGCAGCTTGCTTGTTCATGGCATGCCTCCAATGCGGTCAGGGAAGAAGAATGGATGACGGAGAACGACGCTCAACGAGGCGGATCTCTGGTGTTTCGCCGTCGATGTAGGACACGATGAAGTCGCCTTCGGAGAAGTCGATGATCCGGTCTGCGACGGCGCGACCGGCAACCTCGTCGATCTCTGACTGGCTGGGGATGTTCCGGCCGATACCAAGCTCTGCGATCAGCCGGCTCGTCCAGACTTCCGCATTCGATGAATGGCTGTAGACCACGACATCGTAGTTGGCGGTGTAGGTCGAACGGCGGATTGAAAACACGTTCGAGTCGGTCTCGGTCCCAATCATCGTCAAAGTGACGATAAAGTCGGCATTCAGTGCCTCAGCGGCGGCGTAGAAGGTCTGCGCCCGTTCCCCGGCGGTCATCGTCTCGATGGACGTCGCAATACCGGCAGCACGCAGCCTCTCGGCCGTCAGGGCCGGAGAAATAACCGAGATTCCGAGCTCACTGTTGATGTCCTCTGCGGCAACCACGAGCGATCGATTAGGAGAAGGCCAGAACGCGATGGTCTCGGCGCTGAAAAGCTCTTCCTGCACCACCTGCGAGACGAGATCGTTCTCAAAGCCGATCTCGATCTCCGAACCGCTCGCCGACTGATACATCTTGTAGCCGAAGAACGCGGTCGACCCGACCGTAAGCGCGGTGGCGGCCATAAAGATTGCAGGCGCGGCAGCCACGCAGCCTGACAGAAGAAAAGACGACGCAACGAGCGAGAGTCGGAGAGCGGCCGCGCCAGCGGATCTGCGATGATTTGGCATGAAGCTGTCCCCAGGAGTTGAACACTTTACTGGAGACGGTGGAGCGCCTTCACGCGGCCGGCGGCCTCCAGAGACGGGATGCTAATGCGCGCTCCTCGTCCCCGATCGCATCGGCGTAGATTGCCGTCATCGATATGTCGGCATGGCCCAGCCAGCGCTGAACGATGTTGAGCGGTATCCCCTTCTGTGTTGCAGCGACGCCGAATCCATGCCGCAAGCCTTTAGGGCTCGCATGAGTGCCTTCAACGCCAGCTTCTGCCATGACCTGTTTAATGTATGCCCAGCCTGTGGTCCGCGATTTGGGCCAGAGTGGCGCTGATACCTGACGGTTTCTCAGATCGTGAACCCGTACAAGGCGCTCAATGAAATCGCCTGGAACGGGCACCGCGCGGAAAACATCATCTCGACGCTTCTTCAGCGAACGAAAAACGATCGCGCTCTCAGCGGTATCGATCTGTCCGACGGTAAGCTCGAGCGCCTCGCTGATCCGGCAGCCGGTGTACGCCAGGACCAATGCGAACGTTGCGACTTCGTCGTCGAACCTATCCGCGGCAACAAGAAAGGTCTCTCGCTCTTTCGGCGTGAGGTACTTCCGATACCCTTGTCTGTCTCGAAGCATATTGATTGGCTGAGCCCATATCCGAGCGCCTTCAAAAGAAAGCTTGACGCGCGCGGCTCAGCTATGAACATTATCCAGTATTCTGTTAAGATTGCAATACAGGATATGGCGGCGATTTATATCGAGTTTTTTAGCAAAAATTGTATTTGCGGCATTTAGATTTGCATCGTCATTGCCTATTATAGAATCTTTAGAAATCACAACAGGCACTGCGCGACTCCAACACTGAGAAAAGTCGGCAATAAAGGTAGCGGAAGGTCAGTCAGCTAAGCGATCAACTCGTGAGGGGTTCTGAATCTGACTTCGAAGTTCTTCGCCAAAAGAGTGCCTCCCGAAAGCGAGACTGCCTCACCCTCCCAGATCCTCAAGCATATCCTCTGAAATCGGGAGGATGTCGGCAAAGCCACCATCAGTGAAACCTTCGTGATCGGTCAGCGCTCGCAACAAGACCGGACGCCAGTGATTTCGGTGGAAGGCTCTGATCTCAAACTGTGTCTGCAACCGCAGCGCTTCTCGCACCCCGTCTTGACCACTCGCGCGATAGGAAAGATGTAGCGCCGCAGCGTGTGACGAAATGTAAGTGTTCACTTCTTGCTGGTAGCGGTCATTCAATTTCAGGTCATGCATTTGCACCGTGAGCCGGTCGTAATAGCCTAAAGGAAGCGCTGCGGCAGCATCAATTGAAAACGACACGACGAGGTCAGCTGCATTGAGATTAACGGAAACTTGTACGAAGTCGATGTCAGGTAAAACGTCGTAGTATGGATGAAGGAAGCCTGCCCCTTCGTCAGAAAAACCAGCTAGCTTGGCTAAGTTACAGTCATGGCACATCGGTACCAGATTTCGTGTGTGGATTGCTAGCGGCTTGAAAACTGATCTTGGCAGGTGGTGATCGAGTTCGACCGCTCTCCCAATTCCACACACTGGGCAAAGATCAATGTCTTTTAACAAGCGCTCGCGTACAGAGTGCAGTATTCGGCCTTCCTGCGTCTTGTCATAAGCGGCAAAGAGTTCCTCCCGTAAAGAAAAAGGTAGGTCATCGCCCTTGAACTCGGTGCAAGGCGCTCCGCGGTCCTGCTCGTATTTGTCGTAGAGCGCGATTACCCTCTCGAGTTCCGCTTCAGTAATGTCATGGCCCAGTTGTTGGCCAGCATATCGATATCGACGGATCGCCCTTACGAGGTCGAGCCGATCGCTGGCACGCGAAGGTGCGGGAAGATTCCTCATTTCTTTCGGGCGAATTGTGTAAGAACATACGCGCGCGCCTGCGCGCTGAGGCCGGGTTCGAACAGTGCGTCTAGCTCGTCGATCGTATCGCAGCCAGTTACCAATACATCCAAAATCTTGTGGTAGTCGGTGCTAGACGCGGTCAGACCGAAAGCGTCGTAGGTGAGCACTCCTACATTCTCACCGAAAGTTTCCAGAACTGGTTTCTTTATTTCAAGCAACGTTCCCGTTCGCCGCACCCGGCGTACATGCCGAGATAGCGTCTCCTGAAGAAGCACTGGAGAATGAGTGGCGACCACGCATAGAGCGTTCAACTCCGTGAGTACGATGCGGACCGCATGCATGAGCGCCGCCATGAGAGGCGGGTGGAGGTGCGCTTCCGGTTCATCAAAGAGGACGAGCGAGCGCGGCATTGCGTGCGCAACGAGCGATGCGACGACGTGCAAGGCGATCTTGTGACCGGTGCTCCACCCGAGGAAAAAGGAGCGCGCTGACCTGGAAGAAGAAGTCAACCGCTCCATTTGATCTTTGAGGTCGGCGAAAGAAGGGTCGTTAACGAGCGGCTCGAGTGCCGCCTCCAATAGTTCGACACGCTCCTCCTTGCGTATGCGCGTGACGAGCTCGGCGAACTCATCAGCTAGCTTCTCGACCGGTTTCAAGCGAGTGGTGGTCCGGCGCTCGACTGGTTGCTTGGTATCACCACCACCCGAGGTCGCCTCCTCATCTCTCTCGATGTCCGCGCGCGCCTCAGCGACGAGATCGCGTAATCCACAGAAGACGAATCGCCCCTCTCCGCTAGCGAGGTCTTGTGTCATCTGTGACAAATCCTTGGCGCCAAGGCTGGGCACTACAAAGCTATCGAATGCGCTGTAGGAAATTGTAATAATGCGCATAAAACCAACGGATGGGGGGTCTAGCGTTCCGAGCGCTTTCAGCTCTTTAGTTGAGCGCTCCAAGGGCGATGCGAAAGCGATATGCGCCAACCGCGCGAGGAGAGTGCTCTTTCCCGACCCGTTGCGCCCCACTAGAACGAAGATGCGATTTGGGAGCAGCGTTCCGCGCCTACTCGGCCCGACCCGACGGTACGGCCCAAAGTAGTTGGCGGGTTCGGGAGAGCTAAAATCGAATTCGATGGGTTCATCCACTCCGGCCGGAGTGAAAGTGAACGCCTCGCTAATGTCGGCCAAGGATGAGAAGTTATTCTCGTAGAGCGCCTGTGCGTCGTTAAGGAAGCCGCGCCAATCGTAGTTGTCACGGAAGAGTGATTTCTCCCAACCCTCCTCGCCCTGGAATACTGCCACGAGCTCCGGGTGCGCCACCACGTCGTTCAAGGCATCCATGATCCGCTTTCGGTGCCGAGTGGGGAGCTCGTTAAGGCGTTGGTAGTAGTCAAGACTAGTACCGACTGAAGCCCAGTCTTCAGACAACTTGTTAAACGGCTTCTGAATAAGCTGCGGACCCGCTTTCTGACCCTTTCGAAGGATTTTTACGCCACCGATGTATGTCACATCCGAAGCGTCACCATCGGGTCTATAATAGAGGTGATAGAGTGTTCTAAAGCTATAGTCATTCCAGTCGTCCCGCTGGAGCGCAAAACGCGTATCCATACTCCTGAGCAACTGTCGCGACGGAGGTTCGATGGCGATAGGCAAGTTTGGTCTCCCTTTCCTCCGTTGATGCCGGGTCGAACGTCAATTGACGAGATGCGACATCGTGACACCAATTCTCAGACAGTAGACGGCTCCCTAGCGTCGTCCATCCGTTTCTAGCTGAATGTTCGATTGACCGAAACTCGCAGGAGGACGGTTCAAACCCAAGAAAATGGAGCTCAAAGCCCCAAGAGAATCTTGCGTTCGAGCGCACTCTTTCCGCGGGCTCAAAAAAGCATTGTGTTAACCGGTCGGCACAACAAGAATTGTCTCGGAGGGTCCTGTCGCTCGAGAAGATGCTCAAAGAGCAGGGATGCTCAGATACCGAGATCGAGGCAGCGAACGCGCGTCTGTGGCGTTATATCAAGCTGGTGCGCGAGCAGGCGATGCGTTCGGTCAACGAGGAGCACCAGAACGATCGCCAACGAGAGGCGAACCGACGCCGGCTCATGGAGAATGGGGACCTTTAGGCACAACCAATACGGCAAATGCCTATGAATTCACTTTTTGATATAATTGGGTGGACGACAGGGGCAGAGAAGGTATTGCCAGCCGCGATTCGTGTTGTGGGCAACGGATAAGTTCGCGGATTCAAATTTCGTGCGGGGGGGTTAAAACAATATGCTTCATAAAATTCAGAGAATTAAGGATATCGGACGTTTCGCCGACCTTTCGCACAAGGCTCCGCAGTTTTCGAAATTATCACTGATTTATGCTCGCAACGGCCTGGGGAAAAGTACGATCTGTGCAGTGCTCAGATCCGCGACCGAGGCCAATCCAAATCTAATATTCGCACGCAAGCGCGCAGGCTCCACGGCGCAAAGCGAGGCTGAGCTACTTTTAGATGGGGTCGGGGTGATAGCTTTCACAGGCGGCGTTTGGAAGAAGGCACCTGGAGCGATCATAATTTTTGACCAAGAGTATATCTCTCGGAATCTGCACGTAGGCGAAAGTGTGACGCGCGATAATAAGCGCAGCCTGGTTCCTGTGGTCCTCGGGCAAAAGGGCGTGAGCCTCGCAGCGAGCGTCAACGAACTTGATTCAGAGCAGCGAACGCTTGATGGCGAGATCAAGCAGATCGGGTCGTTAATAAGCGCTCGGATCAAAGCCGTTGATGCGCGCTCGTTAAAGAAATACTGCGAAGCAAAAATATCAGCAGACATTGATGCTCAAGTAGATCAAGCGCGCAAGGACGCCGAACTCGGCCGAAAAGCTACAGAGGTATCACGGCGAAAGGAGATCGCTGTGATAGCGCCTCCAGACCTTGGTCCACTTTTGATCTTATTTGCCGAAACGGTCGAGCATGTGTCTGAAGATGCTATCGCCCGCGTTCGCGATCATCTTGAAAAGCACGGAATGTCCCGAGAAGACACAAAGTGGCTGAACACTGGTTTCAACTTAAATCGCCTCGAGAGCGCATGTCCTTACTGTGATCAACCAATCGACGGTCTCGATCTCATTAAAGCGTACAAGGGCTACTTCAGTAGCGCGTTCACAGACCTTCACCGTCGCTGTCGCGATGCGAACGCAGAGGTCGAGAAGCTGGTCGAAACAGATTGGTCTGCGAAAGCGACCGCACTCGGATCGGATGTCGAGTTTTGGGGTTCCGTTACTCGCCTGCCAGTTGAACCCGTGATCACTGACTCAGAGCAGGGTGTCATTGAGACCGGACTTCTAGAGCTTCAAAGTCATTTCGAAACGAAGCTAGAAAATCCCCTAGAGACATTGGTGCCTTCTGACGCGTCCTTGAGAAAGATAAGTGCCGCGTTCGAGATTCTCTTAAGGGTGGATCGGGACATTTCCTCATGTTCCGAAGTAATTGCCGAAGCTAGGAAATCTGCAACCAGTGTAGATGTTGCAGCAGCCGAAGGAAGGCTGGCTTGGTTAGAAGCGCTGCAACGCAGGCGAGAGACCGAAGTTTCTGAACTCGTGGAACGTTATATTCAGGCAATCACACGAAAATCGGAGGTCGACATGCTCAAAGCAGCAGCGCAGGCAGACCTTAAAGCATTTACAAAAGATAATATAGGTCCGCGACAATCCCAAATAAATGAGATACTAAAAACATTCAGTGCAAACTTCCGAATTGTCGATACCCAAGCAACTTTTGTAGGACGCGAAGCTAACGCAGAATACGCGATCGAACTAAGTGGGACAAGATTCCCCGTCGGTGAGAAGAAAGTTGATGAACCTTGCTTCTCGACAATCCTCAGTGCAGGTGACAAGGGCACTCTGGCTTTAGCTTTCTTCTTGGCACAAATAAAATCTGACCCCGCCCTATCTGACGCTGTTATTGTATTTGATGATCCTTTTAATAGTCAGGATTTAGGAAGGCAGTTTGAAACCGAAAGTCAGATACGATCTTTAGCTTCTCAGGCGAGACAGGTCGTGGTCTTTTCACATGACCCTCGTTTCTTGTTCAATATTCAGAAAGATGCCTCAGGTGATGTAACTGCAACGTTTCAGTTGCTCTGTAGGACGGATGGAATCGGGTGTGTATCGCGCTGGGATGCCGGTGAAGAATTAAAGCAGCCATACGTTCGCAATGCTGAAATTATACGCGAATTTGCGACACAAGGCGCGCCAATTAAAGGAGAAAGTTTACAGAGCACCGCACAGGCAATTCGACCCTTCTTAGAAGATTACATGCGAGCGAGAATGCCTGGCCGATTTGCGGAGAATGCACTGATAAGTGAAATGTTGCCGGAGATCAAAAACGCTGGAGAGTCGGACCCTCTCTTTTCTGCTGTTGCAGGCCTGAACGCGCTAAATGAGTACAGTCGCAGGTACATGCATGCCAACGCGCCAAAGCCTGATCCTTCGGAACTTCAGGCTCAATGCCAGAAAGTTGTACAGATCGTCGGTGATTACTAAGCAATCGTGTTCTCTGAGGGCCCTCAATAACTGGTCGAAAATCGTCCGTAGAATCTGTGAATTTGATGATGCCACAGGAATCTCGGCTTTGTACGACGGTTCCAACGTACGACCTCACACCGGCTGGTCTTCATGGCCAGCCGGTTTTCTTTTAGGCTTCGGTTGCTGCTCCTCCGGAGCGTCATCGGGATTTTGTGATACGATTTCCCTCAACAGAGCCGTGTCGGTACTAGGTGTGTCCCGAGACGGGCAGCCCGCGGTGACGGATAAAATCCGTTGACACCAAATCCGCTCTGTTGAGCGCCATAAGAGAGAGATTCAAAGTTCGAGGTACACGATTCTGGGTGTACCCGCACGCGCGCACGCTGAATGAGCCTTTAAACACAAGATACCCAGGTTCGATGTCCCGAGGGGGCGTTCTGCTATTCGGTATAAGAACGGCCGACCCCACATGGGGCCGGCCGCTCTAAATGCACACACATTCTACTACCGTTTAATTTTCACCCGAGCGATCGGTATTGGTCGCTCACGAGATACTCCCGCATAGCATCTAGTCTTCATACGCGGCAGGTCGTGGGGATGAACGACGCGCACCGCGATGACACGCGAGAGCGTGTCGTCAAACCGCACAAAAACTTCCAAATTGGCAGATCGTTTTGAACGTGGACGCTTTGGGGTGTCCATCCATCTTCGATCAACGCTTCATACACATGCACTTCCGCAAAATTTTTATCACAGGTCCCTGGACTGTCAGGGTCCTCAGTATTTTCACAAACTACAGCACTCGCATTTTGCGGCATTGTCTCCTCCTTGGGCTGTCCGCACCGAAGGAGGGTTGGTCCTTTACAAAATTATCGAACTGATGTATGTTCTTCATTACCTGACTCAGTGCCGCTGGTTCAGGGAATGGATCGCAAGATCCTCAATTCGATAGGGGGCCAACACCTCCTCGTCTCGGGCTGAGGGGAGGTCGGTACGCAACTTGAGCCTCCCCCAGCTGGACTCTCGAGTACAGCACATTTCCCGCCGGAAGGACAGATCCTTCCGGTTTTTTATATCCAGAAATCTCCATGTTCATTCTTCCGTCCTGGCTCGGGTGACGGCGGATAATCTATTTTTTTGATAAATTTACGCAGTAGAGCCGTCTCGGTACTAGGTGTGTCCCGAGACGGGCAGCCCGTCGTGACGCTCATGCGTTTTTTGAACTCCCGAAAGGGATTTCGCAGCTCAAACGCTAGCTTTTTTCCGTCATAGGTCCGGTTCGAGGTCACCTCTTCGAGCAGATTCCTGCGATAGGCGACATCTCCCAAAAGATAGCTTGATTGAAGGCTTTTCCAGAGTTCGAGCTTTTTCAGATAGGCAGAGCGAAACTCGTTAAATCGGGTCTCTTCCTGGTCAATTGCCTGTCGTCCTTGCAGGATCGCTCGGTTGAGCTGCTCCCGGCGCCGGTTGTAGGTCGCCTGGTCGATGACCCCGTCAATGAGGGCGTCGGTGAGCCGATCGAGGCGCTTCGTGTCGTTGGCGAGTTTCAGGCGGGTCGTTGCCGTCATGCGATCCCATTCCGCCGTCCACTCACGATCGGTTCGCCCCAGCAGCCGATCGATGTCCGCCACGAGTTCCTTCGGAGCCTGATGGTCTTTAAGGAAGGCAACCACCTCCGCCTCGGCCCGGTCCTCCCGGATCGATGTGACCGGACAGCTGACTGTGTGGCAACGATAGTAGAAGCGACCCTTCTGGCACTCGCCGACCAGCTTGCGGCCGCAGTTCGCGCACATGATCATCTTCCGGAAAAGAAGATCGGCGTATTCGGTGCGCTGGATCGTTTTCCCGCGAAGCCGTCGCTGCACGGTCTCGAAGAGATCCATCTCAACGATGGCCTCGTGGATGCCCCCGAATGTCTCGCCGGTTGTGTGAATGCGGATGAGCCCCGCATAGAAGGGGTTATTGAGGACGACCGACAGGCCGTTGAGCGAGAGCGGCCTTCCGCCTCTCGACCGAAGACCGAGGGCAGCGAGTTCGGACTTTAGCGACCGAAGGGAATGATTGCCGTCAGCGTAGAGTTCGAATGCGCGCTTGATGAGCGGTGCCCGCTCCGGGTCGAGTGCTTTCGGTTTGCCGCCGCCCGCGTCGAGATAGCCGATGGGGGCTGGCAGGGGATAGAGCCCCTGTTTAAGCCGTCCGTAGAACCCCTTTTTAGTCTCGTCGCGCAGGTTGCGGATATAGTCGGCCGCGACAACGGCCTGGATGTCAGCGGAGAGCCGCCCGCCGCGTGAGGCGAGATCGAAACTCTCTGTGGCCACGAGAACGTGGATGCCGGAATCGATGAGCTCGCCGAGATCGGCCCAGTCTTTGAGATTCCTCGCGGACCGGTCGATCTTGTGGATGATGACCCCGTCCGCCTCATTGGCCCGAAGCCGACGCAACATGTCGGCGAAGACGCGGCGGCCGCGCTTGGCCGCGGTCTCGCGTTCTTCGAACCAGGCCGAAACGGCCGCGCCTTCGCGCTGGGCATAGCGAGCGATCGCATCTCGTTGTTCGACAAGGGAGACGCCGCGAACGCCCTGCTTTTGTGTTGAGACCCGGATGTAGCCGAAATATCGCTTCATAAAGAGTAAGTTAGGCGATTCTAGAATCCTCCGGGCGATCTGTCGAATCGCGCGCTCGGCGTTCGCGCTCGATTTCCTCGCGCACCTGACGCATGCATTCGGAACGCACGATCTTGATGTAGCGCCAAAGCCGGGCCTCGGCGGCATCGATTTCCGGTTCGGGCAGATGGGAAAGGAGATTGCGCAGGGATTCGATGCGCGGCGGTTTGAAGAGGATCGGGTCGGCTTGTGGTCTTGGAGGACGTCGAGGCATTGGCGATCAGCCTACCCCCTCACCGTGCATCGGAGCAGACGTGGAAATTCACGCCTCGTGAGAATTTCCACGTCTGTGGGCGATCGGACGGCCGCGATAGGCTCAAGGCCTATGAACCAGAAAACACAATCACCAAGTCCCTTGCCCGCTTCATCAGAAGCCCCGCCGCGCCCGCTTCGCCCGGTCGTCTCGGCGGTCCTGCCGAAGGGCACGCTCGTCGAACTCGTCTTCGACCCGGTGAAGAAGTCCGCAGGGCTCGCCGTCTGGGACGGTCACAAGGTGCATGTCGTCTCGCAACTCCCGGACGGCCCGGACCGGCTCGTTCCAGCCCGCGAGGCCGAAGCGCTCGCCCGGCACCGCGTCGTGAAGTTCGCGTCCGGTACGGAAAGCTATGGCGAGACCGAAGACCTTCTCGCGGCGATCCGCTCGCACATCCATCGCTATGTCGATCTGCCGGCGGCGTTCGAACGGCTCGCCGCGCTCTACGTCCTCATGACCTGGGTCCATGACCGGTTCGAGGAGTTGCCCTATCTCCGCCGCCGGGGTGAGTTCGGGACGGGCAAGACGCGCTTTCTCATCACACTCGGCAATCTCTGTTACAAGCCGATCTTCGCGGCGGGGGCCTCGACCGTCTCGCCGCTCTTTCATCTCATCGACCGGATTGGCGGGACGCTCATTCTCGATGAGGCCGATTTCCGCTTCTCCGATGAGCACGCCCTCATCGCGAAGATTCTCAACAACGGCAATGTGCGCGGCTTCCCGGTTCTAAGGAGCGAGAGTCCGAACGGGCGGGATTTCCGGCCGCGGGCGTTTGAGGTGTTCGGGCCGAAAATCGCGGCGATGCGCGGGCGCTATGACGACCCCGCGCTCGAGAGCCGCTTCCTGACCGAGACGGCGAGCGGTGCGGCTCCGCGGGCCGATATCCCGATCAATCTGCCCCCAGACCAGGAGGAGGCGGCACAACGGCTCAGGAACCGGCTCCTTCTCTGGCGCTTCCACAATCACGGGAAGATCACGGCCCGGCAGGACGAACGCCTCGACCGGTTCGAACCACGCTTGAGGCAGATCCTCACCCCGCTTCTGAGTGTCGCGGCTGAGGAGGAAGACGTCGAAGCCATCCTCATCCACGCCGAGGCGGTCGAGACGGGGCTCAAGGAGACGCGCGGCCAGAGCGTCGAAGCCGAGGTGTTGACCGTCACGCGCTGTCTGCTGGATGCGACGGAGACGGCGGGTGCGAGCGTGCAGGCGATCGCCCGGCTTCATGGGAAAGTCTTCCTCGGGGACGCGGCGCGGGCGATGAATGCGCGGTCGATGGGACATATCCTCAGGGTGCGGCTCAATCTCCCGACCCGGAAGAGCCACGGTGTCTTCATCGTGCCCCGCGAAGCGGGGGCTGCGATAGCGGCCTTGTGCGCTCGCTATGGGGTCACGCAGGAAGACGCCGAGCGCCTCAGCGCCGCCGCCGGGCTCGAGACAAGGGTGGACTACGGGGATGAGGGGGATGTCGCAAAGGCTGCCTGACTCGCGAAACGGAGCGGCGTGACAGGCGCGATGCGCTGCAAGAATGCTCGAGCACCTACACATCGCAACATCCCCGAACGCCCCGACCTCCCCCGCGAGGGAAACGAGCGGGCAGAAAAGAGACGACGGCTTCGAATGCGGCGCGGTGAGCGCCGCATTCGCCGCTGGGGTGAATTTCCACGTCTATGAAGGAATGCGGTATGCTGAAAGGATAAAGATGGCGCCCGGACGGTAAGTGGTCCGATCGCGCCCCTTGATCTTATGCATCATCCAGATTCATTCAGCTTCAAGGCCTGCCGTGAGCGTTCGGGCCTCGACCAGGCCGAGCTCTCCCACTTGTTGGGACTTCGCCACCGCAAGGCGATCTCGCCGTTCGAGACCGGACGCCGGCTCCCCGATGCGCGCACGCTCATCGCCTATGAGCTCGCCTTCGGCGACTCGGCGGCAGCGCTCCTTCAGTCCGTGACCGCGGAGGAACGCACGCGCATGCTCCACCGTGCGCTGCGCCTCAAGCGCCGCTTCCAACATCAGTCCGCTCCGGATGTCCATGACAAGGTCGAATTCTTACGCGCCCTCATCGCGCGCCTCTTGCGCTACCGGCGCCCATGACGGCGAAGGCTTGTGTGCGCGTGCTCGCCCTGCAGCCAACCGCGCGCGGGCTCGGCTATGCGCTCTTCGACGGGGACAAGCGTCTCCTTGATTGCGGGGCCTATGAGACGCGAAGCGACAAGAATTCGAAATGCCTTGCCAAGGCCGAGACGCTCCTCGCCCTGGGGCAACCCCAAATCGTGGCCCTCGAAAACGTTCATGCGTCAGGAGCCCGCCGCAAGGAGCGGATCGTGACGCTGATCGCGCGCCTGTCGAACACGGCGACCGCGCGCGCCTGTCACGTCGAACCGGTCTCACGGCTCGAGGTTCATGCTCACTTCGCGGGCTTCGGGACGGGATCGAAGGACGATGTCGCCGTCGCGGTCGCGGCGCTCTATCCCGAACTGAAGCGCCGCCTGCCGCCCCGGCGGAGGCCGTGGCAGGCGGAGCATCCAAGGATGGTCGTGTTCGAGGCCGCGGCGATGGGGATCGTGGCGCAGACCCGGCATCTGAAAGAGACGGCCTGATATCGCTTATCAGGACAAAAAGAATGGGACCGCCCCCAAGGGGACGGTCCCGTTTTGATGAGGCAGAAAGACCTAATCCGTGCGTGCCATGGCCTCGGCGGCCGATTGGCTCACGGCTTCAAGCCGTCCGGCTCCTGCGGAGGTGTAGCTTGCCATCGGGAAGGTGAGATAGCGCGGGGTCCAACCCGAGGCTTTCTCGCGGCCTTCACCGGTGAGATAGGCCTCGACGATGGCCTTCTTGGTCTTGAGCGTCTCGTGGAGATTGGCGGTCAAGACCGCCTCTCCGCCGAGCTCGCCGAGGATGGCGTCGACCGTCTCCCGGTCGCGCAGGAGGTTCGAGAAGGCCGTCTCCGGCGACCACCAGGTGGCGGGATCGACCTGGAGAGCGCAGCCTGCGGCCTCGACGCCCTCGCCGCCCGCTTCAAGGCTCTCGGCCATGACGAGGGCGAGGAGGGAAAGGACGGTCGCGTCATCGAGCGCCAGCAGCGTCCGGAAATGCCCGCTGAGCGACGCCCCCCTGCCCGGACGGGCGATGAGCGTGTCGGGCACGAAAGGCAATCCGAGTGTCTCGGCGGCCGCCTCACGGGCCGCAGCCAGCGCTCCGTTGGCCTTCGACGCACGAATCGAGGCGGCGACGGCTTCGCTCAGCGCGCGCTCAGGATCGGGTCGGACATTCCAGTGACCCGATCCCGAGATGAGGTGGGCGACCGCCAGCCGAAGGGCCACGCCGGGGGCGGTGAGGAGTTCGGCGCCGACCATGGCCCGGCGATGGAGCGCAAGATAGTCGCTCATCGTCTGCGTGATCTCGGGCTTCGCGGGTTGCTCGATGTTGGCGTCCTCAGAGCGCTCCGAAGCGATCTTCTTCGCGTAGTCGCGCTGCGACAGGCGGCCCTCATGGATCGAGACCTCGCCGTTGGCATGGACCTCGATCACGATGTGACCGCCGTCGGACTTCGCGACCTCGTGCTCGTTCCAGCGTTCATAGCGATCGTTGGGGCCATAGATGCGGACACCGGCCCAGCCGTCGGCGAGATAGGCGGCCTTGCGTTCGGCGATGGCGGCGTTCTGGAGCGACCAGAAACTCTCCGCGTCGTCGAAATAGGAGGCTTCACCGAAGAGATCTGTGACGATCCGGCCGGGATAGGCATCAAGATCGAAGAGAGCGGCGCTGGTGGCGATATCCTCGCCGCCGAAGAGCCAGCGTTTAAGGGCGTAGCCTCGCGGCGCGCGGGCTTCGGGATTCTCGAAGAGGGCGAGCCAGTCGGTTTGCTGCGCCTTAGTGGCGAGGGTGAGGTAGCGCACGCTCTCGGCGTCGATCTTGCCCGCACGGTAGGCGATGCGGATTTTTGGCGCGAGATTGCCGAGGGCGAGGCGCTGGCGCACGAGGGCGGGCGAGACCGCGAAGGTTGCCGCGATGTCCTCGACGCTGCGTCCTTCACGCGCGAGCCGGGCGAAGGCCTCAAACTCGGTCATCGGATCGGGATCGAGGCGGGCGAGGTTCTCGATGAGCGAGGCTTCGAGCGCGTCGGCATCGTCGCCCTCCTCAAGAATAGCGCACGGCAGAGGCCCTGAAAGTTCGGCGGCCTTGGCGGCGAGATAGCGACGCTTGCCCGCGACGATCTCATACATGCCGTCCTCGCCATTGGGGCGGACGAGAAGCGGGGTCAGGATGCCGCGCTTTTTAACGCTCGGCAGGATGTCCTTGATCGAAGCCTGTCTGCGTCCTCCGCGCATGTTGACGGGAGAGACGATGAGCTGGTCGAGCTCGATGTGTGTGAGATGCATGGGGTCAGTCTCCTTGTTGAAGCCGCCACCGGTCGTCGGGAAAAGCCCCGGACCTTCCGGGCGGCGGAGACGGCCCTGAACGGACCGGGGTCCGGTCGGCGCATCCGGCAGAACCGGACCGCAGCGCAGCGAAGGACGCCTCGAAGAAGGCGTTGCGCCAGGCCGGGCGCCCGGTCTGACACGGCACGGATCAGCCCGGAAAGGTCCCGGAGCCCCTGACAGGCCCGGACTCAAGGAGCTGAATTACCGGCAGAAATCGAGCCTCATTCCAGTTTTCGGATAAAAGTCAACGAATGAAAAGATTCGGGCACGACAGAAACTGTAGTGTATAAAATGCGCTTCTTTAGTTTAATTGAACGCACAATTATGAGATACTGCACACATCTCAATTGAAGGAGGCGCGGTGATGCGGGATGGAAGCGACAAGGACGTCGGACACATAGTCGGTATCTGGATCCGGGTCTCGACCGAGGACCAGGCGCAAGGCGAGAGCCCGGAACACCACCTTGAGCGCGCGAAGATGTATGCGGCCGCGCGAGGGTGGATCGTCGGGACGGTCTATGATCTCTCGGGCGTATCGGGAAAATCTGTTGTCGAGCATGGTGAAGCCCAGCGCATGATGGAGGATGTGAAGTCCGGCCGCATCCGCGGGCTCATCTTCTCAAAGCTTGCGCGTCTCGCGCGCAACACCCGCGAGCTCCTCGATTTCGCGGAGTATTTCGACCGCTACGGGGCCGACCTCGTCTCGCTCTACGAGGCGATCGACACATCAACGCCTTCGGGGCGTCTTTTCTACACGATGATCGCGGCGATGGCGCAGTGGGAGAGAGAGGAGATCGCCGACCGCGTGGCGGCCTCCGTTCCGATCCGCGCCAAGCTCGGGAAGAACACCGGCGGACCGGCGAGCTTTGGCTATGATTGGATCGACGGAAAGCTCGAACCTCATCCAGAGGAGGCCCCCGTCCGCAAGCTCATCTACGAACTCTATCTCGAACATCGCCGCAAGAAGACGGTCGCGCAGCTCCTCAATGAGCAGGGCTTCCGCACGAGAACGGGAGCGAAGTTCTCCGACACGACGATCGACCGGCTCTTGCGCGATCCAACCGCCAAAGGGGAGCACCGGGCGAACTATACGACGCAGCGCCCCCATAAGACGAACGGCAAGACCTGGGCGTACAAACCTCGCGACGAATGGGTCATCCAGAAGGTCGAGCCCGTGGTGAGTGCCAGCCTCTGGGCGGAATGCAATGCCATCCTCGAAGCGCAATCCGCGCGGCGTAATGTCGGGCCGAAGGGGAAGTATCTCTTCGCCGGCAAGACGATCTGCGCCTGTGGCGGGAAGATGTATGTGAAGACCGGCACGCATAAATTCGCTTGCGGCAAATGCCGCAACAAAATGCCGGTCGACGATCTCGAAGCGGTCTTCCGCGACGAGATGAAGCGCTTCTTCTGGTCGGAGGAAGATCTGTCCGCCTTCCTCGCGAATGCCGATCAGGAGATCGTCGATCACTCGAACCAGATCGAAACCCTGAAGGCAGAGAAGGCCCAGCTCAAGGTCGAGTGTGACCGCATCTACCGGGACTATATGGACGAGACCATGTCCCGGGAGGCCTTCGGTGAGCTCTATACCGAGAAGAAATCCCGCATGAAGGAGATCGACACCGCGATCCCGCAGATAATGGGCAAGATCGACGCGCTCAAGGTGTCGCGGCTCTCAAGCGAGGAAGTGATCTCCGGTGCCCGCGATCTTTATGGCCGTTGGGACGACCTTACCTTCGAGGACAAGGTCTCGATCATCGAAGCCATCGTGGAAAAGATCGAGATTGGTGAAAGGGACATAGAGCTCTCGTTGCACTATGTCCCTTCCAGGGAACTGGCGGACGAAAGGCAACAGGAAGTCACGGATTCATCGCGGCAATGAGCTGAAAGCGGGCCGGATAGGTGATGTGCGCATTGGCGCGGGCGACGACGATCTCCCCTGTCTCAAGCGGCTGGCGCAGACTGTCGAGCACCTGGGGGTGAAACTCCGGCAATTCGTCGAGAAACAGCACGCCGTGATGCGCGAGGCTGGCCTCGCCCGGCTTGGCCTTCTGCCCGCCCCCGACCATCGCCGCCATCGAGGCGGAGTGGTGGGGCGCCCGGAAGGGCCGCGCGCGCGACAGCGTGCCGCGTTCGAGCAGGCCCGCGACCGACTGGATCATCGACACTTCCAGGAGTTCACCGGCATCCAGGGGAGGCAACAAGCCGGGCAGGCGTGCCGCCATCATCGATTTTCCGGCACCCGGCGGGCCGACCATGAGGAGGTTGTGCCCGCCGGCCGCGGCGATTTCGAGCGCGCGCTTGGCGCCCTCCTGGCCCTTCACATCGCGCAGATCAGCCTCGGGCAGACCGTCGATCAGCTCGCCGGGGGCCGGGCGCGACAGCACCTGAACGCCCTTGTAGTGATTGACCAGCTGGATCAGCGAAGAGGGGGCGAGGATGGGGAGATCCCCGCCCGCCCAGGCGGCTTCGGGGCCTGACGCCGCCGGGCATATGAATTCGAGATCGAGTTCCGCGGCCTTCAGCGCCGCGGGCAGGGTTCCGGGGATCGGCGCGATCGTGCCGTCCAGTCCCAGTTCACCGACCGCCAGCGCGCGTTCCGCCGCTTCGAACGGCACCACCCCCATTGCCGCCATCAGGCCGATGGCAACCGGCAGGTCGAAATGCGCCCCCTCCTTCGGCCGGTCGGCCGGGGCAAGGTTCACGATCACGCGTTGCTGGGGGAGCGAAAGCCCGATCGCCGCGAAGGCGGCGCGGACCCGCTCCCGGCTCTCAGCGACGGCCTTGTCGGCCAGTCCGACGATGGTGAAGGTCGGCAAATGGGCATCGACGATCTGCACCTGGACGTCGACGCGGCGCGCCTCGGCGCCTTCATAGGCCACGGTGGTCGTACGCGCGCTCATGCCCCCTCCCGTCAAACCGGATGAAGCGATCCGTCTAACCCCATGCCCCATATGGAGTTTTCCACAGGAGGCCGGAAACAAGACGGATCAAAACCGGAACAAGGAAAGAACAAAGCGGGCGCAGAGTCAACCCGCGCGCGTTTTTGTGAACAACTCAACCCCCGCGGGATCAGCCAAGGCGGCGTTGCACGGCATCCCAGAACAGCGCTGCAGCATCGACGCCGGAGAAGCGTTTCAGCTCCTGCACGCCGGTCGGCGAGGTCACGTTGATCTCGGTCAGCCGGTCGCCGATCACGTCGATCCCGACCAGGACCAGGCCCCGCTCCTTCAGCAGCGGGCCGATCGCGGCAGAGATGCGCCGGTCGGTCTCGCTGAGCTCTGCGACTTCCGCCGTGCCGCCGACATGCATGTTGGAGCGGGTCTCGCCCGGTTGCGGGCGGCGATTGATCACACCCACCGCCTCGCCGTCGATCAGGATGACGCGGCGGTCGCCTTCCGCCACGGCGGGCAGGAAGGCCTGCACGATGATCGGTTCGCGGCTCTGGGCGAAGAACATCTCGGTCAGCGCGGAAAGATTTCCGTCGTCGGGCTTCAGCCGGAAAATGCCAAGCCCGCCATTGCCGAACAGCGGCTTGACGATGATGTCCTTGTGCTGCGCCCGGAAATCCCGGATCGCCGCCATGTCGCGCGTGATCAGGGTCGGCGGGATCAGCTCCGGGAATTTCAGCGGGATCAGCTTTTCCGGGCTCGACCGCACCCATTCCGGATCGTTGAGGACGAGCGTGCGTCCTTTCAGCTCCTCGAGAATGTGGGCGGCGGTGATGTAGGCCATGTCGAAGGGCGGGTCCTGACGCATCAGGACGACATCGACATCCTCGGCCAGATCGATCTCGCGGCGCTCGCCGAACGCGGCGTGGTCGCCCTTGACCCGCTGCACGGTTACCGGACGCGCCCGCGCCACGATCCGGCCCTCGCGCCAGCTGAGATGCTGCGGCTGGTATTCGAACAGGGTGGCGCCGCGCGCCTGCGCCGCCTCCATCAGGGCGAAAGTCGTGTCGCCGTCGATATTGACGGTCTCGACCGGATCCATCTGGACCGCAACGCGTAGCGCCATGCTCATTTCCCCGTCCGCACCGGATTGTCTGCGCCCGATATGGGACGCCGGGGATCAATCATCAATCGGACGCACCGGCGCGTCACGCACTTCTTCCGGCGGCGCCATGTCGGGCGCGGCCCCCAGCAGTTCGGCCTCCTCGCCGGACCGGACCGGTGCGGCTTCGCCTTCGCACACGGCAGCCTGGCGCGCCCCGCGCGAGACCGGCTCGGCGGTTTCGCCGGCGACGCGGACATAGGTGATCACGTCGCTGACCCCGTCGACCAGGGCGGCATGGCCGGCGGCACGTTCGAGCTCGCCGCGCGTGCGGGCGACGCCGAGCAGATAGACGCGTCCACCCTCGACCTCGACATTGAAATTCACACTGCGCACCGACCGGTCGCGCAGCAGCCGCGAGCGTACCTGTTGTCCGATCCAGTAATCGCGGCTGCGGTCGCGGAAATTCTCCGGACTCGTCACTTCGACCTCGTTTTCCACCGAGCGAACCGCCACGGCGGACCAGGCCAGGCATTCGGCCATGCGGCGGTCGGCTTCGCGCGGCACCGTGCCGGTCAGAAGCGCGATCCCCTCGGTGACTTCGACATCGACATTGTCCAGCGCATAGCCTTCGGTCCGAAGCATGGCGGACTTGATCGAGAGCGACGCATTGGTGTCGTCGATGCCGCGCCCGACGCTTCGCTCGGGCTGGAAGGCGGCACAGCCGGCGAGCAGGGCGCCGGACACGGCGAGAACGGCAAGGCGGGAGAACATCGGGGGGATCCTTCTGGTCGACCGAATCGGATGGCCGGAGCCTGACTCGCACGCGACTCCAGACGGTTAACGCCGGCGCGCCGGAGTCAGCTCAATGTCAGGGCATCGCGCCCTTCCAGGCGCCACGCCCCGCGTAAGTGTTCGGGCCAGCGCCCGGGCGTCATCACCATCAGGTCGAATCGCGGCTGAAGTTCGGCAAGCGACCGGTGCCGCGTACGGAAGGCCGCGGCCGCCCGGATCAGTCTCTGCTGTTGTTTCGGGCCGACCGCGATCAGCGCGGCACCGGCATGGGCGCGCTGCTTCACCTCGACAAAGGCCAGCACCCGGCCTCGCCGGACGACCAGGTCGAGCTCGCCCAGCGGCGAGCGGTAGCGGCGGGCGATGATGCGGTAGCCCTTGGCCATCAGCCACAGGGCGGCTAGCGTTTCGGCGCGCCGCCCGCGCGCCTCAGCGCGGCGGCGCTTCCCGCTCACGCCCGGTCCTTCAGCTCGAGCGCGCGGGCATAGACGTCGCGCTTCGCCCAGCCCGACAGGGCCGCGATCTCCGCTGAAGCCTGCTTCACCCCGGCAGCCGGGATGCGGTCGGCCAGCGCCGCATCCAAGCGGACCTCGTCCCACGCCGCTTCGGTGTCTTCCGGCGGGCCGATCACGACGACGATCTCGCCCCTGGGCGGGCCCGCCGATTCGTAATGCGCCGCAAGGCTCGCCAGTGTCCCGCGTCTGGCTTCCTCGAACTTCTTGGTCAGTTCCCGCGTCAACGCCGCCGGCCGATCGCCCAGCACGACCGCCATGTCGGCCAGAGACGCGACAAGGCGCGGTGCGGTCTCGAACAGGATCAGCGTGCCGGGCACGGTTTTCAGGGCATTGAGGCGCGCCTGCCTGGCCCCGGATTTCACCGGCAGGAAGCCGCCGAAGAAGAAGGCGTCGCTCGGCAATCCGCTCAGCGACAGCGCGGCGAGCACGGAGGACGCACCCGGCACGACATGCACTTTCAGGTCCGCCGCCACCGCGGCCCGCACAAGCTTGAACCCGGGGTCGGAGACCAGCGGCGTGCCGGCGTCGGAAATCAGCGCGATCCGCTCTCCCGCCCGCAATCGGTCGAGGATGATTGCGGCCTGCTTGTCTTCATTGTGGTCGTGAAAACTCCAGACGGTCACGGAAACGCCATAGGCCGACAGCAGCTTGGCGGCGACGCGCGTATCCTCGGCGAGGATCAGATCGGCCCCGGCCAGCGTGTCCAGCGCGCGCAGCGTGATGTCGCGGAGATTGCCGATGGGTGTCGAGACCAGGTGCAGACCCGGTTCGGGCGGTTGCCCCGGCGGGTGCGGGCGGCTAGCTTCGCCGGACATATTCTCAGACGGGTTGCTCATGATCTCGCGGACAGTCTTGCGCGTGTCGCGCCTCCTTCCAAGGCCTCTTGTCGTCGCCGTGCTGACCGGGCTGGTCGCCGCTTGCGCCTCAACGCCTGCACCGCCCCCGTCTCCGCCGCCTTCCTACACACCGCCGCCGGTCGAGGAACCGGTGCGTCAGCCCGAGCCGCAGCCCGAAACGCCGCCAGCCGCCCAGCGCGACACCGGCCTGACCCCGGCGCATCTGGAAGATCGCGACCTCGTCCGAGCGGCCATCCTTTTGCCCTTCTCGTCGGACAATGAAGGGGCCCGCACCGAGGCGCTGCGACTGCTCAATGCCGCCCAGCTCGCGCTCTTCCAGGGCGGTGATACCAACGTTGTCCTGATTCCGAAGGATACCGGCGGCACCCCCTCGGGCGCCCGCTCCGCCGCCCGCGCCGCAATCACCGACGGTGCCGACATCATTCTCGGCCCGCTCTTCGGCAGCGCCGCCATCGCCGCGGGCGAGGTCGCGCGTGAATACGATATCCCGGTCATCGCCTTCTCGACCGATGGCGAGGCCGCCGGAAATGGCGTCTACCTTCTCAGCTTCCCGCCCGACATCGAAGTCGCGCGCCTGGTCGAATACGTCTCCCGGCAGGGCGCGTCGCGCTTTGCCTATCTCGGACCGTCGGGCCGTTATGGCGAGGCGGTTTCAACCGCGCTGCGCGATGCCGCGCACCTGAATGCCAGTGAGGTCGTGGGCGAGGAATACTATTCCGGCGGCGTCGAGGCGATGACATCGGCGGCCGGACGCCTGGCCCGGATGGGCCGCACCAGCCTTGGCGCGATGGAAGCCATCGAGCGTCAGGCCCGCGGCGGCTGGGAACCGTCTCCGACCGCGCCCTTCCAGGCCGTGATCCTGCCAGAAGGCGGAATCCGCCTGCGCACGCTGGCCCCGCTTCTGCCCTATCACGACGTCGATCCGCTGGTGGTCAAATTCCTCGGCACCGGCCTGTGGAACGATCCTGAGACGGTGCGCGAGCCCGCCCTGCGTGGCGGCTGGTTTGCCGGACCGGACCCGGAAGCCCGCGCCCGCTTCAATACCGCCTATGCCGACGCCTGGGGCGAGGAACCCTCGCGTATTGCCAGCCACGCCTATGACGCGGTCCTGCTGACCGTCTTCCTCGCGCGCAGCGAGGACGGCATCACGCGGGAAGGCATCGAGACTCCGGACGGCTTCTATGGCGCCGATGGCCTGTTCCGCTTCAACGCCGCTGGCCGAATCCAGCGCGGACTGGCCATTTTCGAGGTCCGGCCCTCGGGCATCGAGACGATCGATCCAGCGCCCCGTTCCTTCGAACTCACCGGATTCTAGAGACCCGACATGACCGGATTTCCGTCGCCCAAGCTCGGCATGCGCACCTTCGACGCGCGCGTCGAATTCAACGTCTACCAGCAACCGGACGTGCCGCCGGCCGGGCCGGGCGTCTACGCCCTTCTGTCCCGGACGATGGAGTCGGGGCGCGGACTGGTGAGCGTCTTGTGGATGGGCGAGTCGGAAGATGTCTCGACAGTCAGCGAAGGCCATCCGGAATTGCCCAAACTGGTCGAGAACGGCTTCAATGCCGTCGCGGCCTTCCCCGAGGCGGACCCTGAACTGCGCAAGAAGCTGCTTCACGACCTCCTCTACGCGCGGCAGGTCTGGCCGCGTTGCCAGCCGCAGCCCGACGATTTCTGAGCCAATTCTCTAGGACGCTTGCGGTTCCGCCAGTTCGCCGCCGATCCGGTCGGCGAGCAGCCGTCCCTGCGCTGTGAGCATGACCCGGTCCAGCGTCACCGTGATCCAGCCATCGCCGGCCAGCGTTTCGAGCCGCACCGCGTCGAGCGCCAGCCTGGTGGCCGCCGTCAGCGCGGCGCGGTCGATGCCTTCCGCGATCCGCAGCCCCATCAGGACGCGTTCCGCGAAATCCTCGGCCGGTGTCAGGCGGATCTCAGCCTCGCTGCCCCGCCCGGCCTGACGCACCGCCGCGATATAGTCGCCCGGCCTCTCCTTCGCCTCGGCGGCGAGCCGCCCCCCCGTCGTTGACGAGAACAGCCGCGAATGCGCGCCCGGCCCGATGCCGATCCAGTCCGCGCCGGTCCAGTAGAGCGAGTTGTGCACCGAGCGGTCGTCCGGCTTCCGCGCGAAATTGGAGATTTCGTACGGGGTCAGTCCGGCGGCCCCGAGCACGCCATAGGTCAGTTCCTGGAAGTCGGCCGCCGCATCGCCGTCCGGCAGGGTCAGCCGTCCGGTCTCGGCCTGCTTCGCGAAGGCCGTGCCGGGTTCCAGCGTCAGCTGATAGGCCGAGACATGCCCGGTCCCCAGCGCAATGGCGGCGGTGAGCTCTCTTTCCCAATCGGCCAGGGATTGCCCCTCGCGCGCGAAGATCAGATCGACCGAGACCCGCTCCACGGCAGTTTGTGCAATCCCGACCGCTTCGATCGCCCTGGCCGCGTCGTGGTCGCGTCCGAGGCGGGCCAGCGCCCGGTCATCGAGGCTCTGCACCCCGACCGACAAACGATTGATCCCGGCCCGGGCGAGGTCCGGCAGGGCCACGGCCTCCGCCGGATTGGCCTCGAGCCCGATCTCCGCCCCGGTCTCGAGCCCGAACAGGCGGTCGGCCGCCTCGATGACCCGTTCGACATCGCGCGGCGTCATCAGCGAGGGCGTGCCGCCCCCGAAATGGATGGAAGTGAATGCTCGCTTACCCGCGATATCCGCCCATCCGGCGAGGTCGGCGATCAACGCATCTGTGAGATCGGTGTCATGGCCCCGCGCCTTGTAGACGTTGAAGTCGCAATACGGGCAGATCCGCCGGCAATAGGGCCAGTGGATATAAAGACCGAGCGGGGCAGACACGCCGCTCATTCCCCGAACACCTCCTTCACCATCCTGTTCAGCGCCCTCCCGCGATGGCTGAGCGCCTGTTTCTCGTCCAGCGTCATTTCCGCGAACGTCCGGTCATGGTCCGCAGGGACAAAGACCGGATCATAGCCGAAACCGGCCGTTCCGCGCGGCGGCCACACGATCGTCCCCTCCACCCGGCCTTCCCAGAACCGGGTCGGCTTG
This sequence comes from Hyphobacterium vulgare, assembly GCF_042643335.1. Lineage (NCBI taxonomy): Bacteria > Pseudomonadati > Pseudomonadota > Alphaproteobacteria > Maricaulales > Maricaulaceae > Hyphobacterium > Hyphobacterium vulgare. The sequence continues at coordinate 151,975 of NZ_JBHRSV010000012.1, forward strand.
CCCGGTTCGGCAAGCGCCAGGACGCAGACGAAAGCCGCGTCCGCCGATCCGCCAGCCTCCAGAATCCCGTCATGGACCCGTTTCATGGCTGAAAAGAAATCTTTCTCCGGCCCCGCCCAGCGCGCGGAGTAGATTCCGGGTGCCCCGCCCAGCGCGGCGACCGAAAGCCCGGAATCGTCAGCCAGGGCAGGCCTCCCCGAGGCATTTGCCGCGGCTTCGGCCTTGAGGGCGGCATTGGCGGCGAACGAATCCCCTGTCTCGTCCGGTTCGGGTAAATGGGCGTCTGCAGCAGACGTGATCGACACGCCGTGCGGCGCGAGCCGCGCCGCTATCTCCTTGATTTTACCTGAATTGTGGGTTGCGACCAACCAGTCCGAATTTCGCGTCACGGGCGATTTCTCCAGATTTTCATATCGCCTTTCGAAAAATTCATATCGAAAAACGATATTTTTCGCTTGCGCCGTCCGATTTTCACGTTTATCGATAAATCCACGGACGGCGACAATGATCGTCCGGGTAACAAACTCAAACGGTTTGGTCGAACACTGGTAATGGAGAAATGAAAATGGTCAGGTCCAAAAACAACGATAACGGTTCGGTCCGTCAGGCCGGCATGGTGATGATCAATCTGGTCCTCGTCCTGTCTGTCGGCGCGGCGATGATCGCGGCAATCGCTCCGGCGTTTGCGTGATCGGGAATGAACGTCTCTAGGGCTGCCGGCGCGGCGATCTCCCCTTCGCGCCAGACCGGCAGACCCTGAGGCGGAACACCAGGGGCTGGGGAATGGCACAAACAAGACGGATCTCGCTGGTCGCGATCCTCAAATGGGCACTCGACATTGCCTGGTATGTGCTGTGGGCCCTTCTGGTCGTCTCGGCGATCGGAACGGCATTGTCTCTCGGCCTGACGGCGTTGAGTTTTCTTGGTATCGCGCCGGATACGCTGCAGCAGGGTCTGGAGCGTCTCAGCCGGTACCATGTGATCGTCCTGCCGCTCTTCGTCCTCGAGATCATCGTCCTGATGATCATCACGGACCGGCTGCGGCGGATGTTCGCGACCCTGATCGCGGGCGATCCCTTCGTGCCGGAAAATGCCGGCCATCTGCGGGTCATCGCCGTCGCGATCGGTCTGTATCAACTGGTCGCCTACGCTGCCCAGGGGCTGTTGGCGATGGCGTTCACCATGTTCGGCCAGCCCGTGGAGGGCGGTGTCGAACTGAGTGTGGAGTTTGATCTGAACCTGGCGGCCTGGTTCGCGGTGATCGCGCTCCTGGTGCTTTCGGAAGTGTTCCGGGAAGGCGCGAGAATGCGCCAGGAACAGAAACTGACGATTTAGGGAGGCGCGAAACATGGCCATTCGCGTCACCCTCGACCGGATGCTGCTCGAACGGCGGATGTCGCTCACCGAATTGTGCGACCGCGTCGGCATCACGATGGCGAATTTGTCCATCCTGAAGACGGGCAAGGCCAAGGCGGTACGCTTTTCCACGCTGGAAGCGCTGTGCCGCGAACTGAACTGCCAGCCGGGCGACCTTCTGACCTATGACGAGTCGGAACCGGGCGCCGAGGACGACGACGGATAGGCCGTCGAGCCTTCAGACAGGCCGGCAAGAGGAAAGCCCCTCGCGGGGAAAACCGCGAAGGGCCTTGTGAGAGGCGGCGGGGGCGGGCCTGTTCGGTCCATAGCCCCTTCCCAAGAGCCGGACGGGCCTTTTTCAGCCCCCCAGCGCGCTCCCGCCGCCTTTCATCATCCTTATTACACCACGCTTTTCTGGATGTCACAGAGTTCGCGAACACCCGTCTTCGCGAGCGTGAACAGCGTGCCGAAGGCGTCTTCCGGGATCGGCTTGTCTTCCGCGGTGGCCTGTATCTCGACGATCCCGCCTTCCGCAGTCAGCACGAAGTTGGCATCAGCCTCTGCCACCCGGTCCTCCTCATAGCAGAGGTCGAGCCGCGGCTCGCCGGAGATCACGCCGCAGGAGATCGCCGCGACCTGGCCATAGACCGGGTCATTGCCAAGCACGTCTTCCTCGATCAGCCAGTTCACCGCCTGTTTCAGCGCCACCCAGGCGCCGGTGATCGCTGCCGTGCGCGTGCCGCCATCGGCCTGGATCACGTCGCAGTCGAGCGTGATCTGGCGCTCTCCGAGCGCCCTGAGATCGACCACCGCACGAAGCGAACGGCCGATCAGGCGCTGGATTTCCTGCGTCCGGCCGGACTGCTTGCCCGCCGCCGCCTCGCGCCGGCCGCGCGTATGGGTCGCGCGCGGCAGCATGCCGTATTCCGCCGTCACCCAGCCCTTGCCCGAGCCCTTGAGCCAGGGCGGGATGTTGTCCTCCACCGAGGCGGTGCACAGCACATGCGTGTTGCCGAACTTGGCGAGGCACGACCCTTCCGCATAAGGCGAAACGCCGGTGATCAATTCCACTGTCCGCATCGTGTCGGCAGTCCGTCCGTCGGGTCGCATGGTCTTCCTCGCTCTGGTCTGTGTTTCCGCGCGGGCTTAACCGCCTCGCCCCGCCGGGTAAAGCCGGACCTGCCCATGCGCGGAGATTGCACCGGAGCGGGCTTCATCCTAACTGATGACCGCCATGAGTGAGCTGACACGGCCCGCCCCGTCCCTGACCGACCTCGACGCCCGTTCGCGCGCCATCTTCCGCGAACTGGTCGAAACCTATCTCGCCACCGGCGAGCCGGTCGGCTCGCGCACCCTGTCGCGCATCGAGGGTGTCGGCCTGTCGCCGGCCTCGATCCGCAACACCATGGCCGATCTCGCCGAGCTGGGCCTGCTCACCGCGCCGCACCAGAGCGCCGGGCGCATGCCGACCCATGCCGGCCTCCGCCTCTTCGTCGACGGCCTGCTGCAGATCGGCGAACTGACTGGCGACGAGCGCAAGGACATCGAATCCCGCATGGCCGGGACGGGCAAGTCGATCCCGGACCTGCTGTCGGAAGCCTCCTCCCTTCTCGGCGGCCTCGCCGGCGGGGCGGGTCTCGTCCTGGCGCCGGCGCGCGAAGCCCCGCTCAAACATGTCGAATTCGTGCCGATGAGCGCGACCGAGGCGCTCGCCGTTCTGGTCTTTGCCGATGGCAGCGTCGAGAACCGGTTGATGACCGCGCCGTCCGGCCTGCCGACCGCCTCGCTGATCGAAGCGGGCAACTTCCTGTCCGCACGCCTGAAGGGGCGCACCCTGACCGAGGCGCGCGACGAGATTCGCCGCGAGATCGCCGAGCGCCGCGCCCAGCTCGACGAGGCCGCCTCGCGCCTGGTGGAAAGCGGGCTCGCCGACTGGGCCGGCGGCGAGGAACGCAATCTGATCGTGCGCGGCCGCGCCCGTCTGCTCGACAATTTCCAGGCCGCCGAGGACCTCGAACGCATCCGCATGCTGTTCGACGATCTCGAACGCAAGGAAGGCCTGATCTCCCTGCTCGACCGCGCCCGCGACGGGCAGGGTGTGCGCATCTTCATCGGCGCGGAAAACCCGATTTTCTCGCTCTCGGGTTCCAGCGTGATCGTCGCTCCCTATATGAACGAGGACCGCCGCATTGTCGGCGCGCTGGGCGTGATCGGCCCGACGCGCCTCAACTACGCCAGGGTCATCCCGCTGGTCGACTATACCGCCCGCGTGATGGGCCGGCTGATCGAGAAGCCGCGCGGCTGAGTGCCGCCATTGAACGAGACTCAAGGACGCTTCAGAAGACGCCCATGACCGACAAGAACACCCCCGAGACCGAAATTCCCGAGGCCGACGACTCTGCGGAGATCACCGCCGAACAGGCGATCGACGCGCTGCAGACCGAGCTCGAGGACGCGCGCGAGAAGATGTTGCGCGCCCTGGCTGATGCCCAGAATACGCGCCGCCGCGCCGAGAAGGAGATCGCCGACACGCGCAAATACGCCGTATCGGGCTTTGCCGGCGATCTGCTGGCCGTGGCCGACAACCTCTCCCGCGCGCTCGACGCAGTGAAGGCGGCCGAGCTGGAGGGTCCGGCGAAGACGCTCGTCGAAGGCGTGGCGATGACCGAGCGCAGCCTGCTGTCCGCCTTCGAGCGCCACGGCGTGAAGAAGATCGATCCGCAGCCCGGCGAGGCCTTCGACCCGAATTTGCACCAGGCCACGGCGCAATTCCCGTCCGAGCACGCTGCCGGCGCGATCGCCGCGGTGCTGGCACCGGGTTATGTCCTCGGCGACCGCACGCTGCGCGCCGCCATGGTCGCGGTGTCCTCCGGCCCCGCCGAAGGCGGCGGCCAGCCCTCCGGCGGCAGTGTGGACGTCGAGGCTTGACCCATTTTCCCTTCCCCTAGAAATGGGGAGCGGGGTGGGGTGAGCGTTCTGCTCTCCCCGGGGTTCCCGCGCAGGCGGGAATCCGAAACCTGGTGAATGCTTCAGGTCCCCATTTTCATGGGGACCCCATCAACCTTTCAACTGACGTTTCCCGGACGGCGCAGCCGATCCGGGATCCCGATTGGACCCCGGTCTTCGCTTCGCGAAACCGGGGGGCGTCGGAGAAAGGTGATTGAAAACACCCCCTCCCCGGTCGGCTGGCTGACGCGCAGCCTCACGGCCCTTCTCCCCTCGAAACGCTCCACTGGAGCGTTTCGCCCGAGGGGACGGGTCGAAGCCTCAAGGGGGAGGGCAACGTCAGGCGCACTCGGCACATCCACCCCGTTTCCCTTTTTCGCGGCGCAGCCTAGTCTCCGGCGCGATGACGGTCGCCGCCCTCCCCCTGTCCCTTGACGGGCTTCGCCTGCGCGCGGAGATCGCCGCTTCGCTGGGTGCGGGCGGCTGGTCGGACAAGGCTGCGCGCCTCGCCGCCATTGGCCACCTGAAAGCCGCCGTCACGCAGGGCCGCGACAAGGCCTTCGCGCGGCTGGACGGCAAGAGCGGCGGGCTCGAAGCCGCGCGCTTCCTCGCCAATGCGACCGATTCGGCGCTGGAAGCCCTGTTTGCCGCGCTCGAGACCCACAACCCCGAAGGCGCGGAACAAGTCAGCCTGTGCGCGATCGGCGGCTATGGCGCGGGCGAACTCGCCCCCTCATCCGACATCGACCTGCTTTTCCTCAAGGCCGACAGCGCCGGGCAAGCCGCCGACCGTTTCATCGAGGACCTCGTCTATGGCCTGTGGGACATGGGGCTGGTCGTCGGTGGCGCCACGGCCCGCACGACCGGCGAAACGCTGGCACTGGCGCGCGAGAATGTGTCGGAGCGCACTTCGCTTCTGTCGCTGCGCGTGATCGCCGGGGATGCCCGCCTCGCCTTTGATCTCGAGGCGAAGCTGCGTGCCGAAGCCGGAGAGGCCGGGCATGCCGGCTTCGTCGAGGCCAAGCTGAAGGAGCGCGACAACCGGATCTCACGGGCCGGCCGCTCGCGCTACACGGTTGAGCCCAACATCAAGGATTCCAAGGGGGGCTTGCGCGATCTGCAACTGATGCGCTGGCTGGCGCAATTCCTCTATGGCCAGGATGCCTTCGAGCGCTGGGTCGCCGCGGGCCTGCTGACGGTCAATGATGTCGAGCGCTATCTGCGAGCCGCCGATTTCCTGTGGACGGTCCGCTTTCACCTCCACGCCCTGACCGGCGGCAAGGATGACCGGCTGACCTTCGACCTGCAGCCGGAGATCGCCAGCCGCATGGGCTATGAGGACGCCGAGAACGAGCACGGCGTCGAGCGCTTCATGCGCCGCTATTTCCTGACCGCGATGGATGTCGGCTCGCTGACCCGCCTCGTTTGCGCCAAGCTGGAAGCCGACGCCTGGAAGTCGCGCCCGCGCGGCCTGACCCGTTTCCTGCCGGAAGGCGAGGGCGGACCGGCCACGCTCGACGGCGAGGATTTCGTCCTGCGCGAAGGCCGCATCGACTTCGCCGACGAGAAGCGCATCGAGGCCGACCCCGTCGTGATGATGCGCCTGTTCGAGATCGCCGCGAAACACAGCGCCGATCTGCACCCCGACGCGATGAGCGCGATCGGCCGCTCACTGCGCCTCGTCGATGACAATTTCCGCTCCGACAGCCGGGCCGCACGCAGCTTTTTCGCGACGCTGCTGGATTCCCCGGAACCCCAGGCCGTGCTGCGCCTGATGACCGAGGCGGGCCTGCTCGGCCGTTACATCCCGGAATTCGGAGACATCGTCGCGCGCACCCAGTTCAACATGTATCACCGCTACACGGTCGACGAGCACACGCTGCGCACGCTGGCCTGGCTCAGATCGATCGAGAAGGGCGAACAGGCCGAGGACCACCCGCTCGCCACCAAGATCGTCGGCCAGATCAAGCACCGGCGGGCGCTTCACCTTGCGGCGCTGCTGCACGACACCGGCAAGGGCCAGGGCGATCAGTGCGAGGAGGGCGCGATCCGCGCCGCCGAGGCTTGCACGCGGCTCGGCCTGCCCGAGGACGAGGTCGAACTGGTCTCCTGGCTGGTCCGTTCGCACCTGACAATGAGTGACACCGCGCAGCGGCGCGATATCGGCGACCCGAAAACCATCATCGATTTCGCCCGTATCGTCGGGTCGATCGAACGCCTTCGCTTGCTGCTGCTCCTGACAGCCATTGACATCCGGGCGGTCGGCGAGGGCATCTGGAATGGCTGGAAAGCCCAGCTTCTGCGCGATCTCTATTCGGCGACCGCGGCCGTGCTGGCCGACGGGCACAGCGTGCTCGCCGAGGCCGGCGAAGCCGAGGCCCGGGCGCGCCTGACCGCCAAGGCCGACGAGGCCCGCGCCCAGCTCGCCGCGCGCATGGCCCGCTTCGACGAAGCCTTCGCCCGTGAATGGGCGCAGGAATTGCCCGATTCCTACTGGCTGGTCTTCGGCCCGGAAGACCGGTTGCGACATGCCCTCTTCGTGCGCGCCACCCGCGCGATGACGCGCGATATCGCTGTTGCTGTGCGCGTCGATCGCCGCCGGGCGGCAACGGAAGTGCTGATCCATGCGCCGGACCGGGACCGGCTTTTCTCCGACATTGCCGCCACGCTCGCCGATATCGGCGCCAATATCGTCGGGGCGCATGTCGAGACGACGCGGTCGGGCCATGCCTTCGACGTCTTCCTGATCCAGGAGGAGTCCGGCGGCCCCTACGGGGTCGGCCGCTCCCGCGCCCTCGACACCTTGCAGGCCCGGGTCACCCGTGCAGCAGCCGGTGAGCCTGCCCGTCCCGCCAAGCGCGGGCCGCACGCCATGAAGCGCCGCGCCGCCGCCTTCACCGTGCCTTCGACCGTCGAATTCGACGACACGGCGTCCGAAGCCGCGACCGTGATCGAGGCGACGGGCCGCGACCGTCCCGGCCTGCTGTCGGAACTGGCGCGGGTGCTCGCCGATGCCGGACTGTCGCTGCAGGGCGCGCGGATCGATGGTTATGGCGAGCGCGCCGTCGATGTCTTCTACGTCCTCAAGAATGGCGCGAAGCTCACCGACGAGGCCGACCGCGAACCGGTCCGCGCCGCCCTTCTCTCCATCCTGCGGGAGGAGGAGGCGCAATGGGCCGAGGAAGCCAGGGCGCGCGGTCTCGCCCGTGCCCGCGCCAGCACCGGCCGCTAGGGGATCTGATGCGCCTGCTTCGTTCTTCCGCCGTCGTCGGCGTCTTCACCCTGATGAGCCGGCTTCTGGGTTTCGTCCGCGAAATCCTGCTGGCGGCCGCCATCGGGGCCGGGCCGATCGCCGACGCCTTCTTCACCGCCTTCCAGTTCCCGAACCTGTTCCGCCGCGTCTTCGCCGAGGGCGCGTTCAATTCCGCCTTCGTGCCGCTCTATGCCGGGCGCATGGAGGCCGAGGGCGAAACAGAGGCCCAACGTTTCGCCCGCGACGTCGTCAGCGTGCTCGCCACCTTCATGCTGGTCTTCGTTGTCGCGGCGCAGATCGCCATGCCCTGGCTGATGTATGCGCTCGGCCCGGGTTTCGTCGGCGATCCCGGCCTGTTCGAGCTGGCCATCCTCTTGACGCAGGTAACCATGCCCTACCTGTTGATGATGTCGGTCTCGGCCATGCTGAGCGGCATCCTCAATTCGCATGACCGCTTTGCCGCCGCCGCCGCCGCCCCGGTCCTGCTCAACGTCATCCTGATCGGCATCCTCTTCTTCGGCGAGGCGCCGCCTGAGACCCTCGTCCTCTGGCTCTCGATCGGCATCACCGTGTCGGGCGTGGTGCAGACGCTCTGGCTCTGGCTCGCCTGCCGCCGGATCGGCATCCGCCTTGGCTTCCGCATCCCGCGCCTGACGCCAGGCGTGCGCCGCCTGATCGTGCTGGGCGTGCCCGGCGCGATCGCCGCGGGAGTGACCCAGATCAACATCGTCGTCACCGGCTCGATCGCGACGCTGCAGGAAGGTGCGCGCTCCTGGCTCTACTATGCCGACCGGCTCTACCAGTTGCCGCTCGGCGTGATCGGCATCGCCATGGGCGTCGCGCTTCTGCCGGCCCTGTCGAAGCGTCTGCGCGCCGGTGACGATACCGGCGCTTCGGACGCGATGAACCGGGCGCTCGAAATCTCCATGGGCCTGACCCTGCCGTCAGCCGTGGCCCTGGCCGTCATCCCGCATTTCATCATCACCGCGCTCTACCAGCGCGGTGCTTTCACCGCGCTCGATGCCGAAATGGCCTCGGCGGCGCTGGTGGCCTTTGCCATCGGCCTGCCGGCCTTCGTGCTGATCAAGGTGCTCTCGCCCGGCTTCTTCGCCCGGCAGGACACCTCAACGCCGATGAAGTTCGCCACAATCGGCGTGGTCGTGAACATCGCGCTCGGCCTGGGGCTGTTCTTTTCCCCGGTCGGCTTTGTCGGCCTTGCCATCGCCACGGCTACGGCCGGCTGGATCAACGCCGGTCTGCTCGGCGTGGTCCTCCACCGGCGCGGCCTGCTGGAATTCGATGCGCGCCTCAAATCCAAACTCGTCCGGATCGGGCTTGCGACAGCCATCATGGGCGCCGCCGTCGCAGCCATGGGCACTCAGCGCGCCCTGCTGACCGGCTGGACCGGCGGCTCGACGCTGCTCGCCCTCATCGCCGTCGTCGCCATCGGGGGGGTGATCTATGCCGCCCTGGCGCTCGCGACGGGCGCGGTACGGATGGGAGAGTTGCGGAAGGCCCTGAAGCGCGGCTAAACCCCGCGGGCCTTGAAGACCCCGCCCGGAGTGACCCATGAGTGACGCGCCCGCCTATAAAGGCCCCGACCGCATCCTGTCCGGCATGCAGCCGACGGGAAACCTGCATCTCGGCAATTATCTCGGCGCGCTGGTGAACTGGGTGAAGCTGCAGGAGCGCGGCGCGGAATGCTTCTATTGCGCCGTCGACATGCACGCCATCACTATGCCGCACGACCCCGCCGCCCTGCCCGGCGCGGTGCGCTCGGTCGCGGCCGCCTACATGGCCGCCGGCGTCGATCCGAAACGCTCGTCCATCTTCGCGCAATCCGCCGTTCCGGCCCATGCCGAGCTCGCCTGGATCCTGCAATGCGTCGCCCGCCTCGGCTGGATGGAGCGCATGACCCAGTTCAAGGACAAGACCGGCTCCGACCGCGAACGCGCCAGCGTCGGCATCTTCACCTATCCGGTGCTGATGGCCGCCGACATCCTCGTCTACAAGGCGACCCAGGTGCCCGTCGGCGAGGACCAGAAACAGCATCTCGAACTCGCCCGCGACATCGCCGCCCGCTTCATGCGCGATTATGACTGCGAGGGATTCTGGCCGCTGCCCGAGCCGATCATCGAGGGCGCGGGCACGCGCATCATGTCGCTGAAAGACGGCACGAAGAAGATGTCGAAATCGGACCCGTCCGACCTTTCGCGCATCAATCTGACCGACGACGCCGACACGATCGCCAAGAAGATCAAGAAGGCAAAGACCGATCCCGAGCCGCTGCCTGAAAGCCTCGACGGCCTGGATGGCCGCCCGGAAGCCTCCAACCTGGTCGGCATCTATGCCGCGCTCTGCGGCACGACGAAGGCCGACGTCATCGCCGAGTTCGGCGGCCAGGGCTTCGGCGCGTTCAAGCCGGCGCTCGCCGACCTCGCTGTCGCGAAGCTCGCCCCCGTCGTTGACGAGTACAACCGCCTGATGGCCGACCCGGCCGAGATCGACCGCATCCTCGAAGCCGGGGCGCAGCGCGCCCGCGAAGTCGCCGCCCCGGTCATCGCCGAAGCGAAGAAGACGGTCGGCTTCTGGGGCTAGATTGCCGCATGGACGGCCCGTTTTCCGCCGTCTAGGACATTACCCGACCCAGTTGGAGACCCGCCATGCGCCGCCTGATCCTGTCCCTGCCGCTCACCCTCATCCTCGCTGCCTGCGGCGGATCAAGCGAGGAGGCCGAGACCCATGCCGGGATGAACCACGACGCCATGCCGGCGATGGACGATGCGACACCCGTGGTGGCCCGCGAGGCGACGTCGGTCGAAATCCGCGCCGCCTGGATGCGTCCGCACCCGCAAGGCCGCGATGTGACCGCCGCCTATTTCGCTGCCAATCTGACGGAAGGTAGAGAAGACCTCCTCCTGTCGGCCCGCATCGATGGCGCGGAACGCGTCGAGCTGCACACCCACACGATGGACGAAAGCGGCGTCATGCAGATGCGCGAGATCGGCCCGCAAATCCTCGGCACCGAAGGCCCGCTCGTCTTCACGCCCGGCGGCCGGCATCTGATGGTGTTCGGCCTGCCAACGGTCGTCGAGGGCGACGAGGTGACCGGCACGCTGAGCTTCCAGAATGCCGGCGACGTTGCCGTCACCTTCCGCGTCATGTCCATGCCGCCGGGCCAGGTCAGCGAGTACTGAGAGACACCCTCGTCCTTCGAGGCCCCTTCGGGGCACCTCAGGATGAGGGTGAAAGCCGGTTTCGAGTTTCCCTCATCCTTGTATGTGCGGATTGCGGCATGATGGTTTCCGCTGCCGGAGGTTTTTGAGGACCTGCGGGAGCACGGCGGAGACCTGCGGGAGCACGGCGGAGA
>NZ_JBHRSV010000013.1:0-1100 GCF_042643335.1 Hyphobacterium vulgare
GCACCTCAGCAACCGTGTTGTTGCGGGTTGTTCCAGGTCTGGTTTCTGGCGACGAGGGTGTTGAGGAGAATGGTGAGTTTCCGGGTTGCGGCGATGAGGGCGACCTTGGCCGGTTTTCCGTTGCTTCGCAGGCGCTTGTAGAAGGCCTTGAGACCGGGTTCGTGGCGTACTGCGGAGAGAGTGGCCATGTAGAGCGCGCAGCGCACGGTGGCCCGTCCCCCGCCGATATGGCGCTGTCCGCGCCACTGGCCGGAATCGCGGTTGACCGGTGCGACGCCGACGAGAGCGGAGGCCTGTTTGGGGCCGATCTGCCCCAGTTCGGGCAGTTCGGCGAGGATGATCGCGGCAGTCAGCTCCCCCACACCGGGCACGCTGGTCAGGAGTGCCCGCCGGCTGGCCAGCTCGCTCTCGGCCTCCACCGCGAGCGCGATGGCGAGGTCGACATTGGCGAGCTGCGACTTGAGCCCGGCGAGATGCTCGGCGATGAGCCCTTCGACCGCCGGGCCGGCCTGTTCAAGGCGGTTCTTCTCCGCCACGATCATCTCGATCACCTGGCGCCGCCGGGCCACGAGGGCGCGCAGGGTGCCGCGTCCGGGCGTGACGGGCGCGAGCGGGCGCTGGGGAACGGCCTCGGCGAAGCGGGCAATGATGCGCGCATCGAGCGCATCGGTCTTGGCGAGGCGGCCCGTCGCCCGGGCGAAGTCGCGCACCTGGCGCGGGTTGACCACGCACACGGCGAGCCCGGCCGCCTGCAGCGCGCGCACCAGGGTCAGTTCATAACCGCCCGTGGCCTCGGCCAGAATCAGGCGCGGCGGACCGTCCGCCCGCCATTCCCGCGCCAGTGAGGCCACCGCGTCACGTGTGTTGGCCACGCGCCGCACCGGCCCGTCCGGACCGGACGCCACATCCAGCCAGGACTTCGAGACATCGACGCCGATCACGGCGCCACAGTGAGATCCGGTCATGAGCGAGCTCCTCCTTGCCATGCGGGCTCAAGGCCCTAGCAACCGTTCGAGCGGACCCGAACGGCGGAGAAGCGAGCTGAGGTGCGGGATCAAAGCCCAAGGATGACACGGTTCTCCGCCGTGCTCCCGCAGGTC
>NZ_JBHRSV010000014.1:0-17769 GCF_042643335.1 Hyphobacterium vulgare
CCCCGCGCAAATGCCTTGACTACAGAACCCCCGCAGAGGCCTTCTCAGACCACCTGTTGCACTTCAAACGAGAATCCACCTTCCCGCCTTCGCGGGAATGACGGCTGATGAGTTTCACCTCACGAAAACCTTTGACCTCGTAAAGTTATCCGTACGGGTGAAATGCCTTTAAAGGGACGCGAGTCTCGCCATAATGCCGCCCGGTGCGATCGGCAGACCGGGGCAGCGTATCAGGGAATGGCTATGCGTATTTTTACCTGGGGTAACGCGCTGCGCGTGCTCATCTGGGGCAGTGTCGCGGCGGTGGTGCTTGGCATTGCGGCGGTGATCGCCGCAGCAATCTACGTCGTGCGTGTCACCGAAGACCTGCCGGACTATCAGCAGCTCGCCGAGTACGAACCGCCGATCACCAGCCGGGTTCACGCCGGGGACGGACGCCTGATCGCCGAATACGCCCGCGAGCGGCGCATCTTTGTGCCGATCGAGACGATTCCCCCCGAACTGATCCACGCCTTCCTCGCGGCCGAGGACCGAAACTTCTACGATCATGGCGGGCTGGACTTCCGCGGCATCATCCGCGCGACCATCGCCAATATCGGTCACATCCTGCGCGACGAGAATCTCGAGGGGGCCTCGACCATCACCCAGCAGGTCGCCAAGAACTTCCTGCTGAGCTCCGAGCAGCGCCTCTCACGCAAGGTCCAGGAAATGGTACTGGCGCGCCGCATCGAACGCGCCTTCACCAAGGACCAGATTCTCGAGCTTTACCTGAACGAGATCTATTTCGGCCGCCGCTCCTACGGTGTCGCCGCCGCCTCGTTGAATTATTTCGGCAAATCGCTGGACGAGCTGACTCTGGCCGAAACCGCCTATCTCGCCGCCGTGGTGAACGGACCGGCGCTGTTCCACCCGACGCGTCATCCCGAAGCCGCGCTGGAGCGCCGCAACTGGGTGCTCTCGCGCATGGCCACCAATGGCTATGTGACCGAGGAAGCCGCGCGCGCCGCCATGGAAGAGCCGTTGGTCGTCACCGACCGCCTCTATGGCGACCAGGATTATGCGGCGGAGTATTTCAACGAGGAGGTCCGCCGCCAGGTTGCCGAGCTCTACGGCGACGAGGAACTCTATGACGGCGGCCTGTCGATCCGCACCACGCTCGACACGACGATGCAGGTCGCCGCGCGCGGCGCGCTTCGCAATGGTCTCGAGGAATATGACCGCCGCCATGGCTGGCGCGGCGGCATCGGCACGATCGACATTGAGGGCGACCTTGTCGCCCAGCTCGAAGCGATCGCCACGCCCTCCGACCTTGATGACGACTGGCGCGTCGCCGTCGTGCTCGCCGCCGGTGCCGACAATGCCCGCATTGCCTATCTTCAACCCGAGGAAGACCTGCCCGAGGACGCCGACGGCGACGAGGAAGAAGCGGTCCGCCAGACCGCGGAGGGCGTCATTCCGATGTCCGAACTGGAATGGGCGCGCGAAGGCCTGTCGAACGGGGCGCTCGGCCCGCGCATCGAGCGCGCCAACCAGGTCCTGTCGCCGGGCGACGTGATCTATGTCGAAGCCGTGGAATCGGAGAGCGGCAATGTCTTCGGCCTGCGCCAGATCCCGCAGGTGAATGGTGCCATTCTGGCGCTCGACCCACACACCGGCCGGGTGCTCGCCATGGTCGGCGGCTACAGCTTCTCGCAGAGCCAGTTCAACCGTGCCACCCAGGCCCGGCGCCAGCCAGGCTCCTCCTTCAAGCCCTTCGTCTACGCCGCCGCGCTCGACAATGGCTACACGCCGGTGTCGATGATCCTCGATGCGCCTTTCGTGGCGTCCGGTGGACCCGATCTGCGCTTCTACCGGCCGCAGAACTATTCCGAACAATTCTACGGTCTTTCGACCTTGCGCCTTGGCCTCGAATACTCGCGCAACGTGATGACCGTTCGCCTGGCCCAGGAAATGGGCATGGAGCCGGTCTCCGAAATCGGCGAGCGCTTCGGCATCTATGACGATCTCGAACCCGTGCTGGCGATGTCGCTCGGTGCCGGGGAAACCACGCTGTGGCGCCTTGTCGGGGCCTATGGCGCGCTGGTGAATGGCGGCGTCCGGGTCGAACCGACCATACTCGACCGCATTCAGGACCGCCGCGGCGAGACCGTCTACGTCCATGATCCGCGCCCCTGCGAGGACTGCGACGTCGAGGACTGGACGCCCGGCATGGCCGAACCGGAACTCGCCGAACTCGGCGAGGAGGTGATCAGCCCGGTCACCGCCTACCAGATCGTCCATATACTCGAAGGCGCGGTCGAACGCGGCACGGGTACGGCGCTGCGTTCGCTCGGACGCCCGCTGGCCGGCAAGACCGGCACGACCAACGATTTCCGCGATGCCTGGTTCGTCGGCTTCAGCCCGGACCTGGTGGTCGGCGTCTATGTCGGCTTCGACACGCCGCGCGAAATGGGTTCCGGCGAAGCCGGCGGCCGCGTCGCCGCACCGGTCGTCGCCGAATTCCTTGGAACCGCGCTCGACAACTATCCGGTGGCACCTTTCCGGGTGCCCGAGGGCGTGCGCCTGGTCCCGATCGACTACCGCACCGGCGATCCGTCCGTCCTCGGCCGTCCGGGCACCATTCTCGAAGCCTTCCAGCCGGGCACCGAACCGACCCGCAGCGGCGACCAGCGCGGTAGCGGGCTCAGCTTCGGGCAGGGCGCTGTCACCGGCGACGATGATGATGATGACGATGATGACCGGAATGACGATGAAGAAGACCTCGGTGGCCTCTACTGATCATCTGATGACACGGTCTTGATGCCGCGTCCCGGCGCGGCTATCCCCGGTTAAACGTCAATTTCAAGCGGAGCGCGAAACGTCTCATGCGTGCCGATTTCATCAATTCTTCCGAAGACATCAAGCGGTCGGTGGGACTGCTGAGGAGGCGTCTTTGACTGGGATACAGCCCAGAAACGCCTCGACGAACTGAACGCGCGGGCCGAAGCTCCGGAATTCTGGAACGACCCCCAGAAGGCCCAGTCCCTGATGCGGGAACGCAACCGGCTCGACGCCGCCATGACGGCGATTCACGAGATCGAACAGGAGCTTGCTGACACGCTCGAGCTCGCCGAGATGGCCGAGGCCGACGGCGATGAAGACCTGACCGACGAAGCCGCCGGCGTCCTCAAACGCCTCCGGGACCGGGCGGCCCGGGCAGAACTGGAAGCGCTCCTCTCCGGTGAGGCCGATGGCAATGACAGCTATCTGGAAATCCACCCCGGCGCGGGGGGCACAGAGTCCCAGGACTGGGCCTCGATGCTGGCGCGGATGTATTCGCGTTGGGCCAACGCCCACGGGTACAAGGTCGAGGTGATCGAGGAACAGCCGGGTGAAGAAGCGGGGATCAAGTCCGTGACTTTGCTGGTGAAGGGCGAGAATGCCTATGGCTGGCTGAAGACCGAGGCGGGCGTGCACAGGCTGGTGCGCATCTCGCCCTATGATTCCGCCGCGCGTCGCCACACCAGCTTCGCCAGCGTCTGGCCCTATCCCCTGGTCGACGATCGGATCGAGGTCGAAATCCTCGACAAGGACGTCCGCACCGATACCTTCCGCGCGTCAGGTTCCGGCGGCCAGCACGTCAACAAGACGGATTCGGCGGTACGTCTGACCCACGAACCCACCGGCATTGTCGTCGCCTGCCAGGCCGACCGATCGCAGCACAAGAACCGAGCCACGGCGTGGAACATGCTGCGCGCCCGTTTGTATGAGCTGGAATTGCGCAAGCGAGAGGAAGCGTCCCAGGCCGAAGCGGATTCGAAGACCGATATCGGCTGGGGACACCAGATCCGCTCTTACGTCCTCCAGCCCTACCAGATGGTCAAGGACCTGCGCACGAACGTCGAAACCTCCGATACGCAAGGTGTTCTGGACGGTGATCTCGATGCCTTCATGGCCGCGTCACTGGCTGCGCGCCTGGACGGCGGATCCGACATATCGGACGACTGATCCGGCAATGAGAAACGCCGGCGGGAGACCCGCCGGCGTTTTCAATTCGGAATGAACCGGGCCTAGCTGGCCGATTTCGCCGTCGGGATATCCAGTGGCGACTGCGGCGCGCTGGAGGTCGACGACGGGCTGCTGGTCGTCGCCGCCGGACGGGCCGGGGCCGCGCTCGCCGAAGGTGACGACACGCTCGAGGACTTCGCCGGTGCGGACGACTTGTCGCTCAGAGGGTCCGAGGCATGCCGGCAATGACCATCGAAAAACGCACCGCTTTCGACCGACAGGGCAGAATGCACGATGTCGCCTTCAATGCGCGCGGTCGAGGCCAGCTGGACCTGACGGGCACGAATGGAACCGGTCACCCGCCCGCGGATCACCACGGTGTCGGCGATCACTTCGCCTTTGACCGAAGCCTCCTCGCCAATGGTCAGAGCGCCGGCACGGATGTCACCCTCGATCGAACCGTCCAGCTGGATTTCACCTTCGGCAACAATGGAACCGTTCAGCACCAGATCGCTGCTGAGGATGGAGGGGGCTTTGGATTTCATGGCAGACCTTTTCGAGGGAGCCGCAGCAGGCGCTGCGGGGAAATCGGAGGAGGCGGGGGCGTCTTTACCCTTGTTGTTGAACATATTGTCCGGCTCTCAGGAAGCGTTCGGGATCTGTTTGATCGTTTCGGAAGATGACTTCGTAGTGCAGGTGTGTGGCGGTACTGCGGCCGGTCGAACCCATCGCACCGATGCGCTGGCCGCGTTCGACCTGGTCGCCACGCCTCACATCGATTGAAGTCATGTGGCCATAGCGGGTCACGAACCCGTAGCCATGGTCGATCTCAACAGTTCGACCATAACCGGAGCGCCATCCGGCGTAAATGACCCGTCCCGGGCCTGTGGAGACGATGGGCGCGCGCGGATAGGCCACGAAATCCTGGCCGGAATGGAAGGCCGGCCGGCCTGTGAACGGGTCGATCCGGTAGCCGAAGGGACTGGTCTCTCGAAACGCAACGCCGACAGGCTCGCCGAGCGGCAGGGACAACACGGCGGCCTCGATTTCCTCGGCTTCGACCATGCGCGCTGCAATCCGCGCAATGCGGGACGAGAACGCGTCATTGGGATCGACGGCGCGTGCGAAGGGACCGGCTTCGGCCATGGCGAGGAACGGACCGCCGGTCTCCGACCCGCGGCCTTCCTCGAGCACATCGTCGAGACGCAGCCCGGTGAGGCGCAGAACCGCACGAAGATTTTCCAGCCGCGCCTCGGACGCGTCCTCGGCTTCGGACAGAACGGCGTCCTGCTGTGCGATCAGCGCCTCGATCCGGGCTTCTGGGTCATTGGGGTCGTAGGCGGTCAGCGTGATGGCGTCGCGGGCTTCGCGTTGCGAAGGGTCGGCGGGCGTCGCGGCCATCAGGATGCGGCCTTCCCCCAGGGTCGGCGATGAAGACAGGCTGGAGCCTTCCATCTGTTCGGCAAGATCGATCAGCTGGCGCAGGGTTTCGTGACGCGCCTGGAATTCAACCGCGGTGCGGTCAAATTCGCGCATCTGTGCATCCAGAAAATTCGTCGCCGCCAGTTCCGAGGCCCGGGCCTCGTTGACCATGCGGTTGGCTTCCAGGCGGATCGTTTCGACTTCGGCCATGCGGCTGGCAATGCGATGGCCCTGGAAGGCGACGCTGACCGTGGCGAAGCACAGCCAGCCCGTCAGGACGGTCGCGGCAAGAAGGGCGCCCAGCTGGTACTCGGTCTTGATCTCGAAATAGCGGACCTGACCATCGCTGCGATGGTAGATCTGCCGATCCGGGAACCAGCGCTGAGCAATTTCCCAGCCGGATTGAAAAACGCGTGAGATCATACGGTCGTGTCCGTCGCCTGCCCCTGGTGCTCCCGCGCGGGGATGTGACACAAAATATGTGACAATATCAACATTGCGTTATGCAAGCCGCGCGCCGGATCGCAGCGCGCCATTGGCAGCACGCTGAAGAGTTGAGCACAAGCGGATTCGCTTTAGAGAGGGTAAATCCCGGTTATTGCAGGGTCTGCACTGCCGCGAGCACCGTTTCGGCGTGGTTCTTCACCTTCACGGCTCTCCATATGTGGCGGATCGTCCCGTCGCGTCCGATCAGAAAGGTCGCGCGCTCGATTCCCATATAGGTGCGGCCATACATGGCCTTTTCCACCCAGACGCCATAGCGTTCGATCATCTCGCCTTCAGGGTCGGATGCGAGGATGACTTTGAGGTCGTGCTTGGCCTTGAAATTCTGGTGTTTTTTGACGCTATCCTTCGAAATGCCGACGACGACAGCGTCGGAGGCCTCGAAATCGGCGATGCGGGATGAAAAATCGATGGCCTCGGTCGTGCATCCCGGCGTGTCATCCTTCGGGTAGAAGTAGAGAACAACGATCTTGCCCTTGAGCTGCGACAGGCTGATCTCCCCGCCCTCATCGGTCGGCAGGTTGAATTCGGGGGCCGCCATTCCGGTCGCCAGTTCGCTCATCTCGTTCGCACTCCCTCGGGTTTCGATGGTCGCCAACATGGCGCAAACGCGCGTCAGGACAAGCCTCCCCGGAATCGGGAGCGTGTCCGGATGATCCGCCGCTCGCTCCGCTGGTCCCTGATCTACATCGCCGAGGCGCTCGCTCTCGTGCTGCTGGTCGCGATTTTTGCCGGCGGCGCGGCGCTGTGGCGGCTGTCGCAAGGCCCGGTGCCGCTCGACATCTTCCGCGAGGACGCGCAGCAGGCGCTCGCCGAGATGTTCGAGGGAGATCTCGTTTCCCTCGGCCGGCTCGAGGCGCGCTACGACGCCACGGAAGGTCTGATATTGCTTCGCGCCACCGACATCACGGTCGCGGAGTCCGGCGGGGTCGTGATTGCGCGGGCACCGGTGATCGAGGCCGGGCTGGCGCTGGATGCCCTCATCCTGGGGCGCGTCCAGCCTGTGACCGTGCACGTCGAAGGCGGAATCGTTTCGCTTGTGCGCCGCGCGGATGGTGCGGTCGGTGCCGGGCTCGGCCCGCCGGAAATCGTGGCGGCGTCAGCGCGACCCACCGGCTCGGCGCTCGATACGGATGCAGTGCTGGAATTGCTGCGCGACCCGGCCCGTTCGCCCTTGCTCGGGCGCTTGCGGCAATTGTCGATCGAAGACACGTCGGTTCACGTGCAGGACGCCGTGAACGGGTTCTCCTGGCTGATCCAGGACGCCGGCCTGCTGATCGAACGCAGCGAGGCCCGGCTGACGGTGCGCCTGAATGGGGAATTCGTGACCACGGCCGGATTGGCACCCGTCGAGGCCCGGGTCGAGGCCGGTGCGGATCTCGAAACCCTGCTCGTCGAGTTCCGGGCCCGCAACCTGTTTCCCCGGGCCGTGGCGCCGTTCAGCGGCCCTTACGCCGGCCTAGGCGCGCTCGATGCGCCCCTGTCTGTCGACCTGTTTGCCAGTGCGGCGCGCGCCGAAGGGGTCCGCGCCGCGGAGATGACGCTGGAAGCCGGGTCCGGCAGCATCCGGTTCGGCGATGACAATATCGGCTTCGATGGTGCGCGCCTGGACCTTGGGTACGACCCGGAGCTCGGCGAGATCGCCCTGACCCGCGGGATGTTGACCTCTGAAGCCCTGACGACGGGGTTTTCCGGCCGCATCCATGAGATGCGCGGCTTTGCCGATGCCCTGCCACGGCGGTGGCGATATGAACTGGCTCTGACCGACGGACGCATTGACCTTCCCGGCGTGTTCGAAGCACCGCCGGAATGGCAGCGCATCGCCGTGTCGGGATCGGCCGACGCGGAAGCATTGACCACCGAATTCGACGCCGTCGAACTGCAACTCGGAAACATTTCCGCCGAGCTGACCGGCGGCTTGGTCTTGCGGGAAGTCGCGGTCGGTAAATGGCTCCCGGACATTCGGCTCGAGGGGCCGATCGGAGGCCGGATCGGGCCGCGCGAAGTGCTTGCCTACTGGCCGATCGACCTGGCCGACGGAGCCCGAGTCTGGGTCGATGAGCATGTGATATCGGGCCGGCTGCTCAACGCTCAACTCGCTCTCGATATCGATGGCGAGTCGATTGCTGCCGGGATCATCCCCAATGACCGGCTTTCGCTCCGCTTCGATTTCGACGACGCGGCCTTTCACTACATCACCACGATGACGCCCATGACCGGCGCCAGCGGCTCTGCGGTGCTTTACGGCAATGCCTTCGACCTGACGCTGGAGGAAGGCCGGATCGGCGACATGGTCATGACCGAAGGTTTCGTCGACATTCCGCGGCTGAACCCCAAGGGCGCTGTGGCTCGATTTGGCGGTGCGG
Source organism: Hyphobacterium vulgare (assembly GCF_042643335.1). Lineage (NCBI taxonomy): Bacteria > Pseudomonadati > Pseudomonadota > Alphaproteobacteria > Maricaulales > Maricaulaceae > Hyphobacterium > Hyphobacterium vulgare. The sequence goes on from NZ_JBHRSV010000014.1 coordinate 8,280, forward strand.
GACGGGCCGAGGCCGGAGATGTCCTCGCCCTGATCGACCAGGAGCCACTCCATATCCCGAGCGATTACGGCCTCGATCCGGCAAGCATCACCGGTCAGGGCACGATGCGCTTCGAGATCCGGCGACCGATGCTGAGCGAGGTCCCGATCGAGGATGTCCACTTCGATGTCGAGGCGGATTTCGAGAATATCTCGATGCCGACCGGCTTCGGGAATACCAGCCTCACGGGCGGCACACTTCACCTGACGGCCAACAACGCAACGCTGTTCGCTGAGGGGGATGCCAATATCGGACCGTCTCCGGCCCACATCATCTGGACCGAAGACCTGACGATGGAGGCCGGTGAGCCGTCTACACGCGTTGTGCTCCGCTCGACGCTCGATTCACGCAGCTTCGACGATTTCGGACTGCCGCTGCGCCGGTATGTCGATGGCCCGGTGGCTGTGGTCGCCGAGACTGTCGGCAACGGACTGGAATTCTCGCAGATCCATCTGACGTCGGACCTGACCGACGCGGTCATAGAAGCCCCCGGAAATTACTGGACAAAGGAAGCCGGTGCGGCCGCGACTGCGGAATTGACCTTCTTGGCCGGCGACGGCGGGGAGCGCATCATCGACTCCTTCCGGCTGGAAGGTGACGGTCTCGAACTCCAGGCCAGTGCGCGCTTTGAATCCGATGGCCGGCTGGTGTCGGCCGATGTGCCGCGTCTCTTTGTCGACGGCTTTGTCGAAACTGGTCTGTCAGTGTCGCGGGAGGGCGAAAGCGGCCGGCTGACGCTTCTGGCGGAAGGGCAGTACTTCAACGCCACCGGGCTGTTCACCGACGTCCTCGACGCGACAGGTGAAGGCGGGGCAACGCCACCGCTGGCGATCGATGTCCGGCTCGACCGGGTCAGCACGACCGAGACCAGCGCCTATGAAGAAGTTGTGCTGACGTGGCGCTCGGACGGAGCGGGCAATGACAGCCTTATGGTCACCGGTGAAGCGCCCGAGGGCCAGTTCACCGGCCAGATGACCGGGACGGGCTTGGGCGAGATGCGGCGTTTCTGGATCGAGGCCCCGAATTTCGGTCGTATGCTTCAGATATTCGGCCTCTATGACAACGTCGACGGCGGCGCGTTGCGCCTTGAAGGTGCCTTGCCGCCGCCCGGTGAGGAGGGCACGACGAATCTGCGCGTGGAGGCGGGGAATTTCACACTCGTTCGCATGCCCGTTCTCGCGCGTATCCTCGCGGCTGGGTCGCTGGAAGGCCTTTCGGCACTTCTCAATGGCGGCGGCATCCCCTTCGAGACCCTCGAAGCGGACCTGACGCTTCGCGAGGGCGTGCTCGGCATCGCCAACGCGCGGGCCGCCGGACCGGCGCTCGGCGTCACGGTCGATGGCACCGTTGATCTCGATGAGGAGGTGATGGGCCTCGACGGGGTGCTGGCCCCGTCCTACGGGCTCAACTCGCTGTTCGGCAATCTTCCGCTTGTCGGCGGCCTGTTGGTGTCCCGAGAAGGTGAGGGCGTGATCGGTATCACCTTCTCGGTATCCGGCCCGTTCGACCAACCGACCGTTTTCGCGAACCCGCTCTCGGCGCTCGTGCCCGGCGTACTGCGCCGCATGTTCGAAGGCACCGCGGCGGAGCGTGCTGCGCGGGTCCGGGCGGAACAGCAAGCCGAACGCGATGCGCTGAACGCCGAACCGGAAGCGCCGGATGCCCCTCCTGGAGCCGTGGACGACGTCCCGCCCCCGGCCGAACCGGACTAGCCCTCCGCGCGCAACAGGGCGTGCTTCTTCTTGCCGAGGGACAATTTGATTGCGCCATCGCGCAGATCGGCTTCGCTGAGCGCGTGGTGCACGTCCGTCACGGCCGCGTCGTTCACCTTCACCGCGCCTTCCTGGATCTTGCGGCGGGCCTCGCCGCGCGATCCGGCAAGCTGGGTCAGTTCCAGCGCCGCCGGCATCACGATCGAGCCATCCTTCAGCGCCGACAGAGGTACGGTGAAGGTCGGCAGGGCATCGCCCACGCCGCCACTGCCGAAAGTCGACTTCGCGGTCGCTTCGGCGTCACGGGCTGCCGCTTCTCCGTGCAGCAGAGCCGTCGCCGCATTGGCGAGGGCGACCTTGGCGTCGTTGATCTCTGCGCCCTGAAGCGTTTCGAGCCGGGCGATCTCGTCCATCGGCAGGTCGGTGAACAGCTTCAGGAATTTGCCGACATCGGCGTCTTCCGTGTTGCGCCAGAATTGCCAGTAGCCATAGGGCGCCAGTTGGTCCTCGTTGAGCCAGACCGCGCCTTCCGCCGTCTTTCCCATCTTCGCGCCGGATGCCGTGGTGATCAGCGGCGTGGTGAAGCCGAAGACTTCCTTGCCATCGACCCGGCGGCAAAGCTCGACCCCGTTGACGATATTGCCCCACTGATCCGCGCCGCCGAGTTGCAGCCGGCAGCCGGTGCGGCGGTTCAGTTCCAGGAAGTCGACCGCCTGCAAGAGCATGTAGTTGAATTCAAGGAAGGTAAGAGGCTGTTCGCGTTCCAGCCGCAGTTTGACGGAATCGAAGGTCAGCATGCGATTGATCGTGAAGTGCGGCCCGTATTCCCGCAGGAATTCGAGATAGCCGAAGCCCGACAGCCATTCGTCATTGTCGACCACGATCGCGTCGGTCGGACCATCGCCGATCGAAACGAGCTTGGAGAAGGGCTTCAGAATGCCCTTCACATTCGCGGCAATCTGGTCGTCGGTCAGCATCGAGCGCGACTTGTCCTTGCCGGACGGGTCGCCGATCTTCGTCGTGCCGCCGCCCATCAGGATGATCGGCTTGCAGCCAGCCTGCTGCATCCGGCGCAGCATCATGATCTGCACCAGCGAACCGACATGCAGGGAATCCGCCGTCGCGTCGAAGCCGATATAGCCGGTCAGCCCGCCCTTGGCGGCCGCTTCATCAATTCCTTCGATATCGGTGGCTTGATAAAGATAGCCGCGCTCGACAAGGATACGGACGAGATCGGATCGGTGCTGGCTCATCTTCGGGCTTCCCGGACTGGTCGGTGTGGAGCGCGTCTTTTAGCGGCGTGCGCGCCGAAACGGAAAGGGGAGATATGTACCGCGTCATCGGATTGATGAGCGGGACGTCACTTGACGGGGTCGATGCGGCCCTGATCGAGACGGATGGCGAGTCGGTCATCGATTTCGGCCCCGGTCTCGAACAGCCCTATTCCCCGAAAGAGCGTGCCCTCTTGCAGGCAGCCGTCGACGCGGCGCTGCTATGGAAATTCGACGGTGACGACCCCGAAGAATTCGAAGCCGCCGACCATGTCCTGATCGATGCGCACGCCCATGCCGTGCTGCGCCTGATCCGGGAGAACGGTCTCCACTCCGACGACATCGACCTGATCGGCTTCCACGGCCAGACCGTGCTGCACCGCGGTCCCACCGGCGACGCGCCCGGCGCGACGCGTCAGCTTGGCGATGGCGAGGCCCTCGCGCGCCGTCTCGGGATCGACGTGGTATATGACTTCCGGACGATGGATGTGGAGGCGGGCGGCCATGGCGCGCCGCTCGCCCCACTCTACCACGCCGCCCTCGCGGAGCGGGACGGGCTGGACCTGCCGCTCGCCGTTCTCAACCTCGGCGGCGTCGCCAACGTCACCTGGCTGATGGCGGATGCACCGCCCGTCGCCTTCGACACGGGTCCGGCCAGCGGCCTGCTGGATGCCTGGTGCGCCCGTCATTCAGGCGAGAATTTCGATCGCGACGGCCTGTTGGCGCGATCAGGGACGGTCAATGCCAGGGCGCTTGCCGCCCTGTTGGAGCATCCCTTCTTCGCCAAGGCGCCGCCGAAATCGCTAGACCGGTGGGATTTCTCCCTGAATCCAGTGGAAGGCCTGTCCCCGGCGGACGGCGCGGCTACGCTGACGGCTTTCACGGCGAAGACGGTCGGCGATGCGATCCGCTCCATGGGTTCGCCGCAACGCGTTCTAGCCACCGGTGGCGGCCGCAAGAACCCGGCGATGATGGATGCGATCGCCGAAGCCGCCGGTTGCGCGGTCGAACCGGTCGAGGCCGCGGGATGGAATGGTGACCTGATGGAGGCCCAGGCTTTCGCCTGGCTCGCCGTACGCTCGGTACGTGGCGTACCGCTGTCCATTCCCACAACGACCGGCGTCCCGGAACCGATGACCGGCGGCGAGATCGCGCGGGCCTAGTCTAATCCGTCGCGCGTTCCCGGAACACGATGGGCAGGCGCTCGTCGAGATAGGTCTCGATCCGCTTTTCCAGCTGCTCCATGTGATTGGTGAACATGTGCCCCGCGCCGGGTTCGATCTGGCGGCGAATGTCGATGCCCTTCTGCGCGCGCACCTTGCTCATTACCCGCTCCATGTCGTCGGCCGGGACGATGCGGTCGTCGCTGCCATGGACGATCAGGCCTGAGGCCGGGCAGGGGGCGAGGAAGGTGAAATCGTACATGTTGGTCGGCGGCGCGACGGAGATGAAGCCGGCGACTTCCGGGCGGCGCATCAACAACTGCATGCCGATCCAGGCCCCGAAGGAATGACCCGCCACCCAGGAGAAGGGCGCATTGCCGTTATAGGTCTGGATCCAGTCGAGCGCGGTCGCCGCGTCGGACAACTCGCCGAGGCCCTGATCATAAGTGCCTTCGCTGCGTCCCACGCCGCGGAAATTGAAGCGCAGGGTCGCAAAACCTCGCTTGCGGAAGATGTCGTACATCATCAGCGAGGAGACATTCTCCATATGACCGCCACCCAGCGGGTGAGCATGGAGAATCAGCGCGATTGGCGGGGTCTCGCCCTTGCCGGGGCTGTACTTGCCTTCGATGCGGCCGGCCGGGCCGGGAATGATGACGTCAGGCATGCTGTAATGGGTCCGATCCGTGATAACCTACTGCTCAAGTCGGGTAATGGGCCTGTTCGCTGCACAAGGGTGCGCTAATCTGCCGCGTTAATTCTTGACTCAGTTGGTCAGATAATTAGGTCCTGCGAGTGAAGCCAGCGCCAAGCTGGTTAAGATGGCGGGCCTGATAGCACAGGCGACCCGGGCTATGCGAGCCTTTAGGGGAGGAATGTCATGAAGTTGAGCACCAAGGGCCGTTATGCGGTTATGGCGATGGCCGATCTGGCGTCGCGCGACGGCGAAGGTCCGGTCACCCTGGCCGACATTGCCTCGCGTCAGGCGATCTCGCTCTCCTATCTCGAACAATTGTTCGCCAAACTGCGCCGCGGCGATGTCGTGGCGTCGGCCCGCGGCCCCGGCGGCGGCTACAGCCTGGCGCGTCCTGCCAATGAAATCCGGCTGTCTGACGTGATCAACGCAGTCGAGGAAGACATCGATCCGCGCCGCTGCGCCGGCAATCCGAAGGGGTGCATGAAGACCGGCATGCGCTGCATCACGCACGATGTGTGGGACGAGCTCGGCCGGCACATCTTCCTCTTCTTCAATTCGATCACGCTGGAAGACGTCGTCGAACACCGCGTCATGGGCGCCGCGAGCATGGCGTTCAGCGATCCGCGCATGCCGAAACCCTCGAAAGCCTCCGTCGCAGGCATGGCTGCGGAGTAGAAATTGCCCGTCTATCTCGACCATAACGCAACCTCGCCGATCCGGCCCGAGGCCCGGGACGCCATGCTGAGAGCCATGGCGATCGGCGGCAATCCGTCTTCCGTGCATGGGGCAGGGCGCTGCGCGCGCACGCTGCTGGAAAACGCGCGGTCGACGATCGCGCGGGCGATCGGCGCTCGGTCGCAGGATCTGACCTTCACGTCTGGCGGGACGGAATCGAACAATCTGGCGATCGCCGCGGCACTGTCCTGTCCGGACGTGAAGCGAATTCTCGTTTCTGTCCTCGAACACGACGCCGCCTTCATGGGCGCGCACGCCACCGGCCTTCCGGTCGAAATCATACCGGCTCTGCCGAACGGTCAGATCGATCTGGGCTGGCTTCGCGACCGGCTGGCAAACTGGGACCGCGCCGCCGACGGCCGCCCCTTTGCCTGCCTGCAGGCGGTGACCAGCGAAACCGGTGTGATCCAGCCGATCGAAGAGGCTGGCGCGATGATCCGCGCCGCCGACGGGCTCATGCTGGTCGATGCGGTGCAGACACTCGGCAAGGCCGGCTTCCACTTCGGCCGGTCCGGCGCGCACTATGTTTCGATCTCGGCGCACAAGGTCGGCGGCCCGCAAGGCGTCGGCGCTCTGATCGTGTCGTGCGATGCGCCCTGCGACCTGCCGCGCCGTGGCGGCGGGCAGGAAAAGGGACGCCGTTCGGGAACGGAAAATGTTCCGGGAGCCTGCGGGTTCGCCGCTGCCGTCGAGGCCGCTGTGCGTGACGAGGAGCAATACACCGGTCTCGCCGCGTTGCGGGACAAGGCGGAGAACGCCATCCGCGCCGCCGCACCGCATGCGGTGGTCATCGGCGGCGATGCGCCGCGCACACCCAATTGCCTCGCGATCGCCATTCCGGGCTGGGATGGCGGCATGCAGGTGATCGCACTCGATCTCGCCGGGGTCTGCATCAGTGCCGGTTCGGCCTGTTCGTCCGGCAAGTCGACCGCGCCACGCCCGTGGACAGCGATCGTCGGCGAAGACCTCGCGCGGTGCGGCATTCGCGTCAGCCTCGGCTGGAACACGACCGAGGCCGACATTGACACATTTATCGAGGCGTGGACGCGCGAATACACGCGGGTTGCGCCCAGGCTGAAGGAGATTGCCTGATGGTTCAGGTCAAGGACTCCATCGCCCGGGAGACCGTTCGCGATGTTGAAGCGCTTGAATCCTCGAAATACAAGTACGGCTTCACCACCGATACCGAGCAGGAACGCGCGCCCAAGGGGCTCAGCGAAGAGGTGATCCGCTTCATTTCGGCCAAGAAGGAAGAGCCGGAGTGGATGCTGGACTGGCGGCTCGCCGCCTATCGCCGCTGGCTGCAGATGTCCGAACCGACCTGGGCGAAGGTGCGTTACACGCCGGTCGATTACAACGACATCTACTATTACGCCGGGCCGAAGGCGGGCACGAAATACGAGTCGATCGACGACGTGCCGCCGGAAATTCTCGCCGACTTCGAGAAGCTCGGCATTCCGCTGCGGGAGCAGGAAGTCCTGCTCGGTGTGAAGGGCGCGGCCGAGACCGCCGCCGAAGCGCGCGAGACGCCGAAAGTCGCGGTCGATGCCGTGTTCGACAGCGTGTCGGTTGCCACGACCTTCAAGAAGGAACTGGCCCGGGCCGGCGTCATCTTCATGTCGATCTCCGAGGCGATCCGGGAACACCCGGAACTCGTCCGAAAATATCTCGGCAGCGTTGTGCCGCAGAGCGACAACTTCTTTGCGACGCTCAATAGCGCCGTCTTCTCTGATGGCACCTTCGTCTACGTGCCCAAGGGCGTGCGCTGCCCGATGGAGCTGTCGACCTATTTCCGCATGAATGCCGAAGGCACGGGCCAGTTCGAACGCACGCTGATCATCGCCGACGAGGGCAGCTATGTGTCCTATCTCGAGGGCTGTACCGCGCCGATGCGCGACGAGAACCAGTTGCATGCCGCCATCGTGGAACTGGTCGCGCTCGACGACGCCGAGATCAAGTATTCCACCGTCCAGAATTGGTGGCCGGGCGATGCGGAAGGAAAGGGCGGCGTCTACAATTTCGTGACCAAGCGCGGCGACTGCCGTGGCCGCAACTCGAAGATCTCCTGGACCCAGGTCGAGACCGGCTCGGCGATCACCTGGAAATACCCGTCCTGCATCCTGCGCGGCGACAATTCTGTCGGCGAATTCTACTCGATCGCCGTCACCAATGGCGCGCAGCAGGCCGATACCGGCACCAAGATGATCCATTTGGGTAAGAACACCCGTTCGCGCATCATCTCCAAGGGCATTTCCGCCGGGCGTTCGGACAACACCTATCGCGGCCTCGTCTCGGTCCACGCCAAGGCCGAAGGCGCGCGCAATTTCACCCAGTGCGACTCGCTTTTGATCGGGAACAATTGCGGCGCCCACACCGTGCCCTATGTCGAATGCAAGACGCCCAAGGCGGTGCTGGAGCACGAGGCAACGACGACCAAGCTTTCGGAAGACCAGCTTTTCTACGCGCGCCAGCGCGGTCTCGGCGAGGAGGCGGCGACGGCGCTCCTCGTAAACGGCTTCGTGCGTGAAGTGCTGCAGGAACTGCCGATGGAGTTCGCGGTCGAGGCCCAGAAACTTCTGGCCGTCAGCCTTGAAGGGAGTGTCGGGTGATGCAGGTCCGGATCACAATGTTTGCAGCCGCCTTTGTGCTGGCCACGACGGGATTCGCGCTGGCCGACCACCATCGGACCGAACAGTCGTTCGAAGCGACGCTTCGGGCGCACATGGACGCGGTCACGAACCGCGACCTCGACGCCTATATCGGCACGATCACGACCGGCGAGGACCTGACGATCATTTTCCCGGGCGGCGAGATCATGCGCACGCGGGATGAGGCGATTGCCTTCCACACCGAATGGTTCGCGACGCCGGGCTGGACGATGACGTTCGAAATCGACCGCATCGTGGAAGGCCATCACATGGCCGTCGCCTCGCTGCGCGCAACCTACACCGACGAGGCCGGACCGCGCGTGAATTGGCTGACGCTGGTGTTCGAGGATCAGGGCGGTGCATGGCGTCTGGTTTTTGACCAGAACACCCGTGATACGACGTGGGAGCCGGAGGGCACGGAATGAGAGTTTTGTTTCGTAGTTTTATTCTCGCCGCGCTATTTGTCGTCGCCGCATGCGACGACGCTGTTCTGGTGTCGGCAGTCGCGAGCACCCATGTTCAATACGATATAACAATCCAATCGAATCCGATCCTTCGCGAAATTGAAAGTCAAACGAACGGTTGGAATGACGAGGTCAACATTGCGGTTGAAAACGCGCCGCCGGGATCGTCCCGCGAAGATGTCATCGCGGCGATGGCGCAATTTGATTTCGACTTGATCCCAAGCGATTCCGAGTATCGCCAGTCAACTCATTATTTTCAGACGCCGCTTCGTCCGAGTGATGTGGCGTTTAGGGGACCTCTGCTTTCAGACGGCGTTTGCGGCATCGACTTTCTGGCATCAGCTCAGTTCGATGAGGACGATCGTCTCGTCCGAATTGTCGGCTGGAAAGTAATGGGTGGGTGTCTCTGATGACCTACTGGTTCGCCCGTCTCGACCCCGCGAAGACGAGCAGCGCCTTCGCGCCCGTCGCGCCGGTGGGCTGGTTTGTCACCTTCGCGCTGGCCGCGGCGCTTGCGGTTTTTGTAGTGGTTGTGCTCGACGCGGGCGGATCGCCGCTGATGCAGATCGTCGGCATCGCTGCCGGTGTGCTGATGGGCATCGGCGTCTTCATTCTGAGCGTGCGTGACAAGGTCGATCCGGAACGTTCGCTCGCGGACTACAAGGGAAGGGCACAGCAATGAGCCGGACTCTTCGTTTTCCTCCCCCGCTTGCGGGGGAGGTGTCGGCGGAGCCGACGGAGGGGGGAAATCCCCCCCTCGC
>NZ_JBHRSV010000014.1:17902-45363 GCF_042643335.1 Hyphobacterium vulgare
GCCGCACTGGCGCTTCAGAGCGCTTCACTGCCGTCTTGCGCCGAACTCGAATACGAGGGGACGCATCAGGACTGCGTTCTGGTCACCGCGAATGGCCACACCGCGACCTTCACCTTCGAACCCGGCGAGTGGGGCGAGAGCGGAATTCTGATCGTCACGAATGCCGAGGGCGACTGTCTGTGGACCGATGAATTCGAAACCGAGAGCTTCTTCCTGCCGCGCCTTGAAGACCTCGACGGCAACGGATTCGAGGACATCCTCGTCCCGCTGATCACCGGCAATGTGAACACGGAGATGCTGCTGATCATGGGCGGTGAGGGCGGCTACGCGCTCGCCAGCCGCGAAATCAGCGGCCACACTTTCGAACCCGTCGTGCCCGGCCTGTTCGTGGTTCAGGCGCGGTCCAGCGCGATCGAACACTATGCCAGCTTCTACGCCTGGGATGGCGCGACGCTCGACCTCGAAGCGACGGTCTCCATCACCTTCGACAGTGACGAATCGGCGAGCTGCACGCTGGCGACCGGCGCGGTCGGCCGCGGCGAGGACTTCTATTGCGCCGCCGTGATGAACGAATCGGATTCAACCGAATAAGAGGCGGACAGACCGCCCGGAAAGACCTCCCCATGCCGATGCTTGATATTTCGAACCTCCACGCCTCCGTCGATAATGGCGAAAAGCCCATCCTGAAGGGGCTCGACCTGTCCGTTCCGAAGGGGGAGGTGCATGCGATCATGGGCCCGAACGGGTCAGGCAAGTCGACCCTGTCCTACGTCCTCACCGGCCGTGACGGCTATGACGTCACCGAAGGCAAGGTCAGCTTCGAAGGCGAGGATATCGGCGATCTCGAACCGGAAGAGCGTGCCGCGCGCGGCCTCTACCTGTCTTTCCAGTATCCGGTCGAAATCCCGGGCGTGCCGACCCTGACCTTCATCCGCGAGTCGCTGAATGCCCAGCGCAAGGCGCGCGGCGAGGAGGAGGTTTCGGCCCCGGACTTCATGCGTCTGATCCGAGAAAAGGCCGCAATTCTTAATGTATCCATGGATATGTTGAAGCGGCCTGTGAATGTCGGATTCTCGGGTGGTGAGAAGAAGCGGATGGAAATCCTGCAGGCGCTCGTGCTCGAACCGCGCTTCCTGATCCTCGACGAAACCGACTCCGGACTCGACATCGACGCGCTGAAAGTCGTCTCCGACGGCGTCAACGCGCTGCGTTCGCCGGACCGGGCCATGCTGGTCATCACCCACTATCAGCGCCTGCTCGACTATATCGCGCCGGACAAGGTTCACGTGATGAGCGCAGGCCGCATCGTGGCTTCTGGCGGTCCGGAGCTCGCCAAGGAACTCGAGGCCGAGGGCTATGACAAGTATGTGAGGGCAGCGTGACTTCAGTTTTCGACAGTCACCCCACCCTGACCCTCCCCTCAAGGGGAGGGAATGGCTTCGGCGTTTCTCCTCCCTCCCCCCGCGGGGGAGGGTTGGGGTGGGGGGTATTTGTATGACTCTCCCGTTGAAACTCACCCCGGCCGAAACCGCTCTGCTGGACGCGCTCGAAGGCGCGACCGGCTGGCGTGCGGCCACGCGCAAAGCGCTGGAAAACCGCGGCCTGCCGAACAAGCGCGACGAAGCCTGGAAGTGGACCGACCTGCGCCGCCTGACCGGCAACATCACCGAGGCAGGCACGATCGCGATCACCGGATCGCGTGAACCCGATGCGAAGCTGCCGATCACCCATGCCCCGACCGATATGCTGCCGCGCCTTGCCGGCGCGCTCGGCGGTGAGGCCCGCATCTACACGCTGAGCGAGGGCGAAAGCCTGTCGCTCGAAGTGACAGCATCCGTCGGCGTTGGTCACGCCATCTACGTGGTCGAAGTGCCGACGGGTGTCTCGGCGCAGGTGCGTGAACGACTGTGCGTCGCAGATGGCGGCTTTGCCAACATCGCGGTGCTTTACCGTATCGGTGAAGGTGCCTCGCTCGACCGGATCGTCACGACCGGTAATTGCCCGGGAATTCTCGCCCAGTCCGGCGGGGTCGATCTAGGTGAGGGCGCATCCCTTCGCCAGACAACGCTGACCTTCGGCGGCAAGCTGGTTCGTCTGGAGACCCATCTCGCCCACCCGGGCACGAAGGCCGACGCGGTGATGGACGCCGTCTATCTGCTGGCGCCGAACCGTCATGCCGACCTGACGACGACGGCCATCCTCACCGGCCCCGATGGCACCTTGTCCCAGCTGACCAAGGGCGCGGTCGCGTCGCACGGCCACGGCGTCTTTCAGGGCAAGATCCATGTCGAACGCGAGGCGCAACGCACCGATGCGCGCATGACCCACCGTGCGCTGCTGCTCGGAGACCGCGCCGAAGTTGACGCCAAGCCCGAGCTCGAAATCTATGCCGACGACGTCCAGTGCGCGCACGGCAATGCGCTCGGCGCGATCGATGAAACAGCACTGTTCTACATGCGCCAGCGCGGCCTGCCCGAGGCGCAGGCGCGGGCGATTCTGATCCGCAGCTTCCTCGGCGAACCGCTTGATCGGATTCGCGATCCGGAACTTCGTGACTTGCTGATTGAGGACCTCACCAAGGGTCTGGAGGCACTGTCGTGAACGCGCCCGTCAAAGCCCCCGCCCTCGATGTTGCCGCGATCCGGGAGCAGTTCCCGATTCTCAAGCGCGAAGTGAATGGCAAGCCGCTCGTCTATCTCGACAGCGCCGCCTCGGCCCAGAAGCCGCGCGCGGTGATCGATGCGGTCAGCGGCGTCTACGAAAACAGCTACGCCAATGTGCACCGGGGCCTGCACACGCTTGCCAATGAGGCGACGGCGGCTTTCGAGGGGGCCCGCGAAAAGATCGCGGCCTTTATCGGCGCCGAACGCCCGGAGCAGATCGTGCTGACTCGCGGCACGACCGAGGCCATCAACCTCGTCGCATACAGCTTCGGCAGCACGCTGAAGCCGGGAGACGAGATCGTCGTCAGCCAGATGGAGCACCATTCCAACATCGTGCCCTGGCTGCTCCTGAAGGAACGGGCCGGGATTGCGGTAAAATGGGCACCGGTCACCGATGCGGGTGAACTCGACTACGCCGCTCTCGAGGCGCTGATCGGGCCCAGGACGAAGCTCTTCGCCATCACCCACATGTCGAACGTGCTCGGCACGGCGACCGATGCCAAACGCATCACGGCCATGGCGCACGCCAAGGGCGCGGCTGTTCTGATCGACGGATCGCAATCGGCCGTGCACATGGCCGTCGATGTGTCTGAGATCGGCTGCGATTTTTTCGCGCTGACCGGTCACAAGCTGTACGGCCCGACCGGGGCCGGGGCGCTCTATGCGGCCGGCGACTGGCTCGACCGGCTTCCGCCCTTCCTCGGCGGCGGCGAGATGATCGCCGATGTGTTCGAGGACCGTGTGACCTTCGCCGACGTGCCGCACAAATTCGAGGCCGGCACGCCGTCCATCGCCGACGTGATCGGCCTTGGCGCGGCGATCGACTGGATGACGGGACTCGACCGGACGGCGGTGATCGAGCACGAGAAATCCCTGCTCGACCGCGCCACGCAGGGCCTGACCGCGATGGACGGTATCCGGATCATAGGCACGGCGCAGGACAAGGGTGCGATCGTGTCGTTCGCAGCGGAATGGGCGCACGCCCATGACATCGCGCAAATCCTCGACCGGTACGGCGTCGCGGTCCGGGCCGGACATCACTGCGCCCAGCCTCTGATGCGCCGCTACGGCGTCAATTCAACCGCCCGCGCGAGCTTCGCTGTCTACAACACGGCTGATGAAGTCGACGATTTCCTCAACGCCTTGAATAAGGCCCGCGAGTTTCTCACCTAGATGAGTGCCATGACCGATACCCTGAAACGCGACGTCATCGACCTGTCCTCGCCATCCCCCGCTGGCGGCAGCGATCCCGTACCCGCTGACGAGATGACCGTCGGCACGGTCTCTGCGATCCCGGCCGAGGAAATCGAGCGCATCACGGCCGACGTGGTTGCGGCGTTGAAGACCGTCTTCGATCCGGAAATTCCGGTCGACATCTACGAGCTCGGACTGATCTACAAGGTTGATCTTGAGGACGACCGATCATTGAAGATCGAGATGACGCTGACCGCGCCTGGCTGCCCGGTTGCGGGCGAAATGCCCGGCTGGGTCAAGGATGCGGCCGAGACGGTGCAGGGGGTGACCCGCGCCGATGTGAACCTTGTCTTCGATCCGCCCTGGACGCCGGATCGGATGACCGACGAAGCCAAGCTCCAGCTCAACATGCTCTAGGCAAACCCATGACCCGTGAACGTCCCAAGGCTCTCTCTCTCACCGACGCCGCCGCCGAGCGCGTCAAGGAGCTCATGGCGGGCCGCGATGCCGGCTATCTCCGCATCGGCGTGAAGAATGGCGGCTGCGCCGGCATGGAATACGTCATGGACTATGTCGCCCAGCCCGACCCACTCGACGAACGCGTCGATGACAAGGGGGTGTCGATCGTGGTGGATGGCAAATCCCTGCTTTTCCTGCTCGGGTCGATGATCGATTACGAGACCACGACGCTGCATTCGAAATTCGTGTTCCGCAATCCGAACGAGACCGATGCCTGCGGGTGCGGCGAAAGCGTCACGCTCGTTGCGGCAAAGCTGGATAGCTGACACTTATCCGCAGCATTTCGCTGTCAGCCGGATTCCCTTTCGCCGGGAGCGGGACTATCAACATCGGCCACGCGCGACGCGCGCCCTCAAGGGACCGGCCATGAAGCTCTACATCTCCGAAACCTCTCCCTACGCTCGTAAATGCCGGGTTCTCCTGCGCGAAAAGGGGCTGTCGCCGCGGATCGAAGAGGTGGTTGCTCATCCTTTCGACAATGGCGCGGAGCTTCTGGAGAACAATCCGCTCGGCAAGGTGCCGGCCCTGACGCGCGAGGGCGCCACGACCCTCGTCAATTCGCCGCTGATCTGCGACTTCATCGACACCCAGTCCGATCCGCGCTGGATTCCAAAATCCGGTCCGGCGCGCTGGCGTGTACTGCGGTTCGAAGCGCTGGCGGACGGCATGATCGATCTCACCGTCGCGCGCCGCGTTGAACTGACCAAGCCGGATGCGGAGCCGTCGAAATTCTGGGTCGAACGCCAGGAAAACGGTGTCCGCCGTGCCCTCGACCAGCTGGAGTCGGAGTCCGACAAATTCGGTGGCGCAGTCGATCTGGGTGCCGTCGCGATCGCGGTCGCGCTCGGCTATCTCGACTTCCGCTTCCCGGAGAGCGACTGGCGCAATGGCCGGCCGGGCCTGACCGCGCTGTTCGAACGCTGGTCCGAGCGCGCGTCCTTTCAGGAAACCGCGCCGCCGGCGGCCTCGTAGGTCTCAGCCCGCTTGCGCGCCCGGCTTGACAGCCATGCCATGACCGGACCGATCAGGAAATAGACCCCGCCGGCGAACGGGGTGAGATGCGCCGGGAATATCCACGCCAGCGCGATAGCGGCCATTGAAATGACCACAGCGGCGACGCCCTGGCGGACTTCCAACCGCGTCATTTCCTTTTCCGGCTCAGACAATTCGAGCACATCCGCGCGGCGTAGCGCATGGGCGTAGAGCAGCGCGAACAGTCCGAACACGGCGGCATAACCGGCGGCATAGATCGTCACCATCATCCCGGTCTGCTCGAACGTCATGACCGCGCCGATCTGCTCACCCGACGTGTAGCCCCGTGTGAAGAAGGTCACGAGAAAGGTCGCGAGGAATTTCAGCGGATAGGCAAACACCATGATCAGGAACAGCACCGCCGAATTCAGGAACAGCGTGGTGCCGTCCTCAAGGTCGTAGCGGCGGAAATAGGCGTGGTGTTTCGACCAGATCAGCAGGACGAGCGCAAAACAAACGCCCACCGCAATGAATTCGCGCCAAAGGGCCTGTAGTTCGGCGAAGCTGGCGGGAACCGCCGATGCGACGATCAGGGTCAGGGACAGGGCGAAGACGATGTCGGACAGGTTTTCAACCCGGCTGACGTCCCGGCCCCGCCAGCGGAAGAACCGCTCGCCGCGAAGGCTGCGCTTTTGCTTCTGATCCGTCTCCAAAACGAGTCACTCCCCCTTGCGGGGGAGTGAAGCAGTCTTTCCGTTTCCGGTCGAGAGACCGTCAGGCCGCGTTGGCGACGTCCGCCGGATCCTCGGCGGTGATACGGTTCCGCCCGTTCTGCTTGGACTTGTAGAGATTGGTGTCGGCGCGTTCGATCAGCGACTCGACCGACTCGCCGGGCCTGTATTGGGCGACCCCCATCGAGATGGTGATATTGCCCAGATCCTCATTGGTCGACTTGCGCATCAGCTTCTTGGATTCGACCGTCTTGCGGATCTTTTCCGCGATCGCCGTGGCTTCGGCGAGCTTGGTCTTCGGCAGAACGATACCGAATTCCTCGCCGCCATAGCGGGCTACGGTCTGGTGATCCTCGGCGTGACGCGTCATGCAGCCGGCCACAAAGCGGATGATCTGGTCGCCCGTCTGGTGGCCCCACGTGTCATTGAAGCGCTTGAAATGGTCGATGTCGCACAACAGCAGGCACATCGGTTGGCCGTCGGCCTCCGTTTCGCGGCGGCCCTTGCGCAGCATTTCGTCGAAACGTTTGCGATTCGCGATGCCGGTGAGGGCATCGGTCATCGCTTCCTCGCGGACGCGCTCGAGATTACTGCGCAACTGGGTGACTTCGCTCGACGTCTCGTGCAGACGGCGTTCGAGATTGCGCGAACGCTCCTGCATCTTTGCCGTGGCGTCGATCAGCGTCTGCACCATCTGGCGCAGGGCTTCAGGATCGGTTTCGGCGCTCAGATCGCCGGTCGCGCCTTGCAGCGTCTTGCCATAGTCCATCTGGTCGCGGTGTGCGGCACGCAGGGATTCGCGCACCTCGCCCAGTTCCTTGGTCATCTGACCGGAACTGGCCATGACGGCGTCCTGAAGACGTCTCAGGCTGAAATATTTTTCGTAGAGCGTGTCGAGATACGCCTGGTCGAAGGCCCGGCCTTCGTCGATGTGCCGGTCGATGGCGTCGCACAACTCATTGTTGTGATCACATGCGTAGGCCGACCAGATCGCGTAATTTTCCGCCGTCGGAGGAATGTTGAATTCCTCCATGTAGTCCAGCGCTTTACGTGCCAGTGCCCAGCCTTCTGCCCGGTTCTGCAAACGTCCGCTCACGGTACCGCCCTTTTCTCCGCACCGGCCCTCGCAGACCGACCCCGTTGGTCACGGAAGCTACCGGCGAAGAGAAAAGATCAGGTAAACGCGGCGCCTGAATCGATCACGAATTGTGGAAGAAGGCCGGAACATCCTTGCCAAAACCGAGGATTTTTCCGCCATCGCGCTCGTCGCGCGAAGATTTCTCTTCGGCCACGGGAGCCGCCTGGGTCTCGGCGGGCTTCTTGCGGCCTCGGCCGCCGCGCTTGCGGCGTTGAGTGTCGCCTTCGGATTTCGGGGCGGCCTGTGGCCTTGACGCTTCGTCTGCGGCTTTCCCGACGGCCGGCTTTTCTTCCGGCGGGGCCGCTGCATTCCGTTCGCCGCGATCCGCCTCGGCCGGCTTGGCTTCGGATGAATGTGCCGGCTTGGACTTTCCGGCCTCCGAGAGTTCGATCTTCGAGCCGATCAGTGATTCGATTGCGGCCAGCGACTTCCCGTCTTCCGGTCCGGCGAGCGACACCGCTTCGCCCAGAAGTCCCGCCCGGCCGGTTCTGCCAATGCGGTGGACATAGTCGTCGGCGTGATGGGGAATGTCGTAGTTGAAAACATGGCTGACGGCGGGAATGTCGAGGCCACGGGCAGCAACGTCGCTGGCGACCAGGAAGCGGACTTCACCGGACTTGAACTTGTCCAGCGTCGCCGTGCGGGTCGACTGATCGAGGTCGCCGTGAATCGGTGCGGCCGAGAAGCCGTGTTTCTGCAGGGACCGGGCGACGACATCAACGTCGCGCTTGCGGTTGCAGAAGATGATGCCGTTCTTCACGCCGTCCCGATCGAGGGCGGTACGCAGCGCGTCGCGCTTCGCGCCGGGCGTGCGATCCTTCACTCGGATCAGCGTTTGCCGGACGGTCGTCGCGGTCGAGGCCGGGCGCGAGACTTCGACCCGCTCGGGATCCTTCAGGAAACGATCGACAAGCCGCTGAATTTCCTTCGGCATGGTCGCCGAGAAAAACAGGGTCTGCCGCTTCGGCGGCACCAGCGAGAAAATCCGTTCAATGTCCGGGATGAAACCCATGTCGAGCATGCGGTCGGCTTCATCGACCACCATGATCTGGACATCCGCGAGCAGGACCTTGCCGCGCTCGAACAGGTCCAGCAGCCGGCCCGGGGTCGCAACGACCACGTCAGCGCCGCGATTAAGCACCTGCTCTTGCGGTCCGAGCGCCACACCACCGATCAGCAGCGCCATCGTCAGCTTGGTATTGACGGCGTATTTCTCGAAATTCTCGGCGACCTGAGCCGCGAGTTCGCGTGTCGGCGTGATGATCAGCGAACGCGGCATGCGCGCTTTCGCACGGCCTTTCGAGAGGCGTTCGATCAGGGGCAGGGTGAAGGACGCGGTCTTGCCCGTTCCGGTCTGGGCAATGCCGAGCACGTCGCGCCCGGAAAGCGCAATCGGGATCGCGCCCGCCTGAATTGGCGTGGGTTCCGTGTAACCGGCCGCGTCGAGCGCGTTGAGAAGCGCGGGGCTAAGCCCCAGGTCTTTGAAACTCATTCCTACCTGACTTGATGCCTCGAACGGGAACGGCCGCCCCAGAATGGAGCGGCCGCCCGCGAGGTCGCGCGCACCTTAAGCAGCGCGCTTACTGAGTCAACGCACCGGCCTGCCTAATGGCGATAGCCGAACGGCGTTGTGTCTTCGATGTCGCGATATCGCTCGGCGAGACGGGTCTGACGCGACTCCATCTCGGTTTCCTCGCCATCGACGAAGACATGGGTCGGTGCGCTCATCACTTCGAGCGGATCGCCATCCCAGACGACGACGTCGGCGACATAGCCCGGTGCCAGTGCGCCATACTGGTCACCCACGCCGTAGATTTCGGCCGGCGTCAGGGTGATCGCCCGGAAGGCATCGTCCCAGGGAACGCCGTGTGCCACGGCATTGCCGGCATGCTGCGGCAACAGACGGGCATTGAAATACCCATCCGCGGTCTCCGTCGTGTACGCAACCGTCACTCCGGCGGCATCGAGGCGGGCGGGGGCCTCCAGCGTTGCACCCAGAGAATCGAAGGAAGCGGGCAGATTGCGTAGCGGATCGATCAGGACCGGTATGTCGGCCTCGGCCAGTTCGCTGGCGACCATCCACGCCTCGGCCCCGCCCTGGATGATCAACTGGACCGGAGCGTGCTCCTCGGCAAACCGGATCGCCCTCAGGATGTCGGCGGCCCGGTCGACATTCATCACCAGGGGCACGCGTCCGCGGGTGACATCGACAAGGGCCGCGGCATCCAGACGGCTCAGCACATTGCCTTCCGAACCTCCATTGTAGCGGCCCGGATAGGCCCGGGCATCGTCGAAGGCGGCTTCAAGGAACAGCCAGGCGGCTTCGCGGGATCCGCCCGCCGTTGCCGCGCCTGACTGGCTGAGGTCGGCATAGACGAAGGCGCCCGTTTCAGTCAGGGAGTCGTTCCGCCCGGACGTGTTGCCGAGCGCGCCCTGGCCTGCAAACAATTCCCCGCCGGTCGACGGAAAAACCGCGAAACGGGTCAGCCCCTCGATCCGGTTCGAAGCGATGTAGGAATTGCGCGGATTGAAGGCGTCGGCCACGTCGATCGCGACCGAGAAGCCGGTGCTCGAGGCGGACGCATCATTGGCCGAATCCTCCAGCGCGACCTCGATCAGGCCAAGCTGGGTGAAGGGGGCGAAAATACCGGGCGTGATCCATCCGCCCTCGGCATCGACGGTGCGTGCGCCGTCTGGGATGGTGACGTCATTGCCGACGGCCACCACGACTCCGTCACGCATCAGCACGGTACCGTTTTCGATCACACCCTGGTCGGTATTCGTGATCACGCGGCCGTTGGTCACCGCGATGTCCTGCGCGATTGCAGGGCCGGAGGCCGCAAGGCCCAGGGCGAGAAGAGAAAGAAGGCGTTGCATCAGTCGTCTCCTTCACCGGGTTGGCCGAGTTCGAAATCGCTCACCGGCTGGTGATCGGGATCGCTCCGGTCATACATCAGGGCACCGTCAATGAAGACCTGATCGGCGAGCGCATAAGTGGAATAGGGGTTTGCAGACCAGATCACAACGTCGCCCCGCTTTCCGGCTTCGAGAGACCCGGTCTCGTCGAAAATGCCGAGCGCGCGCGCCGGGTTGGAGGTCAGCCACGCAAAGGCTTCTTCCTCGGAGATGTCGAGCCCGATCCGGCGTCCGTCCGACAGGGCCTTGGCGACTTCCTGGTTGAGCCGCTGGATGCCCAGCCCGTCATCGGAATGGATCATCGCGCAGGCTCCGGCTTCATGGATCAGGGCGAGGTTCTCGCGGATCGGGTCATAGGCTTCCATCTTGAAGCCGCCCCAATCGGCCCACACCGCTGCGCAGATGTCGTTGTCACGCAGCAGGTCGGCCACCTGATAGCCTTCCACGGCATGGTGGAAAGTGGTCACCTGATAGTCGAACTCGTGCATCATATCGATGACCTGGGCCATCTGGTCGTCGCGGTAGCAATGCATCTGGACGAGGATTTCCCCGTCGAGCACGCCCATCAGCGTGTCGAGCTCGAGGTCCCGGGTCGGCGGGCTGACGTCTTCACCGGCTTCTGCGTCTTCCCAGTATTCGTGCCAGCTGTCGCGATAGTCGCGCGCGCGGATCCAGGACGCCCGGTAACCGGCCATATTCCCCATGTCGGTGGCCGGCGAAGAGTTGCGATTGCCATAGACGCGCGAGGGGTTCTCGCCGCAGGCCATTTTGAGCGTGTAGGGCGCGTCCGGGAATTTCATCCCCTGGACGGTGCGCGACGGCACGTTGCGCAAGGTCACGCCACGGCCGCCGAACAGATTGCCCGAACCGGGCAGCACATGGAGCGTGGTCACGCCGCCGGCCAGCGCGCGGGCAAAGCCCGGATCCTGCGGCCACACGCTGTGTTCTGCCCAGACTTCCGCCGTGTTCGGCTGGGTCAGTTCATTGCCGTCGGAATGGGCTGAAACGCCCGGCGAGGGATAGACGCCGAGATGGGAATGGATGTCGATGACGCCCGGCGTCACGAAACGACCCGATGCGTCGATGACCGTCGCGCCTTCGGGGGCTTCGATGTCGGTACCGATCGCGGAAATCCGCCCGTCGACGATCAGCACGCTGCCATTTTCGATCCGGCCGCCAATACCGTCGAAGATCGTGGCGTTGGTGATCATTGTCGTGCCGCTTGGCAGCGGTTCATAGGTCGACGGATAGGGGTCCAGATTGATCCGGACGATGTCGCTTTCCCCGCTACCGCCTTCGCTGCCGTTCCGGCTTGCCGCAGCCGTGTCGCCATCTTCGTCCGCCGCCGGCGAACTGTCGCCGCGGTCGCACGAGGCCAGCGCGACCGTCGCGGCAAGAATGGCCGCCCAGCGCGTCATGTAAGTCATCATGTCGGTTTCCACCCCCGCAAATACTGCGCGCCCTCACGCAGGCGCGGCGGCATTCAACACACGCGGACACGCGCTCGTCAAACGTCGATCGAGGCCCCGAAGTCCGGGGCGTGCGTCTGGATGTATTCAAAGCGCAATTCGGGCTTGCGGCCCATCAGCGTTTCAACCAGCGCCTCGAAGGACGGACGCGCCGCATCATCGAACGTGATCCGGGCGAGCTGCCGCGTCGAGGGATCCATCGTCGTCGACTTGAGCTGCGGCGGCGTCATTTCGCCGAGGCCCTTGAACCGGCCGATCTCGACCTTTCCGCCCTTGAAGACTTCGCGGATCAGCTGCTCGCGGTGCGCGTCGTCCTTGGCGTAGACGGTCTTGCCCCCCTGACTGAGCCGATAGAGCGGCGGCTGCGCCATGAACAGGCGGCCAGACCGGATCAGGTCCGGCATGGACCGGTAGAAGAAAGTAATCAGGAGCGCGGCGATATGCGCCCCGTCGACATCGGCGTCGGTCATGATCACGACCCGCTCGTAGCGCAGATCATCGAGATTGAACCGCGCACCGGTGCCACAACCGAGCGCCAGCGTCAGGTCGTGGATTTCCTGGTTGGCGGCGATCTTGTCGAGGCTGGCCGAGGCGACGTTCAGGATCTTGCCGCGCAGCGGCAGGATGGCCTGGGTCTGGCGGTCCCGGGCCTGCTTCGCCGAGCCGCCGGCCGAATCGCCCTCGACGAGAAAGATTTCGGTATTGTCCGACCCGGCCCGGCTGCAATCGGCCAGCTTGCCAGGCAGCCGCAGCTTGCGCGACGCCGTCTGGCGCTTGACCTGCTTTTCCTTGCGTCGCTTCAGCCGGTCCTCGGCCTGTTCGATGCACCAGGCGAGCAGCCGCTCGGCTTCCTTCGGCGACCCGGCCAGCCAGTGATCGAACCGGTCACGCACGGCGGTCTCGACCATGCGCGTGGCCTCGGGCGATGCCAGCCTGTCCTTGGTCTGCCCCTGGAATTCCGGGTCGTGAACGAAGACCGAAACCAGGGCCCCGGCTGTACCCAAAACATCGTCCGGCGTGATCAGCCCGCCCTTCTTGACGCCCGACAATTCCGCATAGCCGCGTAGCCCCTTGGTGAGCGCGTTGCGCAGGCCCTGTTCATGCGTGCCGCCCTGGGGCGTCGGAACCGTGTTGCAATAGGATTCGATGAAGCCGTCGGCCTCGCCGAACCCGTTCGCCGACCAGGCGATTGCCCACTCGACGCCGCCATGTCCCTCCGCGCGCTCGATCTTTCCGGTGAAGCTGTCCGTTGTGATCAGCGCCTTCTTGGCGACGATTTCGGTCAGCCGGTCAGCGAGCCCCCCCGGAAATGAGAAGACTGCTTCTGCCGGGGTTGCCGTGCCCTCGACCAGATCCGGGGCGCATTTCCAGCGAATTTCGACGCCGCGGCGCAAATAGGCCTTCGAGCGTGCCATCTGGAACAGGCGGGCCGGGCGGAAGTGCGCCTTGTCGCCGAAGATCTGGTCGTCGGGCACGAAGCGGATCGATGTGCCACGCCGGTTCGGCGTCGGCCCGACAGTCTCGAGCGGTCCGAGCGGCAGGCCGCGCGAATACTTCTGGGCGTACAGCATGCGGTCGCGCGCGACCTCGACATCGAGTTCCGATGCCAGCGCGTTGACCACCGAGATGCCGACGCCGTGCAGACCGCCCGACGTCTTGTAGGCCTTGTCAGAGAACTTGCCGCCGGCGTGCAGTGTCGTCAGCACAACTTCGAGCGCGGATTTGGTCGGAAATTTCGGATGCGGATCGACCGGGATGCCGCGGCCATTGTCCACCACGGTGACCGAGCCGTCACTGTCAAGCCGGATCTCGATCCGGTCGGCCCAGCCCGCGACCGCTTCATCCATCGAATTGTCGAGGATTTCCGCGAACAGGTGATGCAAGGCTCGCTCGTCCGTGCCGCCGATATACATACCGGGCCGGCGTCGCACGGCTTCGAGGCCTTCCAGCACCTCGATCTGCGAGGCGTCATAGCCGCCGCCACCGCCCGAAGGAGGCGGGGGCGTTGCAGCGTCTGACGGGATCGGAGCGGCCGTGGCCGGAGCCTTTCCGGCCGGTTTGGGATCGGCCGGACGCGGCGTGTCCTCGCGCGGCTTCGGCGAGGTCGGCGCTGAAAACAGGTCAGATTGCGATTCGGGGCGGCTCATACTCCGAGTCATGCCAGAATCGGCGCGGCCTGTGCAGCCTTAGAGCAGCCAGAAGCGGCCGCGATTGAGCCTGCGCTCGCACCCGTCAAGCTGGCTCTGGTAGCGGGCCGCGTCGCTGGCGACGTCGTCTGCCGCGCGTATCAGCCACGCCCTGCCGCGATACGTGCCGCGATTATAGCCCGTATGTCCCTCGTGATAGGCGAGATAGAGCGCTCTGGCGTCGTCATGCCGGATGTTTGAAAGCCGGCCACTCATCTGGCCGTACCAGCCAATGAAATCGACGGCATCGCCGAAATCGTCGCGGTCGGCACCGCGGTTTCCGGTCTCGTCGCGATACCAATCCCATGTTCCATCAAGCGCCTGCGCATAGCCATAGGCAGAGCTGGGCCGCGGCCCGGGAATGATGCCGAGCAGGCGCGTGCGCGCGGGCCGGGCATGGGCGTTGAAACTCGACTCGCGCTTGAGGATCGCCAGCTGGATGGCGGGCGGAATGCCCCAGCGCCGCTCGCTGCGGCGCAGATCGCGCCACCAGGACCGGTTGTCTTCCAGGATCAGGCATGCATCGGTCACCTGATCAGGCTGATAATGCCCGCAGGCCGACAGCACGGTCGCTGCAATGAAAAGAGGCAGGACTGCTTTGCGCATGTCCTGCCTCTAGTCCGAACACGGTTAATCGCTGGTAAGCGCCCTAGAAGACGAGGCGGAACAGCAACCGGATCGTGTGACGCGTGAACGAGTCGCGCAGGTCGGCGTCATAATCGAGTGTGAAGGTCGAGTAGTCCGAGCCGGCGTTCAGCGCAAAACCGATCACCGCACCGGTGCCCGGCAGGTCGGCCGCTCGGAAGGTGAAGGGGTTGTTGTAACCGACGAACGACGCCGTGGTCTCGGATTCGACACCGCCGAAATCATTGCGGTAGCCGACGCGGAACTGCGGCTCCCACCAGCTGTCGCTGCCACCAAAGCGGCGGCCGACCGTAAAGCTGGCTGTCGAAGCGAAGGTCGTGCTGGTGCGGTCTTCAACCGCGAGGTCGATGCCCGCGCCGCCGCCGGTTTCGGTATAGGCTTCCTCGAAGATGGTCAGGTAGTCGACCGACACCGCCGGGCGCGCATACCAGTTGCCCATCATGAAGTCGCGGCCGAATCGGGCCGAGGCCGACCAATGCCAGCCCGTCCATTCCGCTGTCGCGGTTTCGTCGAACGTGCCGATCAGTACGCGGCGTTCGGCCTCGAAACGGTTCACGCCGGCGCTGGTGTAGAACTCGCCGCCGAACGGTCCGAAATCGATACCGCCATAGGCACCGAGCTGGGCGGTGAGGGCGGTCATCGGCTGGTCGAAGCCATCGGACTCGGAAATGTCGCTCGCTGCACCGGCCATGTTCACGCCGAGCGCGTAGAACGGCCCGGCCGGACGGTCGACGCCCATCGCCAGACCGAAGCCGTGGCCGCGATAGCCCGGGCCGAAAGCGTTGGCCGCGCGATCAGCGAAGTAGGCGAATTCCTGTGCCCAGATGCCGCCCGTATTGCGGGGGCTGCGGCGAGCCGCGTCCAGGCGTCCGGACACCGCGCCAAGCGCGCTGTCATTGCTGGCCATGGCGAATTGCAGGGCGCTGGCCGAATATTCGGGCATCAGCTGGTTGTAGGCATTGTAGAAATCGGTCGCCGTGGTCAGGGCGGCGAAGGCCGAACCCAGTGCGGCGCGGTCTGCCCAGGTCTGGAATGCCGTGTTGTAGGCAACGGCCTGGTTCGCGCTCATTCCGAGCTCGTCGGCCGTCTTGCGGCGCAGCGTCAGAACGAGCGTGTTGGGATCGTTGGAGTCGCGCGTCAGCGTCGATGCATAGAGATAGGGGGCATCGGTATTTTCGAGCGAGGTCAGGGCCTCGTCGATCACCAGGCTGTTGGCACGAAGAACAACGTAGGATGCGCCTTCACCGATCAGGTTGTTGAGCGAGGCCGTCACCCGTGATCCGGATTCGAACGTCACCGTGCCGCTCGCGTCAAGCAGGGGCGCGTTCTCCGGCGCGGTGTCGACCCGGAAGATAAGGGTTGAACCGTCCGAGAAGGTGGCTTCGCGGATATTGGCGGTCTCGCGGTTCAGCACTTCGAGCGAACCGCCCGTGGCATTGATCACGAGGTCGTCGTCGGCATCATTCAGCGAACTGGAGACTGCGGCGGTGCCGGAAATGCGAAGTTCGTCCGCACCGGCTCCGAAATAGAGATTGCCGCGGATGAAGCCGGCCGAAATGTCGATCAGGTCGTCAGCGGAGCCCAGCAGGATGTCGCCGCGAACACCGATATCGCTATCGTCGGTTTCGTCTTCGCCCAGCATCTGACGGAAGGTCACGGACTGCGTCGCCGCCGATACGTCGATGGCAACGACTTGGACGACTTCTTCAGGCGAGTCGTTCCGGTCGACATTGTTCAGAACGCGACCATCGACCGAGCGGAGCAGGGCGGAAATCGCACCGGTGTTCTCGATCAGGCGCAGCGTGTCGGACCGGTCGGTGATCGTCACCGAACTGCCGCCGCCGGTCGCTTGCGCCAGCATCAGGCCGGAATTGCGCAGCGTCGGCGTATTGGCGCCGGCTTCGATCAGCACGACGCGCGCCGTTGAATTCGGACCGTCGGTGTTCGAAAGCATCTGCGACTGGTTATCGACCAGCGCCACGATGGACCCGTTTCCAAGCACCAGCGCTGTCGCAACCGCGCGATAGGCGCTCGAACGGATCGTTCCGGTGTTCAGCAGACCGCCTTCCAGAGTCGTCGTGAACAGCTGGTTGCCGTCGTCATAGCCTTCGATGCGGACGCTCTGCGCATTCACGCCTTCAAACAGGCCGAAGGACGAAATCGTGCCGTCGTTCACGAAGCCGAAATCGAAGGCCAGATCCTCGGTGTCTTCCTCGTCGAGCAGGCCGGCCGCAACCGTGACGGGGCTCAGGACCACATCGCCCGGCGTCTCGCCGTGACGGCCGGAAATCCATATCGCAGGCGCTTCGCCGCGGGTGGTGACAGTCGCCTCGGCTTCGCCGGTCAGAATGTCGCCGCCGCCGAGATAGACCCCACCGGCGATGCTTGAGCCGATCTGGATGGCCGAACCGCCCTGAAGCGTATCGTCCTCGTCGAGAATGACCGTGTCGGGCGGCCGGTTCGCAACGCGATAACCCGAAGAGTTGATGTTGCCGCGGATCAGGAAGAGGCCATCGACGACTTCGCCGACATGAATGCCGACCGAGCCTTCGCCGTTGATGACGATATTGCCGTCGGTCAGCAGGTCGCCCGTGACCCGGGCGCGCGACTCGATCCCGTAAGAGAAATCGCCGGTCATGGTGATCCGGCCATTGCTGACCAGATCGCCATTGATGCCGGCGACATTCCGGATACCCGCCGACTGGTTGCCGACGACGGTGATGCCGCCAGCCGAGGTGTTGATCACGTCGCCGTTGAACGGACCTTCGCCATCGACAAGTATGCCGACCCGGTTCGTGCCGGAAGCCAGAGCGCCGTCGACATCGCCGTCGCCATCGACGTCTTCGGCAATCGAATCCTCGGTGAGGTTGATGCCGCCGGTGTTCGTCAGCGTGCCGGTGCGGCCACCTTCCACCAGGATGCCGACCGCGTTGTCGGCGTTGGTGATGTTGATGCGGCCGTTGTTCGTGAGCGTGTTGTCGGAGTCGAGGATCAGCGCCGGGCCGCCTTCGCCATCGGCCAGCGTTACCCGCCCGTTGGTGCCGATCACGATATTGTCCGGGTTGCCGTTATTGGCGGTCGAGGTGCGCAGCGGCGTGGTGCGTTCATCGTCAACGGTGGTGTCCGCAAAAGCGGCACCTGCGGCGGCCAGGAAGGATGCGCCCAGCGCGCTGGTCAGCAACAAACGATTCCGCATAACGCCTCACTTGAATGTAAATCGGCGGAAGAACACACAATCTCGAGGCTGCTGTCTAGCCGACAGCGCCGTTCGCGTCGAGGTTGGAACATATGAAAACGGCCCGGCATGCAGCCGGGCCGTCTTCGTTTTCGCCTGATCGTGCGATCAGCTCTTGTAATACATGTCGAACTCGACGGGGTGCGGATGCATCTCGTAGCGCTGGATCTCGTCCATCTTGAGCTCGATATAGGCGTCGATCTGGTCGTCATCCATGACGTTGCCCTTTTTCAGGAAGGCGCGATCGGCGTCGAGCGATTCCATGGCCTCACGCAGCGTGCGGCACACGGTCGGGATGTCCTTCAGCTCCTCCGGCGGCAGGTCGTAGAGGTCCTTGTCCATCGCGTCGCCGGGATGGATGCGGTTCTCGATCCCGTCGAGACCGGCCATCAGGAGGGCGGCATAGGTCAGGTAAGGATTGCCGGCCGGATCGGGGAAGCGCGTTTCGATGCGCTTGGCCTTCGGACCGGCACCGAACGGAATGCGGATCGAGGCCGAGCGATTGCGCGCCGAGTAGGCAAGCAGAACCGGAGCTTCGAACCCCGGAACCAGGCGCTTGTAGCTGTTGGTCGTCGAATTCGCGAAGGCATTGATCGCGCGAGCGTGCTTGATGATCCCGCCGATGTAATAGAGGCAGGTTTCCGAGAGGCCGGCATAGCGGTCGCCGGAGAAGGTGTTGTCGCCGTCCTTCCAGATCGACTGGTGAACGTGCATGCCGGTGCCGTTGTCGTTCCACAGCGGCTTGGCCATGAAGGTCGCGGTCTTGCCGTAGGCGTGGGCGACCTGGTGCACGATGTACTTATAGACCTGCATCCGGTCGGCCATTGTCGTCAGCGTCGCGAAGCGCATGCCGAGTTCGTGCTGAGCGGGTGCCACCTCGTGGTGATGCTTTTCCGGCATCAGACCGAGTTCGGTCATCACGGCCAGCATTTCCGAGCGCATGTCCTGGCCGCTGTCGATCGGCGGAACCGGGAAATAGCCGCCCTTCGGACCCGGGCGGTGACCCAGATTGCCGCCTTCGAACATCGTTCCGGAATTCCAGGGGCCTTCCTCGGAGTCGATCTCGTATCCGGTCGCGTTCTGGCCGGTCTTCCAGCGCACGTCGTCGAACACGAAGAACTCGGCTTCCGGGCCGATATAGATCGTGTCGCCGGCGCCGGAGGCTTTCAGATAGGCTTCGGCCTTCTTGGCGGTCGTGCGCGGATCGCGGTTGTAGCTTTCGCCGGACATCGGATCGAGCACGTCGCAGAACATGAACATCGTCTTGTTCTGGAAGAAGGGATCGACCGGCGCGTAGGACGTGTCCGGCATCAGCGTCATGTCCGACTCGTTGATCGCCTTCCAGCCCGAGATCGAGGAACCGTCGAACATTGTGCCGTCTTCGAGGAAATCCTCGTCGATCATGGTCGAATCGAAAGTCACGTGCTGCAGCTTGCCCCGCGTGTCGGTGAAGCGCAGATCGACGAGTTCGATTTCCTCGTCCTTGATACGTTTGAGAATGTCGTCGGCCATGATTTACGGGCTCCCGGTAGGGTCTAGAGGTGGGTGGGCAGTCGATTGGGCGGGCGAGAGAATTGCAAGCCCGCGCCAGGTAGCATGAGTGCTACAGCGCGTTTTCACCGGACTCGCCCGTGCGGATGCGAATGGCGGTTTCGACCGGCGTGACGAAGATCTTTCCGTCACCGATGCGGCCGGTGTGTGCGGCAGTCTGTATTGCTTCCACGATCGCGTCGACCCGCGCGTCGGGCGCCACGAGTTCGATCTTGATCTTGGGCAGGAAGTCGATGACGTATTCGGCGCCGCGATACAGTTCCGAGTGGCCTTTCTGGCGGCCGAACCCCTTGGCCTCGATGATCGTCATGCCCTGGACGCCGATTTCCTGGAGCGCGTCTCGCACGTCATCCAGCTTGAACGGCTTGATAATGGCTTCGATCTTCTTCATCGGCCCTGCGCGGCAGCGTTTGACGCCAGGGCATCAACGGACGCACGATCCGGAAAGGCCATGACGCAGTTGCAGCATTTATACAGATTTCCCGACGAATGACACCCGGTCCCGCAGAAATTTTTTCCGTCGACGGCGTTCGCCGTGCCGACCGGCATGCGTCCGGACACGGACGGTCGGCTTGGGTGCTGATGCAGACGGCGGGACGGTCCGTCGTCGATGCGATCACGGCGCGCTGGAGTCCCCGCCAGACCGTGATTTTCGTGGGTCCCGGCAATAATGGCGGCGACGGTTTCGTGATCGCGAACGGCCTGTCGGATGCGGGTTGGCCGGTTCGAGTGGTGCGGGTGTTTCCGGATCGCAATTGGACCGGAGACGCACATGTTGCGGCGCAACATTGGGCCGGACCTGTGAACGGCCTGGGCCCCGATTCGCTATCGGGTGCCGGTCTGATCGTCGATGCGATCTTCGGAACCGGACTGTCACGTTCGCCCGAAGGCGAAGCCGCCGAGCTTATCGCGGCGATCAATGCCTGCGGCGCGCCGGTCGTGGCAGTCGATATTCCGAGCGGGCTGAATGGCGACCGGGGCGAGCCTCAAGGCGAAGCGGTCGAAGCCGATCTGACGGTGACGTTTCACCGTCTGCGGCCGGCGCATCTCCTTCAACCGTCACGGCAATTCTGCGGCAAGATCGTTTGCGCCGACATCGGCATACCGGACCACGATCCGCCTGAGGGAGACGTTGTGGCGCGGCTGAACCACCCCGCTCTCTGGCCGGACTGGCCGGAGACGGGAGCCGCCGATACCCACAAGCACCGCAAGGGGCGGCTGGCCGTCCTGTCGGGTCCGGCGAAGTCCACCGGTGCAGCCCGTATGGCAGCGGTCGCGGGTCTGCGGGCCGGGGCCGGACTGGTCACGATGCTGACGCCGCCGGGCGCGGCGCTGGTCAATGCCAACCATCTGACCGAGGTGATGATCCGGTCATTCCGGGATGTTGAGGATTTCCTGACCGGACTGGACGCGATCCGGGCCACCGCCGCCGTGCTTGGGCCCGCTGCAGGCAAGTCTGATGCCCTGAAACAGATCGTCATCGCGGCGCTGTCGCGGCCGCTTCCCGTGGTGCTCGACGGTGATGCGCTCTCGGTGTTCTGCGATGATCCGGGTCATCTCCTGGGTCATCTTCGTGATCATGACGTGATCACGCCCCATGCCGGAGAATTCGAGCGCCTGTTTCCCGGTCTGTCCGGCACGTCGCTGAACAAGATCGAGGCCGCGCGTGCCGCTGCCGACCGGGCCGGCTGCGTGGTCGTGTTCAAGGGGGCGGATAGCGTCATCGCTGTCCCCGGCCGCACCCCGAGGATAAACACCAACGCCTCCCCGGCATTGGCGACAGCCGGGACGGGCGACACGCTCGCCGGCCTGATCGGCGGACTTCTGGCGCAAGGCGCGCCGGCCTTTGACGCCGCCTCGGCGGCGGTCTGGCTGCACGGCGAGGCCGGACTGCGGCTCGGGTCCGGACTGATCGCGGGCGAGCTGGCCGATGTGATGCCCGCCATCATGCAGGATCTTGCGCGCCGCCGCCGCATCGCCGCCGTGCGTGCCGCCTTGATCGGCGGGTGAGGGCGTGCCAATCCGGTTCATGGCCACAGCGCGGAAAGCCCGATGAGCGACAAGCCCCCCAAACTGACGCCCTTTGAGCAGGACGCGCTGGATTTCCACCGCCTGCCGACGCCGGGCAAGCTGTCGCTGGCGCCGACCAAGCCGATGGCGACGCAGCGCGATCTGTCGCTGGCCTACTCGCCCGGTGTGGCGGTGCCGGTGAAGGCGATCGCCGAGAACCCGGACGCGGCCTACGATTACACCTCGAAGGGCAATATGGTCGCCGTCGTGTCGAACGGCACGGCCATTCTCGGCCTTGGCAATCTCGGTGCGATGGCCTCGAAGCCGGTGATGGAAGGCAAGGCGGTGCTGTTCAAGCGCTTCGCCGATATCGACGCCTTCGACATCGAGGTGAACTACACCGATCCCGACCAGTTCGTGGAATGCGTCGCCGGGTTCGGCGCGACCTTCGGCGGCATCAATCTGGAAGACATCAAGAGCCCGGAATGCTTCGACATCGAGCGCCGCCTGCGCGAAATGCTCGACATCCCGGTCTTCCATGACGACCAGCACGGCACGGCGATCATCGCCGCGGCCGGCCTGATCAATGCCTGTGAGATTTCCGGCAAGAAGCTGTCCGACCTCAACGTCGTCCTCGTTGGCGCGGGCGCGGCGGGCCTGTCTGTGATCGAGCTTCTGCAGTCGATGGGCGTCGACAAGGACAAGACCGTCGTCGTCGACAAGGACGGTGTCGTCCATACCGGCCGCAACGACCTGTTCCCGCGCCTGCGCGATCAGGCGGTGAAGACGCAGATGCGCACGCTGGAAGAGGCGGTGAGGGGGGCGGACTGCCTGATCGGCCTGTCGGCCGCCGGCGTCGTCACCCAGTCCATGGTCCGGTCGATGGCGCCGGACCCGATCATCTTCGCGATGGCGAACCCGACCCCGGAAATCCTGCCCGAACTGATCAAGGAAGTGCGCGGCGATGCCATCGTCGCCACCGGGCGGTCGGACTATCCCAACCAGGTCAACAACGTCCTCGGCTTTCCCTACATCTTCCGCGGCGCGCTCGATGTGCGCGCCCGCACGATCAACGAGGAGATGAAGATCGCCTGCGCCCGGGCGCTGGCCGATCTCGCCCGCGAGGACGTGCCGGACGAGGTCTCCGACGCCTATACCGGCTCGCGGCTGCAGTTCGGCCCGGAATACATCATCCCGACGCCGTTCGACCCACGCCTCATCTCGCGCGTGCCGCCTTATGTGGCCAAGGCGGCGGTGGAGTCCGGCGTTGCGCGCATCGTGCCGCAGGACACCGAAAGCTACCGCCAGTCTCTCGCCCGCCGCGTCGATCCGACCGCGGCGCTGCAGCAGCGCGTCGCCTCGGTGCTGCGCGGGGCGCAGAAGACGATCGTCTTCGCCGAAGGCGAAGCCCCTTCGGTCATCCGCGCCGCCCACGCCTTCCAGACCCAGGGCCTGGGCAAGGCCATTCTCGTCGCGCGCGAAGATATCGCCGAAGCCAACATGAAGGAGCTCGGCCTGCCGACCGGCGAGCTTGAAATCGTCAATGCCCGGCTGTCGGACTTCAATTACGACTACGCCAAATTCCTCTACGAGCGGCTGCAGCGGAAGGGCTATCTCAAGCGCGACGTCCAGCGCCTGGTGAACACCAACCGCAACGTCTTCTCTGCCTGCATGGTCAAGCTCGGCCATGCCGACGGCATGATCACCGGCGTGACGCGTCACACCAATGTTGCGATGAACGACATCCGCCTGGTGATCGACCCGGTCGCTGGCGGCCGCGTTGTGGGGATCAACACCGCCATCTCGCGCGGCCGCACGCTGCTGATCGGCGATGTGCTGGAGGCGGAATTCCCGACCTCGGCTGAACTCGCCGACATCGCGGTGGAAATGGCCGCCACGGCACGCCGCTTCGGCCTGACGCCGCGCGTCGCCTTCCTGTCCTACTCCTCCTTCGGCAACCCGCCGGGTGAGCGGACCGAGAAGATGGCCGGCGCGGTCCGCATCCTCGACGCACGCGGGGTCGATTTCGAATACGAGGGCGAGATGGCCGCCGATGTGGCGCTCAATCCCGACCATCACGAACTCTACCCCTTCTCGCGCCTGACCGAGCCCGCCAACGTCCTGGTCATGCCGGCAGTGCATTCCGCCTCGATCGCGACGCGGCTCCTGAAGGCCGCCGGGGCGGCGACGGTGATCGGCCCGGTCATCGTCGGCCTCGAAAAGCCGGTCCAGATCGCCCGGCTTGGATCGTCGGTCTCCGACATCGTTAACCTCGCCGGCCTCGCCGCCTTCGACCCGAGCGCTGCGGCATTGTAGTACCGACTCTCGCCCTCCCCCTTGAGGGGAGGGCCGGGAGGCTGAGCGTCAGCCAGCCGACCGGGGTGGGGGTATCCTGCAGGAACGCTCACCCCACCCCGCTCCCGTCTTGCTATCGCAAGTCGCTCGCGTCCCTCCCCTTCGAGGGGAGGGAAGGCAAGCCGGCGATGAAGAAAAACCCCCGCATACCCGCCATTCCCCGGCGTCTGACCGCAACGTGATGCACGCGTGAGCGAACGGGCCTATATGGTCGAGTCTGACACGCGAGGGATGAACATGGCAGGACGCTCAAGCCGGGACATGACCGAAGGCCCGGTCTTCGGACACATCCTGCGCATGGTCATCCCGATGAGTTTCGGCATCGTCGCCATGATGCTGACCGGCATCGTCGACGCCTACTGGGTCGGCATGCTGGGCACGCCGCAGCAGGCGGCGGTGCAGATGAGCTTCCCGGTCTCCATGCTGGTGATGAGCGTCGCCATCGGCCTTGGCGCGGGCGCGGTATCGGCCGTCTCCCGCGCGGCGGGAAAGAAGGATTTCTCGCAAGTCCGGCGCATCGCCACCGACGCGCTGACGCTCGCCATCCTGATGGTCGGCGCGGTGTCGATTCTCGGCATCCTCTTCGTCGAGCCGATGTTCCGCCTGATCGGCGCGACCGAAACGATGATGCCGCACGTCACCGACTACATGACGACCTGGTTCGCCGGCATCGTGCTGATCGTCGGCCCGATGGTCGCCAGCAACGTATTGCGCGCGATTGGCAATGCGACCGTGCCGGCGATGATGATGGTGCTCGCGGCGGTCGTGAACATGATCCTCGATCCCTTCTTCATCTTCGCCGAAATCCCCTTCATCGGTCTGACGGGCCTGGGTTGGGGCGTGTCCGGCGCGGCGCTGGCGACGGTGGCGGCGAATGCCTTCACCTTCCTCCTGGTCGGCTGGTATCTCGCCTTCCGCGAAAAGCTGATCGACTTCTCCTGGCCCGGCTTCGGCGAGGTCTGGCACCATTGGGGCGAGATCGCCCGCGTGGGCATCCCGGCCTGCATTTCCAACACCTTCAACCCGCTGTCGCTCGTCATCGTGATGGGCGGGCTCGGCATGGCGCAGTTTGGCGACCCCGCGGTGGCCGGTGTCGGCGTCGGCGGGCGTCTCGAAGCCTTCGGCATCGTCCCGCTGTTTGCGCTGTCGGCCTCGATCGGCGCGGTGACGGGCCAGAATGGCGGCGCGGAAATCACCGAGCGCGTGCGCCGCGCCTTCCTGACCAGCTTTGCCTTCTGCCTCGCCTGGGGGCTGGGCGTGGCGCTGGTCCTCAACGTCTTCTCCGGCCCGCTGGCCGCCGCCTTCCTGCCGAGCGAGGCGGGGCAGGACGTGGCGCGTCTTTACTGGCTGCTGGTGACGCTGACCGTCGCCGGATACGGCATCACGATCGCCGCGAGCGCCGGGTTCAACGGGCTCGGCCGGCCGGCTTACGGCGTGGCGATCACGTCGAGCCGCGCGGTCATGGTGGTGATCTTCGCGATTGCGGGGGCCTGGATCGCCGGCGGTCCGATCGGCGTCATCGCCGGCATGGCGCTCGCCAATATCGTCTCCGGCCTCGGAACGGCGGCCTACGCGCTGACCCGCGCGCCGATGACGGCGAAGGGCGGCAAGGCCCGCCGGACAGCCGCTGCGCCAGCCGATCCGGTCAGCGCCGCGTCAGAATAGCGCCGAGTTCCGCCTTGCCGCCGAGCGACGGGTGCGGCCAGGCGGTCAGTTCGCCCTCGGGCCAGATCCAGCGGTTCTCCGGAAACACGGTGTGCATCACGCCGATGGGACAGCCATAAGGCGGGCCGCCGCGCTCCTCCTTCTGCATGAACAGGGCGAAGACCTGCCCGCCGGGGCGGAGCCAGCGGAGGAGGGCGGCCTCGTAGGTTTCACGCAGGCGCGGGTGGATGGCGCACAGGAAGGTCTGCTCATAGACCGCATCGACCGGCTCGGCCGGCGTCCAGTCGAGGATGTCGCCGGTGAACAGCTCGGCGGTCAGATTGCATTCGTCGAGATGCTTGCGCTGCCAGTTGATCGCGGTTTCCGACAAATCGGCGGCATGGGTCTTCAGGCCCATTTCCGCGAAACCGGCCACTTCCGGCGCGCGGCCACAGCCCGGCACCACGATGCTCCCGATCTGATCGAACGCACCCGTTTCTTTCCAGTGCAGGAAGGCCGGGTGCATCTGGCCGCGCTCCCACGGGGCGTCGTCATCGGCGAAGCGCGCCTCCCAGTCGAAGGCGCTGCGTTCTTCGTCCTTGCCGGTCATGGTCAGCGTCCTTTCGCCCTTCGCGCGCGGGTAGAAACCCCTATTTTGGTTGATGACATATAGACTCGCTATACTCATAGGTGAGTTCGCATCTAACACGAAGAGAAGACGGTGTTTTTTCATTTGCTGTCCAGAGGGCAAGCGGTCCCCGACAATGCCGAGAGTTCAGCATATCTCATCAAAGATCGATGGGATGATTGGGGCAAATATCAAACGATGTTCACGCTTGTGGTTGTTGTTGGCCGAGGAGAACAGCACCACATTGGTTCAGTGAAAATCGGTCAGCGTGGGCTACGGCCTTCAGATACAATTGAGCCAGGTCAAAGAGCGCCGGAAATAGAACGCGAGTTCGAACAATTGGAAGAGGATTATTTTTCTCTAGGACAAGGCGAGACCTACTACGAGAGTCTCAACGAACTTCCAGAACAATTTCGCCAAAAAATACTAGTTGGATTGAGAGATGTTGCATTTAACAATGAGATATTTCGATCTAACCTCAACGAAGAGGTGATGCGGGAATCTCTTCTTAGAAGTGTCAGGGCGAAAAACGTTGAGAACCGGTTGCATCGCCTTAGTGTCGGCGATGCACGTTTGACGCGTTTCAAATTTGCTTATTCGCTACCGATGTCAGACGCGGCGCCACCCGCAAATCTGGAATTTGATGTTTTCCCGGACTCGGTGCCGCCAACAAACGTTCACGTTTTAATCGGTCGAAATGGCGTCGGGAAAACGAGATTCATGAAAGGATTTACCCTCGCGCTACTCGGGCGGGACGAAGAACGAGAAGTCGTCGGTACACTGGATTTGTTGCCAACTCGAGAATGGGATGATCAGGCAGATTGGTCGTTCTCTGGCCTTATACATGTAACCTTCAGCGCATTTGACGATTTCAATCTGGAGGCAGAGGAAGGGGATTCGATTCGTGCTGTACAGGTCGGTTTGCACAAACAAAGAGAAGACCGTGCAACCGGGGAGCCGGGGCTCAAATCACAATCGGATCTGGCTCAGGATTTTCGAAAGAGCTTGGCTCAGTGCAGGTACGGCTTAAAGGCTCAGCGATGGAGAGAGGCTGTTAGCCGACTGGAGACAGATGACCTCTTTGCTGAATCTGAAGTTCGAGGTTTACTAGAGCAGGATTTCCCTGATGGCTGGAACGAAGGGGTCGAACTTTTCTTCAGGAGGCTTAGCTCCGGCCACGCAATCGTCTTGCTCACGATCACCCGCCTTGTTGAATTGGTAGACGAGAAAACGCTCGTTCTGATCGACGAGCCTGAGGGGCATTTACACCCACCGCTTTTGTCCGCGTTCGTCAGGTGTCTTTCCGATCTTCTTGTTAAAAGAAACGGTGTGGCGATTATCTCGACGCACTCTCCTGTAGTATTGCAAGAGGTGCCTCGATCATGCGCGTGGAAGCTCCGGAGGTCGCGCGATGTGTCGATCGTGGAACGGCCAACGATCGAAACTTTCGGCGAGAGCGTTGGACTACTGACTCGAGAGGTCTTTGGGCTTGAGGTTACGCGTGACCCAGCCCCCTGAATTCCGGCCAATTGAACGTGGTAGAGTCCATCGAGAAGAGGATGGACGATGCGAAAGAGCCGCTATTCGGAGGAGCAGATCATCGGC
>NZ_JBHRSV010000015.1:0-43983 GCF_042643335.1 Hyphobacterium vulgare
ATGACGCCTCGCCCCCAAATACACACCGAGATCCAGGGCGATCGTCTCGTCGTTCGGGTCCCTGTCAGTTTTCGAAAATCCGGTGGCCGCAGGCA
Organism: Hyphobacterium vulgare; assembly: GCF_042643335.1. Classification (NCBI taxonomy): domain Bacteria; kingdom Pseudomonadati; phylum Pseudomonadota; class Alphaproteobacteria; order Maricaulales; family Maricaulaceae; genus Hyphobacterium; species Hyphobacterium vulgare. Next base: position 96 of record NZ_JBHRSV010000015.1, read on the forward strand.
GATCATTGCGCCGCCACAAGGCAGCGCATTGCCGGCATCACACCAGCCCGACCAGACTCTCCTCAAGGCGATCGCTCGCGGACACCGCTGGCGTGATCTTCTTGAGAATGGCGACTGCTCGACCGTGAAGGCCCTGGCGCGCAAGGAACGGATCGCACCGTCCTACCTCTCTCGCGTGCTGCGGCTTACCCTCCTGTCGCCTGCAATCGTCGAAGCCGTCGTTGAGGGACGCCCTCCCGCCGGCTTGACCCTGACGAAGGCCCTCGCGCCCTTCCCACTCGATTGGGCTGCCCAGATGGACTGGTTTGCCTAACCCAAGCCTCCAGTTTTCGAGCCGGGTTTTCTCAGAAAGCCGTAGTGCCCTGAAATCGAACCAATCAGGCTGAATTCACCAGCGCTACGAATTATCGAGCGAAAACAGATCGCTATCCCGATCACCACAGACCGCGACACTATATTCTCCGAGTCCTCAGGTTTTGAGAATTTCGGCGAATTTCGCCTCTAAGCCCGAGCTTGTCGGGGTGATGTGAGTCCTTAGCCTGACCCGCGAAAGCCCGCGTGGCTTGGGGCCCGGCCTAGCGGTCGGTGATCTGTGAGACAGTTTAGGGGCGTCTAATGGCGGTGGATCGGAAACGGAAGTCGAACTTGTCCCTAGCGTCATGGCTTCGCTGAGCAAGCGTTTAGAACGCATAGCCCAGCGTTAGCCAGATGCGAGTGCGGTCGGCAGGACCGGCGGGTCCACCTTCGAAGAATGCTGCCGTTGCTTCGAGACTAAGCCCGCCGCCCAGCGGCATTGCGGCCGAAAAGTCGAGTTCGCGGCCGAAATTGAGATCGCCATCGTCCGAGGCGAAGTCGTGAACTGCACCGCTGACCGTGAACCCGTCGATCAAGGTGACAGGATAGCTGGCGCGCAGATAGACATCGCGCAGACCGGCAGCCGGCGTGGTCAAGAAGGCGTCGGCCCAGCCCTGGAATTTGTGCAGCGTGGCAAGCGGCGTCTGGAAGCTGGCCGAACCGTCTCCACCGAGCACTTCCATCCCGCCGGTCAGCTGGCCGGGACCAATCTGACGGCCGAGTTCCAGCCTTACGTAGTCGAGATCGAAATCTCCCGGCTGGTTGGCGTAATCGCTTTGCCGCGCATACTCCGCGCGCCACGACCAGCTGCTCTCCCCACCCGTCAGCCGCACGCCGAGCGTCTGCGACGACAGGCCCGGCGCGTTGCCGAAATTGAGCCACAGACCGTAAACGGCGATCGTACCGATACCGGTCCGTGAGCGAATCTCGGCGAGATGGGAATGACTTTCGAAATGCCCGAGCGGATGATCGGCGCCGAACACCCGGTTCACCCGGCCAATCCACGCATAGTCGAAGCCAACACGGCCCTCGCCGCCGAGTGTGAGACGAACCCCGTCATAGCTCTGGCTGTTCTGGCGGAAGCCGACCGTGCCGACGAAGCGTTGGTCGTCGATATTGATCCACTGCCGACCGAGTATGACCACTTGAGCATTCTCGCCTTGCCAGGACAGCTGCAGCCGGTTCAGCTCCGCCGCGTCTGGATCGGCGATGACCGGATAGCCCGGTCTTGCCGTGATCGTGTCGGAATAGGTGCCCGCGAGCCCGGCGATGAATTCGCCCTCGGCGAGCAGGTTCCACCCCGCGCGTTGTGGCGTCTCGAAACCCGCCCGGGCGCGCAGCGTCAGCGCATCGGCGGTATGCGCAAGCCCGTCCTGATCGGCCAATTCGTAGCGAAGGCGAAGATCGAGAATGATCGCGTCCTCCAGGGCAGGCGAGCCTGGATCGTCGGCGGCAAAAAGCGCGAGAGCGGAAACCAGAGGAAGCGCGAGCATGGGGAGTGTCCTTTTGTCCTGTTGGCATGAGCGATAACGCCGGTCAGTCAGGCGCATGTTGCGCTGGCGCAAAAGCGCTGCAGCCGGGCTGTGGCAATCGCATCGCCAGACGCAGTGAAAAGGACGAAGGCAATGATCGAAGACGGCAGTTCGGGTCCCAAGGCCTATTTCCCGGGACCCCGGTCGGAGAACGAGTCCTGGGTCCGGTCGGAATTCCAGGCCATTGTCGATGACTGGTTCGACTGGCGGCGCAACAGCTTGCCGGGCGACCCTGCGGCGATCGGCGCGGAGGAGCGGCTGACCCCGGGCTTCCTCGTCGAGCGCGAGCGGACCGCGCAGGCGCTGGCCGAGCTGATGGCTCTCCTGCGCCGGGAAACCCCGACCTATTCGCCGCGCTATGCCGGGCACATGGTGTCCGAACTCTCCCTGCCGGCCCTGTTCGGCCACTTCACGGCATTGCTGCACAACCCGAACAACACGTCGCGGGAGGTGTCGAAGATCGGCACGGTGATCGAGGCCGAGGCGATCGCCATGCTCGCGGAGATGGTGGGCTTCGATCCGGCGGTCGCGCGCGGGCATTTCACCTCGGGCGGGACGATGGCGAATTTCGAGGGCGTCTGGCGCGCCCGCTACCGGCTGGATCACTGGCTCGCCCTGGCGCTGTGGATCGCCGAGACGACGGGCGAGACGCTCGATCTCTTCGCGGCCGCCCATATGGGCTGGGCACGCTTCGCCGAACTGGTGTCACGCTACGAACCGCCCGCCGCCGAATTACGCCAGGCGAGCGCCGTGGCCGGAAATCCCGCCGACGTTTTCCGGCGGATCGGCGTGGCCTGCGGCCGGGATTATTCCGGCCCGGTGGTGCTCGTGCCGGGCAACAAGCATTTCTCCTGGCAGAAGGCGGCCAATGTCTTCGGTCTCGGCGAGGAGGCTTTCTGGAGCGCCGGGCTCGATGCGGAAGGCCGTCTTGACGTCGCCGATCTCGAACGGCGGCTTGAGGACGCCGCAACTGCCGGCCGGCCCGTCCTTGCCGTCGTCTCCGTGGCGGGCACGACCGAGACGGGCGAGATCGACCCGGTTGACCGGGTCTGCGATCTTCTCGAAAACCTGCAAGCCGGACGCGGCTGGCGCATCTGGCACCATGTCGATGCGGCCTATGGCGGCTTTCTCTGCACCATCCCGGACGGCCGCCACGAAGCCGTTCTCTCGCCGCGCGTACGCAAGGCGCTCAAGGCGGTTGGCCGCGCGGATTCAGTGACCATCGACCCGCACAAGCTCGGCTATACGCCCTATGCCTGCGGCACCTTCCTGGCGCGAGATGCCGACCGCTACACAGTCTCGGTGTTCGACGCGCCCTATCTTGAGCGGCCCCACCTGGCGCAGGATCTGTGGTCGGCGACGCTGGAGGGCTCGCGCCCGGCCTCGGGCGCAGCGGCGATGTGGCTGACCGGCCGCACGATCGGTTTCCGCCCGGACCGGTTCGGCGCCATCCTCGCCGGCACGGTGCGGGCGCGGCAGGTCTTCCAGGATGCCGTCCGCGCCGCCCTTCCCGATCTTCGTTTCCTCGAGCCTGCCGACAGCAATATCGCCTGCTTCTCGCTGGCTTCGGACGGTGAGGCCCTGTCATCCGCGAACCGCCGAACGGCGGCGCTCTACGACGCGGTGCGCGAGGACGGCGATTTCCACCTGTCGATGACGACGCTCCGCCGCCCCGGTCAGGCCGCGCAGATCGCGGCCCACGCCGCACGCTACGGTCTTGAGGACGACGACGACCGGCTGGTGCTGATGCGCGGCGTCTTCATGAACCCCTACTGGTCGAGCGCGTCCGTCAGCGAGCGCCTGGTCCCCGAATTCGTCGCGGCCCTGCGGCGCAGCATCGAAACCGTGGGAGCCTGATCCGGAGAAAAAGGGCCGCGGTTCGCACCGCGGCCCCTCAGTTCCGGATTGGCGGGCCAGTCAGAACCCCGCGCTGATCCGCGCATAGAGGCCGCGCCCCGCACCAGGGAGGCGGTCGCCCACCGCCACATCCCCGCCCGCGACACGGTTGTATCCGGCAAGATGGCGTTCGTAGTCCGTGTCGAGAATGTTTTCGATGCCCAGCGTTACGAGCACATTGTCCCGCGCATACCAGTCGAAATTGGCACCGAAGACCGCATAGCCGTCGGTCGGCTGCTCGTCATTGGTCAGCGAGACACGGGTTTGTTCGGCCACGAACTGCCCTTCCAGCGAGACGCTCCAGTCCGCCTGCTCATAGGTCAAATCGAGCAGGAGCCGCGCCGGAGCCATACGGTAGAGCGCATCGTCGATGTCGCGCCGTTCACCGCGCACCACGGAAGCCACCCCGTCGATCGTCCAGGAAGGCGACAGCCGCCATCCGAAATCGGCATCGATGCCGTAGAAGTCCGCATCGATATTGGCAAGGCGCAGCGGGGTCGGGTCACCATTCATCGCCGCGACCATCTCCACCGGGCTATCGATCACGCCAGGTGTGGCATCATAGGGCACGCCCTGGATGAAGCCGTCGACACGGCGTGCGAAGACGGTGGGGCGGAGGTAGACATCGCCCGTCCGGTAGTCGAAACCGGCTTCGATCGACCATGCGACTTCCGGATCGAGATGGAGATCCCCGACATAGACATTGCCGTCGGCGAGCCCGCCGCTGGCCTCGGTCGGCAACCACGCGAACCGTTCGACATAGCCCGGGACGCGGGTCTTCCGCGCCAGCGTCAGCCGCCAGGTGAGTTCGTCACCGGTCTCGCGCCAGAAACGCGCAACACCATCAACCGTCGACTCGTCGATGTCGCGGTCAGCGGCGTTGAAGGCATTGGCCAGCATGCGCGGTCCGGCGGGAAGCGCGGCACCGAGCACGGCCTGACCAGCCTCGTCGGAGTGACGGTCGGCGCGCAGGCCAAGCTCGCTGTCGATCCCGGCAATGACGCCCGTCCATTCGGCAAAGGCGCCGATCCTCTGGACCGTAACGTCTGGGAGGCTGGTGACCGAGAAGGCGGCATTGTTCGGATTGGTAATCAGCACGTCGTGCGCGCTGCGCTCGGCGTCGCCGCCCAAGCTCAGCGTGCCGCCGAAGGCGGGCAGGTCCGCTGCAGCTTCGAAGGCAAACCCGTCCGCCTCGGCCTGCGTGTAGCGGTGACGCATCAGGTCCGCGTTCGGGCGCTGACTGAAATTGTCCATTCCGTGGGAGACGGTGTTCCAGCCGGCACGGAGATCGAGCGTGATGTCGTTGAACGTACCGGCATAAGTCGCCTCCGCAACATCGTGTTCGACATAGTCGATATCCATCGCGAAGGGTGCGTTGCCAGTCTCGCCAACCTCGACCCGCCGCAGCGACAGACCGAAGGCGTGATTGCCTGAAGCGAGACCACCGCCCAGACCGTAGAGCGTGCGCTCGTGATGCGAGTTCGGGATCTGCCCGCCGGAAAAGGCGAGATCGCCACCTTGTTCGCGCGAGAAAAACAGTTCGAACCGGCGGCTCTCGGTCGCGCCGCCGGCAATGCCGCCGACTGCGTAGGAGCCATCTACGCTGCGCACCGCGGCGAAGCCTTCGGCCGTCGTGGACCAGTTATGCGATCCGGTGAAATCGATGCGGCGCAGCACGACATTCGTGCCGCCGCCGAGGCCTGGACCTTCGCTGACCGGGGCCACGCCGCGATCAACCTCGATGCGGGAAATCAGCGGCAGCGGTGCGCCCTGAAGCGGCGGATCCATCAGATTGGGGCCGCCGGAAAGGGTACGGGCGCCGTCGATCGTGACCGGGGCACGCGGACCGAAGAGGCCGCGATACTGCACCTGTCCGGAGATCGACCCGTTGTCGATCAGGGCGGCGCCGGGAAGACGAGCAACGAGACCGGCAGCGTCCACACCCGTCAGCGGGGCGGTTTCCGGCGTGATCGAGTCCTCGATCGCGATTTCGGTCGCCAGCCGGTAGCCAGTGACGACGATGATGTCGGTGATGGCTTCCGCGGGCGCGGCTTCCGGGCGGCGCTGAACGTGGTCGGTGGCTACGGCGGGAGCCGAGGTCGCGGCGAGGGCAAGCAGGGATGCTGCCCCCAGCAGCATTGCGCGTGAGGTGATCATGGGTCTTGTCCGCATTTTTAAAAGAAGGGATGCGGCGGCACGCGGGAGGGAGAAACGCGCCGCCGCGGCCGGTTATTCCTGCACCTGGGAGAGCAGTTCCGGCATTCTCTGGTTCGCCCGGGCGGGGTGGCGCACGGCGCGCGCCGCCTCGAGATTGGCCGTGTCGTCGCCGACCTGGATCACAGCGACCATGCCCAGCCCGTAGTGCGGCAGGCATTTGATCCCGTAGATCCCTTCCTGATCGAAGGTCACAGTCACCTCCCGGTTCATCGCACCGCGGAAGGTTTCCGCGCCTTCCGGCATCATGCTCGGAATGCTCTCGGCATTGTGGCTCGGGTTGGTCGGCAGGAAGGTTACGGTGTCGCCGGGTTCGACCTGCAGGAAGGCCGGCTCAAAGACCATCATCTGGCCGTCGGCCCCGCGATTGAGCATGTGGACCTGATGGTCCTCGGCGAAGCCCGCGGCCGGCACGGTGATCGCAATGGCGGCGGCGGTGAGAAGGGTCTGGAGTTTCATTGTTCTTGTCCGTTTGTCTGCTTGCTGAGTTTGCTTATTGGGGGAGGTGAGCGGTGCGGCCACCCGGAGGCTGACCCGCACCGCCAGGGGAGTTGGTCAGTGCCCGCTGCCTTCCACCTCGCCGTCCGGCGCGTGGTAGACATCCGGGTTCGGATCACCCTCGACATGGAGGACGCCGGCGAGACCGCGTTCGGCGCGCGACAGGGCGTGGTCGACGAGGATGTAATTACCCGGAACCTCGAGTTCGAAGTCGACGGCCACGGCGCCGCCGGGGGCGACCGTCACCGTCTGAACGTCGTAGATATTCTCCGAGGTCAGCGAACCGTACGGGTAGACGGTGTCGAATATCTCGCCGATCACGTGGAAGGACGAGGTCTTGTTGGGGCCGCCGACGCCGAAGAAGATACGGACGGTCTCGCCGACCTCGGCCTGCATCGGCCGGTCGCGGAGCGCGAAAGCGGAGCCGTTGAACACATAGTATTGCGGCTGTTCGTCGAGCAGCGCGGTCAGGCTCTCGGTCGCATGACCGGGCGTGCCAAAGGCTTCCTCGGTGTAGATCTCGCCCTGCATCACGTAGAATTCGCGATCGACTTCCGGCAGGCCGTCTTCCGGCTCGACCACGATCAGCCCGTACATGCCGTTGGCGATGTGCTGGGCCACCATCGGAGTGGCGCAGTGATATACATAGACGCCGGGATTGAGTGCCGTGAAGGTGAAGCTGCGCGTCTCGCCCGGGCCGGCCAGGGTCGCGGCAGCGCCGCCGCCGGGACCGGTCACGGCGTGGAAGTCGACATTGTGCATCATCATGCTGTCGGGCGCGTTGGTCAGGCGAACCTCGACCGTGTCGCCGACACGGACGCGCAGCATCGGACCGGGTACCTGGCCGTTGAAGGTCCAGTATGTGAAGGTCGTGCCGTCGGCGAGCTGGCCGACGAGTTCGACCGTCTCAAGCTCAACCACATGGTGCTGCGGTGCCGTCGCAGTGACCGGCGGGGGAAGGTCCGTCGGGTTCCGGACGATATCGGCCACCTCGGCGGCCTCCTGAGCCAGGGCCGCGGGCTGGAAGGCCATCGCGGCGGCACCGGCGACCACGGCGGTCGCGATACCGGCCAAGAGTTCGATGCGGAGTTTGCGGATATTCATGGTGCTCTCCTTGGATGAGCGGTTGTGATGACCCGTGACTAGACCCGGGCCGGACCGATCGAATTGCGCTGGCTCAAAAGCGCTGCGCTTTTTGCGGGATCAGGCGGCGAGACACCCGGCGATGCGGTAGGTCCGCCGCCCCGTGGCCACCAGCCGGCGTTCGCGCAGCCAGCGCGAAAACAGGCGCGACACGGTCTCGATGGTGAGGCCGGTATAGTCGGCGATTTCCTGCCGGCTCATCGGCAGTTCGATATCGCCCAGCGGGGTGGTCAGGCGGTCGGACAGGAGAAACAGGAACTCCGCCAGCCGCTCGGCCGCCGATTTCTGCCCGAGGAGGGCGACGTGCCGGCGTTCCCGGTCGAGCCGGTCGCGCATCTGGTCGAACACGAACTCGGTCCAGGCGCGGTTCTGCGTGAGTTCGGAGACCGGAATGGAGATGACCTCGATATCGGTCAGCGCCTCGGCGTGATGATCCAGTTCACCCTCGATCTGGAAATGCACCAGTTCGCCGGCGGTGACGATATCCAGCACCTGACGCCGGCCGTCCTCGAAGATCTGGAACACCATGACGACGCCCGAGACGAGCTTGACGAGATCCCGTGCGGGATCGCCGGCATGGTAGAGCGGCGTGCGGGCCTTGAGGCGGCGGGGGGTCTGAAGCGTCATGTCCGGGCTCCCGGGATGGTGTGTCCTTGGAGCTCACAAATGCCGCTTTATCCCGGTGCGCGAAATTCGGGTGAACGCGTACGGGAAAATCCCTATGCGCTCTCGGCAGCCGGTTTTGCAGGACCGGCAATCGCCGCGTCCAACTCCTCGACCCGGATCGGCTTCGCCAGAATGACGATGCCTGTCGCCCCGGCACTCAGTGCCGCGGCGAACCCGGTCTCAAGGCTGGTCACGATGATGGTTCTTGGCATCAGCGCCAGACGCCCGAGCCAGCCAAGAAAACCGCGAACATCATCGGGACGATCAAGATCAGCGATCAGGACATCGTCGGCAAGCGGCAGGAAATCGATCGCTGCGGACCAGTCCGTGTCATGGCGCAGCAGCGTGAATCCGCGCGCGGCGGCGAACGCCTCGAAGGCGTCGGCGACCGTGCCGGTCGTCTCGATCAGGTGCAACACGCGGCGTTTCATACCGGCCAAAATAGTCCGGCCGGCCGATCCGTGCATTGCGTTCGATCAAACCCGGCCGGGCCCGTCCGCGATCAATCTGACGAGGCCTGCGACATTGCGCACACCAAGCTTTCCGAACACCCGCGCACGGTGGATCTCGACAGTGCGCGGGCTGATGTCGAACTCGCGCGCGATTTCCTTGTTGGTCAGACCCCGGTTCAATGCTCGGGCGATTTCCGTTTCGCGCTCGGTCAGGGTGATGAAGGCCTCCTGCGAACTCACGTCGCTGTCCTGGGACAGGGCGCGCTCCAAGGCCGTTTCGATCACATCGGGCGTGAAGGGTTTCTCGACGAAGTCATAAGCGCCAAGCCGGACCGCCTCGACCGCTGTCGCGATATCGCCGTGGGCGCTGACCATGATGATCGGGAACGGGACGCGTCCAATCCGCCGGAGCACGTCGAGACCAGTCAGTACCGGCATTTTCAGGTCGAGAAAGGCCGCATCCGGCGTGAATTCGTCGAGTGATTCGATGAAGGCCAGACCGTGCGCGTGAGTGCGAATAGTCCGTCCCGGCGCTTCGAGCACGGCGGCGAGTGCATCCCTGACGGCGTCGTCGTCATCCGTTACGGCAATATGCAGCGTCTTTTGGGACATCCGTCAGCTCATCGGCAGTGCGAGACGGAAGCGTGCGCCGGACAGCGCCCCCGGTTCTGGTTCATCGAGCAGTTCCAGCGAGCCGCCATGCGACTCAGCGATCGTGCGGCAGATCGAAAGGCCGATCCCGAGACCGTCCTTCTTGCTCGTCACAAAGGGGGAGAACAGCCGCGGCCGGACCTGCGGGTCGATCCCCGGTCCATTATCCTCGACGTCGATCTCCGTCATGTCCTCTCTCAAACGCGTGCGCACGCGCACGGTTCGGTTTCCCTGTCCTGCAGTCGCATCCATGGCGTTGCGGATGAGGTTCACCAGAACCTGGCGGATCTGGGTCGCATCGGCATGGATCGTGATCCGCGATTGCGCCCGCGAAATGTCGATCGCGGTCCGCCCATCGACATCGGCGACGCTGCACAATTCCGCAGCGCCGGTGATGAGGTCGGCCAAGTCGATGTCGCGGCGCTCGTCATCGCCGCGTTCGACCATCTGGCGGATCCGCCGGACGATGTCGCCCGCCCGCTGCGATTCCTGCTGCGCGCGCGCGAAGAGAGAACGCGCCTTGGCCGGGTCGGATTCAAGCGCCTTGTCCGAGGCCGCAAGGAAGAGCGCGATCGCGGTCAGCGGCTGGTTCAGTTCGTGCGCGAGGGCCGTGCCCATTTCGGCGACGGCGCTGACCCGGCCCATGTGGGAGAGCTGCGCCTGTAATTCGCGCAGGCGGCGTTCGGCGGCCACGCGTTCGGTCAGGTCACGGACGATACCGACAAAGCGCCGGTCGCCGCCGGTCTCGAATTCGCCGACGCTGAGATCCATCGGGAATTCGGACCCGTCCTTGCGGAGGCCTTCGACCTCGCGACCGATCCCGATGATGCGTGCGTCGCCTGTCTCGATATAGCGTTCAAGAAAGCCGTCATGCCGGTGCGCATAGCGCGGCGGCATCAGCATCGAGACATTGCGGCCGATCACCTCGCCCGGCGCCCATCCGAAAATCCGTTCGCAGGCCGGGTTGTAGAGATCGACAATACCGCGCCGGTCGATGCTCATAATGCCATCGACGGCCGTCCCGATCAGGGCCTGAAGCTGGCCCTCGGCATGTGTTCCGCTGAATGGCATTCCGGCTGCACCTGCGCTTCGGCAATCTCCGCGCGCGCAGTTTTAACTTGTGTTGCCAGACGCGGTCCACTCCGCTTTCTTCAGACGCGGTCCTCCCATCTCTCGTTCGCCATGACCCTGGCAAGATCTGTGGCCAGCCCATCTTCCGGGATTCCATACTCCGCAGCGACTTCCCGCACCGTCATGAAGGGGGCCATCACGCAGCCCGGACAGGCCATGTGGTGTTTCACGAAAACCGGTACGGTTTCCGGCCAGCCCTGCATCAGGTCGGACACATTCATGAATTTCAGATCGTCAAGCATGCCTGTCTCCCATTTCGAGTGACGGCATGGCTAGCGCAACTTTTCCGGGCGCGACTTGATCTTGCGCAAATTCCGTTCACGCCTGTTCGGAAATTTCCACCAGACGGTGCGGGCGCAGGATGACGAGATGGCTCGATCGCCGCCCTTCCAGCAGACCTTCCTCGATCCAGGCCGAAAGCGTGCGGCTGACCGTGTGCAGCGTCGTGCCGGTCATCTCCGCGAGATCCTGGCGGGAGAGCGCGAAGGGGATTTCCACGCCCTCGGCGGTTCTGCGGCCCGACTGCCCGGCGATGCGCAATATGGTCGCGGCGATACGGCGTTCGACCTGCTGCGTCGCGATCTCCTGCAACCGGGCCTGCAATTCCTCGATCCGACCGCCCATCATCCCCATCGCCCGCATGGCGAGCGGCGGGTTTTCCTGCATCAGGACCATCATCCGGGCCGCGCTCCAGCTGAGAAGGGCGGTCTCCTCCACCGCGACGGGCGTGGCCGGATAGGGCATGCCCCGAAAGACAGCCACAGAGCCCAACAGATCGCCCGGCCCCATGAAGCGCAGGACGATATTCTTCCCATCAGGCGTTGCCTGATCGAGCCGCAATCGCCCCCACACCACGACATAATGGTGCGTGGCTTCGTCGCCCTGCTGGAAAAGCACATCCTGCTTCGCGAGCTTGCGCTCCTGCGCTTCCTGCGCCGAAAGCTCGATCAATCGAGGATCCAGCTCGCGGAAGAAGGGCGAGCGCGAGAGTACCGAGGTGCGTGATTGCGTGTCCAAACGTTCCTCCTTTCGAAGGCGGTGCTGATAGCTGCATTCCGGTCTGCAAAGTTTGCGTCAACGCAAATTTGATCCCGGTCCGGTCGGCTATCCGAAGAGGATGAGAACCGACACGATCCTGAAATTCGCGACCGAGCGGGTGCCGCGGTATACCAGCTACCCGACAGCGCCGCATTTCTCTTCGACAATTGATGCGCCGACCTATGGCCGCTGGCTCGCCGAACTCGACCCGGGCGAACCCGTTTCACTCTATCTCCACGTGCCGTTCTGCCGCTCGATGTGCTGGTATTGCGGCTGCCACACGAGGGCGACCCGTCAGAATGATCCGGTCGAGCGCTACGCCGATACCCTTCTGAGGGAGATCGACATTGTGGCGGCCACCGCCGGATGCCGACTTAAAGTCTCGCACATCCATTGGGGTGGCGGCAGTCCGACCTACCTGCCGGCCGACCGGTTTGCGACGTTGATGGACCGCATCCGTCAGCGCTTCGATGTGCTAAGCGATGCGGAAATTGCCGTCGAGGTGGATCCGCGGATATTCGACCACGCGATGCAGGACGCCTTCATCGCGGCGGGAGTTACTCGCGCCAGTCTCGGGATTCAGACGTTCGATGATGCGGTTCAGCGAGCCGTAAACCGGATTCAGCCGCCGGAAGTGGTAGAGGAATGCGTGGACATGCTGCGCGATGCCGGCGTGAGCGGGCTCAACTTCGACCTGATCTACGGCCTTCCTCTGCAATCGGTAGAGAACTGTATTTCGACGGCCCGGACTGCGCTTCAGTTCAACCCCGATCGCTTCTCGGTGTTCGGCTATGCGCATGTGCCGCACATGAAGCCGCACCAGAAGATGATCGCCGAGGCCGACCTGCCCGGCGCCGCCGCCCGTCTTGCCCAGGCCGACGCCATCGCAGACGTGCTGACAGCCCATGATCACGTTGCCGTAGGCATGGATCATTTTGCCCGCTCCGGAGACGCGTTGGCAAAAGCTCAGCGTGACGGCACGCTGCGCAGGAATTTTCAGGGCTACACCACGGACACCGCATCCGCGATCATCGGCCTGGGCGCTTCTGCGATCGGTCGGCTTCCGCAAGGCTATGTGCAGCATACTTCGAGCACGCATGAATGGGAGCGCCGTGTGGGTGAAGGCGAACTGCCAACCGCTCGCGGCTACCGCCTCACTGCCGAGGATCGGCTGCGCAGCGACATCATCGAGGAATTGATGTGCACAATGTCGGTCGATCCCGAACGGCACGCAGTCCGGCACGGGCGCGAATTGCCTCAACCTGATCTGGAGGCATTCGAAGCCGCCGGGATTGTGGTCCGCGACGGAAATCGGATTGCCGTTCTGCCTGAGTATCGCGCGCTTGTCCGGAGTGTCGCGGCAGCGTTCGACGGCTATCTGGCGAATTCGACCGCCCGCCACAGCGTGGCTATCTAGATAACGCTGAGGCGCTACGGCCGGGAGTGCGGACTCCCGGTCAAACCTCATCCCTCCGACCCGATTTGATTTGGCGCAAATCGCCCTTCCAGGCGGCGGTGTACAGCCCTGACATGAGACGGGTCACCCGGCCCGTCTTCTTGCATTCCAATGGAGGGAGACACCCCATGCAGGACCGCTCAATGCGCAAACTTTGGGCAATCCTGGCGCTGATCCTCATCGTTTCGTTCAGCTGGCTCGGGCTGATCGGACGTGAAATCCACCGTCAGGCACCGCCCATGCCGTCAGCCGTCGCTACGGCGGAAGGCGACGTCCTCTACACGCGCGAGGACATCGAGACCGGCCGCCAGGTCTATCAGTCGATGGGCGGCCAGCAGGTCGGTTCGATCTGGGGTCACGGCGGATATCTGGCGCCCGACTGGTCGGCCGACTGGCTGCACCGCGAGTCGATGGCCATGCTCGACGCCCGCGCCGAAGAACTTTACGGCGTCTCCTACGACGAACTAGACGACGGACGTCAGGCCGACATGCGCGTGCGTCTCCAGGAAGAACTGAACGCCAACACGTATGACGCCGAAACCGGTCAGATCATCATCTCCGGGGAACGCGTCGCGGCCGCGCGGCAGGTGGCCCGGCATTATGTCGATCTCTTTGGGGATGCGCATGAGCTCGAGGCGCTGCGCGAGGACTACGCCATCGCCAATGGTGCCATTCCGGACCTCGAACGCCGGCAAAAGCTGACCGCATTCTTCTTCTGGGCCTCCTGGGCGACGGTCACGCACCGGCCCGAAGGTGGCGTCACCTACACCAACAACTGGCCACACGAACCGCTGGTCGGGAACGCCCCGTCGGCGGGTAATATCATGTGGTCGATCGCCAGCATCATTCTTCTGATCGCCGGCATCGGTGCCCTCACCTGGTGGCACTCCGGACGCAAGGAAGAAGCCGCTCCGGTCCCGCCGGCCAGCGATCCGCTGACCGCGGTTGCCCCGACCGCCTCGATGAAGGCCGCCCGGAAGTATTTCTGGACCGTCATCGCCCTCTTCCTCGCGCAGATCCTGCTCGGCGCGGTGACCGCGCACTATGCCGTCGAGGGCCACGACTTCTACGGCATCCCGCTGTCCGACATCATCCCCTACGCCGTGACCCGAACCTGGCACACCCAGCTCGCCATCTTCTGGATCGCGACCGCCTGGCTCGCCACGGGTCTCTATCTCGCTCCGATCCTTGGCGGGAAGGAGCCGAAATTCCAGGCGCTCGGAGTCAACGTACTCTACGGCGCGCTTCTGGTCGTCGTCGTGGGCTCAATGGCGGGCGAATGGCTCGGCGTTCAGCAGGTCTTCGATCTCGACATGAATTTCTGGTTCGGCCACCAGGGCTGGGAATATGTCGATCTCGGCCGCTTCTGGCAGCTCCTGTTGTTTGCCGGCCTGATGATCTGGCTGGCCCTTGTCGGCCGCGCCCTGTGGCCGGCGCTGCGGGCGCCAGGCGAGGGACGGCCGCTGACCGTCATCCTCTTCCTGTCGACCATCGCCATCGGCCTGTTCTACGGCGCGGGCCTGACCTGGGGTCAGCACACCCATCTGTCGATGATCGAATACTGGCGCTGGTGGGTGGTCCACCTGTGGGTCGAAGGCTTCTTCGAGGTCTTCGCGACGGCGGCCATCGCCCTCCTCCTCGTCAAGCTGGGTCTCGTGCGTGCCCGTACTGCCAATCACGGCGTGCTGTTCGCCACGGTGATCTTCCTGACGGGCGGCGTGCTCGGCACGCTGCACCACCTCTACTTCGCCGGCGCGACCACCTCGGTCATCGCCGTCGGCGCGGTCTTCTCCGCACTGGAAGTGGTGCCGCTCGCCCTGATCGGTCACGAGGCCTATGAGAACTACCGCATGACGAAGGCGGCGAAGTGGGTACAGACCTACAAATGGCCGATCTTCTTCTTCGTCGCGGTGGCCTTCTGGAACCTCGTCGGTGCCGGCCTTCTGGGCTTCCTCATCAACCCGCCGATCTCGCTCTACTTCGTGCAGGGCCTCAACCTGACCGCCACGCACGGCCACGCCGCCCTGTTCGGGGTCTACGGCCTGCTCGGCATCGGACTGATGCTGTTCTGCTTCCGCGGCCTGTTCCCGAAATTCGCCTGGTCCGACCGGATGATCGGGACGAGCTTCTGGCTGCTCAATGGCGGACTGGCGATGATGGTGTTCATGAGCCTCTTCCCGGTCGGCGTGCTCCAGGCACATGCCAGCATCACGGAAGGGCTCTGGTACGCCCGCTCCGCGGAATTCCTGCAACAGCCGATTATCCACTTCCTCGTCTGGATGCGGGTGCCGGGAGACATCGTCTTCTCGATCGGTGCGGGGGTTCTGGCCCTGTTCGCAGGACAACTGGCCTGGGCGGGCTTCCGCCAGGGCCGCGCGAAACCGACGGCGCATCCCGCGCCGGCGGAATAGAGAACCGGGACCGGCCCTCCCCCCTTGTCCGCGGGCCGGTCACGGACACGTCACCCCCGGAGCGCCAACCCCGCTCCGGGGGTGATGCCCTTCAGGAGGTCATTCAATGACGGCCTTGAGGCTCACTTTCGGATTGGCAGGCGCAGTGCTGCTGCCGATCGGTATGGCGGGCGTTGTCCTCCCCCTCCTACCCGGAACGCCGCTCCTCATCCTGTCCGCCTTCTGCTTCGCCCGTTCATTTCCCGGGCTCGAGCGCAAGCTAGTCGACCATGCGCAAATCGGCCCGCCGATCCGGGCCTGGCGCCAACGCGGTGCCATTCCGCGGCCCGCCAAGGCTCTGGCCTGTGTCGCCCTGTCCGTCTCGATCCTTGCGATCGCGGTAACGCCGTCGCCCCAGCCGCTGAAAGCCGCGCTGACGGCCGGCCTGATGCTGGTCATGGCCTGGCTCCTCACCCGTCCGGAGCGCTGACGCGCCGGACGCGCACAATTTGCGCTGGTGCAAATCGCGGGCCCGTCCGCCGCTGCAGTCTTGGCCGTCTGATTCCCTCAGCCGGAGACCCGCGATGACCGAACTGCAGCAAATCTCGACCGATATCTGGGACATGAAATACCGCTTCCAGTGTCCCGACACGGGGGAGGCGGACCAGACGATCGAGGACACCTGGGACCGTGTGGCGAAAGCACTCGCGCGCTGCGAGGGGCGTGACGCCGCCCGCTGGCAGCGCGCCTTCCGCACCATCCTCGACGATTTCCGCTTCCTGCCCGCCGGCCGCATCCTGTCGGGCGCCGGGACCGGGCGAACCGTGACGCTGTTCAACTGCTTCGTGATGGGCACCATCCCCGACGATCTCGGCGGCATCTTCGACATGCTGAAGGAAGCCGCGCTGACCATGCAGCAAGGTGGCGGGATCGGCTACGACTTCTCCACCCTGCGCCCCAAGGGCAGCCTCGTCGCCGGTGTCGGCGCCGATGCCAGCGGCCCTTTGAGCTTCATGGACGTGTGGGACGCGATGTGCCGCACCATCATGAGCGCCGGCTCGCGGCGCGGTGCGATGATGGGCGTGATGCGCGACCATCATCCCGACATCCTCGCCTTCATCGACGCCAAGCGTGACGCGGCGCGTCTGCGAAACTTCAATCTCTCCGTCCTCGTCAGCGACGCCCTGATCGAGGCGGTCGACAAGGACGCCGACTGGCCGCTGCATTTCGGCGGCCGCGTCCACACGACGCTCAAGGCGCGCGAGTTGTGGGACGCCATCATGCGGGCGACCTACGACTTCGCCGAGCCGGGCGTGATCTTCATTGACCGGATCAACACCGCCAACAATCTTTCCTGGCTGGAGGAGATCGCGGCGACCAATCCGTGCGGCGAACAGCCGCTGCCGCCCTACGGGGCCTGCCTCCTCGGCTCGGTCAATCTCAGTCGCTTTGTGGTCGATCCGTTCCTCCCGGACGCGCGTCTCGACCTCGACGCGATCCGGACCTGCGTGGCGACCGCCGTGCGGCTGATGGACAATGTGATCGACACCAGCAATTTCCCGCTCGATCAGCAGCGCGAGGAAGCGATTTCCAAGCGGCGGCTGGGCCTCGGCATCACCGGTCTCGGCGATGCGCTGGCCATGTGCGGCATCCGCTACGGCTCGCCCCGCGCCGTCGAAGCGGTCGACACGTGGTTGGGCCGGATCGCCAACGAGGCTTACCGCGCCAGTGCGCTACTCGCCGCGGAAAAGGGGGCCTTCCCCCTTTACGACGCCGGCGAATATCTCAAGGCTCCGATGGTGCAGGCGCTCGACGAGGACGTGCGGGCCCTGATCGCCGAACACGGCATCCGGAACAGCCACCTCACCTCGATCGCGCCGACCGGGACGATCTCGCTCTTCGCGAACAACACCAGCGGCGGCGTCGAGCCCGTCTTCGGACACACCTTCAACCGGAAGGTCAGGCAGAAGGACGGCAGCCAGGTCGAGGAGGAAATCCAGGACTATGCCTACCGCACCTTCCGCGCGCAGTTCGGGCCGGTGGCGGCGCTGCCGGACTGTTTCGTAGAGGCCGACCAACTGACGCCGCGCGAACATGTCGTCATGCAGGCTGCCGCGCAGAAATGGGTCGACAGTTCGATTAGCAAGACGATCAACCTTCCGGCCGACATCCCCTTCGACGATTTCAAGGACGTCTATCGCCTCGCCTACGACCTTGGCTGCAAGGGCTGTACGACCTACCGGCCAAACGCCACGACCGGCTCGGTCCTGTCGAAGCCGAGCGAGACGCAGGCCGAAGCGCCGTCCCCGGCCGAAGCGTCGGCCCGCCTCGGCGACCGCCCGGTCGAACTGCCCGGGCAGACCTACAAGCTGCGCTGGCCGCACAGCGAACACGCCATCTATGTCACGATCAACGATCTGATCGAGGACAGCGGGGACAGGTCAGGCGGGCGCACACGCCGCCCGTTCGAGATCTTCATCAACTCGAAGAATATGGACCACTACGCCTGGACGCTGGCGCTGACCCGGATGATCTCGGCGGTCTTCCGGCGCGGAGGAGATGTCCGCTTCGTGGCCGAGGAGTTGGGTGCGGTGTTCGACCCGCAGGGCGGGGCCTTCGTGGGCGGACGCTATGCCCCGAGCCTTCTTGCCGTGATCGGCGGCGTCATCGAGCGGCACCTTGATGCGATTGATGGCAAGCCGGGTCCGGCCGCACCCAGCGGTGATCCTGAACCCGGTCCTGCAGCGGCAGATCATTCTCCCGCCACGCTGCCGGCCGCAACACTCTGTCCGAAATGCCATCAGCCCTCGGTGATCCAGCTGGAAGGCTGTCTCACCTGCACGGGGTGCGGCTATTCGAAATGCAGCTGAGCCTCAAGCGGGGGTCTGAACAGTGCGTTTGCGCTCAGACAAATCGATGGCCGCCGCCGCGTGCTTCAAGGAATGCGCATTCCGTGCCCGGCACGGGACGCGCCGCCACCTTAGAGGATGTGGAGCTGCGCCATGCTGAAACGCCCTGATACGTCCGCGCTGCGCCGGGCGATGCCGCAAGACCCGGTCGAGGCCCGGCGGAGCTATACCGGTCCGGCCCTGTTCAGTTTCGGCTTCAGGCCCTTCTTTCTCGGCGGCGCGATCTGGGGCGCGCTGGTCGTGCCGGTCTGGATCGCCGCCTGGGTACTAGGCTGGAGCAAGATCGGCGGCGTCCCGGCGCTCGCCTGGCATGTCCACGAAATGCTGTTCGGCTTCCTTGGCGCCATCGTCGCCGGCTTCCTATTGACCGCCGTACCCAACTGGACCGGCCGCCTGCCAGTGATGGGGGGGCCGCTGCTGGCGCTCGCCGCACTGTGGCTCGCCGGCCGCCTCGCCATGCTGGTCGGAGGTCCGGTCCTCCTCGTGGCGGTCATGGACGCCAGCTTCCTTCTCGTCCTCGCCGCCCTCCTGTGGCGGGAGGTGATTACCGGAGGCAATTTCCGGAACTTCCCCGTCTGCGGCCTCGCCAGCCTTTTCGCCCTCGCCAATCTCGGATTTCACGCCGCGATCGCCTTCGGGTTCGACTGGCGGCCGGCGCAGGGGGTTGCCATCGCCGTGATCGCGATGCTGATTGGCCTAATCGGCGGACGCATCGTGCCGAGCTTCACGCGCAACTGGATGGCCCAGACTGGGCGCACGCCCCTGCCCGCGCCTGCGGGCCGGCTCGACATGTTCGCCCTAGGCGCACTTGCGGCCTCGCTCGTCGCCTGGATCCTTTGGCCGTGGAGTGCGGTGACGGGCCTTCTCCTCGCCGCCGCCGGCATTCTTCACGCCGTGCGTCTCGCGCGCTGGAAGGGCTGGCGGACCGGTGCGGAAGGCCTCGTCCTCATTCTCCATGCCGGCTATGTGTGGCTGCCGCTGGCGCTGCTCCTGATGGCGGGCGGCATTCTTCTGCCCGGGCTCGTGCCGGCCAGCGCCGCGCTGCATGCGCTGACCGCAGGCGCAATGGGCACGATGACGCTCGCCGTGATGACGAGGGCCAGCCTTGGCCATACCGGCCGGGCCCGTACCGCCGACCGCACCACCACGGCGATCTATGCCCTCGTGTTGACTGCCGCAGTTGTCCGCGTGCTCGTCCCGATCGTCTTACCGCTCGCGATCGTTCCAGTCCTGGCCGTCTCCGCCGTGCTGTGGAGCGCCGCCTTCGGCCTCTTCGCGCTGCGCTACGGACCGATGCTGGCGAAGCCGCGGGTGACACACGATTGAGCGTGCCGGTCTCCGAAGGGAGGCACACATGAAGGAAGGACTGAACCGGCCCCCAGGCTATGCGGGTTTGATGGAGATGATGACCCAGGCGATGGCGATCGACCTCAACCGGCACGTCGCCACCGGGACACTTGCGCAGAGCACGATCGACCGGCAATCGCCGCGAACACCGCCGCCAGCCCCCAGCCGCGGGCGTGTCAGCGCCTCCTGTCCGATGCCGACGCAGCACTTCCGCCGGATTTCTGCGTCAACCGCCAGATATTTGCGGGACTCGTTATCGTAAATCAGAAGAGCCAGTGAGAGGGGTAGTGCGAGTGTCGATCCCTCGGATCGCGTATTGAAAACTATGCGCTATTGACCTCGGTTCGGCCGCGACCACTCAGGGTCTCAAGTTCTCGAAATAGACAAAGGACAAACGGGGCGCAGGTCCTGGCCAAGCCGCTAATGCCCCGTTTCCTCTGACAATGTCGCTCTTTGAATTTGGAGCCTCTCGAAAGCCTCGTATCGATCTTCCATCTCAGGCGGATCGCGTTCGTCGTTGGCAATCTGCCTCAACCACGGGCCGACCCGGAAGGGATCGGCCGCGGAATAGCGACATCCATCAAGTAGCGCCTGAGCTTCCGGAGTCCCCTGTTCGATGTACCAATGACCACCTGAAAGCTCCGCCCATAGCGTCAAATTAAGTCCGAGATGCATTCCATGAGGTATCGCCGAACCATCTTGAAACTCGCCGGCTTCGATCACGTCCAACAATCTTGCTAGTACGTCATCAGTATAAGGGGCCGAATATTCCTGCCCCGGGTTGTTTGCAGATTGGATCGTTAGCCCTGGCGCATTAAACTGGGTGACATACCCCAGTGAGAGTAAGCTCGCGCATGACCCATACAGCGCGGCCGCAATTTCCTCATAGATATATGCGGCGCTGGGATTGTGCTCGGCACGTGGATCATGGCGCCCCCGTCCTAACATCTCGATGCTTAAATGATACCGCTCATGAACGGGGTCAGATATTTCCTGTGAAACTAGGACAGAACTTACGCGGTCGGCTCGCACAACGAGTGAAAGCACCAGAGGATCGACGTCGGTCCGAGTGAATTGCCATTCGCGATTAGTCGGTGAAGCCGCGCTCGTTATAAAAATTTCGAAATGATGACCCGGTTGAATAAGAATTTGGGATTCAATCGCAATCAGATGATCCGCTTGTGCGAGTGCTTCAGCGTAGTTTTGCGCAACGCGGTCGGGCAGATCAGAAAATATTTGGACACGCGTATCCCCAATCTCGGCAGTTCCATTGAGTGTAGCGGGGAGCTCTGAGTTTTCCTCATCGCCAAAACGTAATGTCGCGGTGGAATAACGATATTCTGACCGCGTTCTTTCAACAGTGACGGCGTGAAACCGCGACCCTTCGACGCCAGGGCGCTCCCAGATTGGTATGTCCTGATCAAATGCAATCGCTGGAGCCGACACGACCGCGAGACACAAGGCGGCAGCACGGGTGAAACCGTGCTGCCTTGACCCAATCGTTCTACGCATCAAAGGCACGCGTCAGGATCACCCCACTGTGGACTTCCGCCACCACAGGGCTCCATCCAAACGTTCGTGGCCGTGCCGATTACCTGTGAACCGTAGTTAACTTCGACGGTTACAGTATTCACTCCCGGATGTGTGGTCACCGGGATCGAGGCCGCCGTTACGGTTACGTTGTATGCTGTCACGGTTTGGCTGGCGAGCCATGTTTCGATCGCGCCTGGATTTGACGCAGTCGCGATATTGCCAGACCGGGTCCACGGGAACGATGAAGCTGCGAGCGTATTGCCCGAGCTGTCCGTGAGAAGAACGGTCATATTACCGCTCGTCGGCAACCCAACATCAGTTCCAGTAAAGTCGAGGGTGAAGTTTGCAGGCGTGGTAGCCGCTGCAAGCGCATAGCCCGACATTCCGATTCCCAAAGGTATCGTCACGGTCGTGCCGCAAAATTCAATGCCGCTCGATCCACCCTCACATGGAAAACCAACTGCGGGGCTGTTCCGATTGTTCCCGTTATCGTCGGTGCATCCAGCGAGCGCCGCGGCACCGAGACTCAACAAAGCCAGTGGTACTTTCATGCCCATCTCCTGAGGTTCTGACAGATGGAATAAATGCACGCATTGCGCGAAATTTCAATCAATGCGAGAATTTTTGATCTCTTCGACCTTTACGCTAATCTGACGAGGCGGAAGCTCACTTTGATTGCACAGTCGATTCGTCGACATCGAGCCGTCCGCGCTTGATTGGATGGTCCAAGTTGGTCACGCAAAGACACGTTTCGCGCCGCGACACTCCAACACGGTTTCCACCAATTCAGCTACGAGTCCGATTGGTTCGTCACGGTCTCGATCATCTGAACGATCGAGCGACGTACCTTGGGATCAGCACGTTCCAGCGCAGTCAGCACACGCTGTGCGGTGTCGGGATCGAGACCCTTCAAAGGCTGAAAGATCGGCTCTCCAGGCTCGAATGCGGCCGGATTATCGTAGAAAAATCCGAGCGGTTTCCCGAGTGCCTCAGCGAGTTCAACGAGGCGACCCGCAGCAATGCGATTGCGCCCGAGCTCGTATTTCTGGATCTGCTGGAAGGTGAGGCCGAGCTTGTCTGCAAGCGCGGTTTGGGTGAGACCCGCAAGCTTTCGGGCAATGCGGATACGTTCGCCCAACTCGACATCAAAATCGGTGATAGCCCGCGGATTATGTTTCGCGGATTTATCCGACCCCGTCGCCGCCATTCCCGACCTCCGGGTCACACAGGGCGATTTTGCCGGTGACCTTGTTCTTCAAAACAATCTGATATCGATGCGTATAAAGACAAGCGCAACGGTCTGTCAGTAGCACGCTTCGAGGTCCCGTGTCTCCAAAGCGCACGGTGAAGTCACCGTCGCTCGGGAAGATGGCAAGGCCCTGCCAGGTCTGTCCGCCAAGCTCAAACTCCATGAACTCCCAATCGGGATCGGCCGAGGCGAAGATGAAATCGGTCTCGACCGTCGTCCGGAAATTCCCGGCCGCCTCGCCGATATAGGCCTTGTGACCGGCAACGAGGACCCCGTTTTCGAGAAAAGCGGATGGATAGACCTGCACCACGACCTGCCGGACATCCCGGCCGGTATATCCAAGGCTCTGAAAAAGGGCACTGGTCGCATTATCCGTCATCGCGTTCCTCTCCTTCACTGAGTTCCGCCACGCCGGCAGGGTCGTTTTCGTTCCAGAATTCTTCAAAGAAGGGACGGCGAAACCCACCCGCCTCGGCGGCCAGGCGCAACCCTTCCGCGGCGCCATCCTCGCCAAGCCGGGCCCGCAACATCGCTTCGACCGCAACCGCGCGGCGGTCCCGGACCTCGGCGCCTTGCGCAACATGATCAAGCCCGGCGCGCCAGGCCCGTTCGGCCTCGCTGCGCCGTCCGAGTGCGGCGAGCGCATCGCCCTCTAGAAGACGTGCCTCACCCGCATAATGGCAGCGATACTCCCGTCCTTGAGCGATCTGACGTTCCATCGCGGCGAGAGCACGAAGCGCGAGACCGAGTGCGTCTTCGGGGGATTGCCGCGCAAGAGCGACCCGGGCAGAGACGAGATCGAAGGAGGCGTGATCAAAATCCCGGTCGTCCTCGGCCGTGCCGGCTTCGCCTTCGAGCCGATAGCGCTGCGCGGCCGAGATGCGGAGCTGGGCCTGGGTGACGCTACCTTCGGCGAGTTCGATCTCCGCGAGGTCGCGCATGGTCGCCATGTAGTGACGCCGGGTCGGGGCGTTATCGGGCGCGAATTCGAGTACCTCGCCAAGCGCCGTTTCGGCGGCATCGAGATGGGTTCGCGCCTCATCGATCTCGCCGAGATCTAGAAGAACGGACGCAAGCGCCCGATGCGCTACGCCGACGAGCTGCAGCGCGCCATAGCTCGATGGATTGGCGGCGCGTTCCTCGAGATAGAGCGCGAGGGCGCGCTCTCGCGTCTCCCGCGTGCGCTGAAGTTCGCCAAGGCTCCGCGCCGCATCGGCGCGCCAGGCATAGGCGTTGGCAAGATCCCGTCGCGACGCGGCTCCTGCCGCGAGGAGATCGTCTTCCCGCAGCGTAATCACCTCGCCAAAGAGCGTGTCCGCGTCGTTGAACTCACCGCGGGCCAGCGCCACGGCCCCGGCATTGGTGAGGGAATAGCCCCGTTCAGCCCGGTAGACGGGGTTGGTCGGGTCGATCGCATAAAGCTGCTCGGCAAGGTCGCGATAGGTGGCAAAGGCTTCTGCCGCGGGCGGGAGGTTGAGCTGGAGGAAAGCCGCATTTCCGACCCAGAAGACTGATTGGGCGTGATCATAGATGCGATCCGGATCGTCTGGCTGCCGCTCCAGAAGTGCTGCGGTATGTGCCGCCGCCGCCTCGAACGCCGTCTCCGCGCCAGCGACATCGCCATGACGTAAACGCGCATCTCCCACCGCATGGAGGAGGCGTGCTTCGAGCGACAATTCATCATCGCTGGCGTTTACATCGCTGATTGCAGCGAAGTCGGCCAGTAGTCCTTCGCCCAACGCCCGGAACACCGCACGGCGTTCTTCGGCGGGGAGTGTCTCCTCCAACGTGGTGAGCCAGCGCACGGCCTCGAACTCGGCCTCCTGGCGCGCCACGAGAAGTTCGCTTCGTTCAGACCTCAGATCGAACGCAAACACGCCAAGCCCGATCGAGAGGACGGCGAACCCGGCCGCCGCCGCCCAGCCGGCCCACCCCCAGCCAATCCTGCCAGCAGACGCTTGGCCTCGCTCTTGGAGCGCTGATACTTCGCCGTGGCCATCGGTCAGAAGACCTGGGCGCTCGCTGATCAGCTGCGAAACGACCGTGTCGGCGTCCTTGCCATTCATCTCAAGGACGGCATCCGGCTTGGCCGGCTCGATTGGGGCGAGACGGTCATCCGCGCCGCGCTCAAACCTCAAACTGCCTGGATAGATCGCGCGCTCTGCGATCACTGAGCCCGCGCGGACCAGGATGAGGTTTTCGCGGCCGCGGGACTTTATGAAGGCGCCCAGACGCACGGAGAGTGGGAGGTTGTCGCCCACACCAGGGGAAAGGAGGAGACAAAGATGTTCAGGCAGGTCCGTGTTTGAGACCTCACCGGACGCGATCTCGACATCGGTGAGGATGCCGCGTCGGTCAAAGGCCGCGAAGAGGCGGTGGGCAGCCTGGCGTGCACTGGGGTCTGCGAGAATAAGGAGGGTCGGGCGTTCAAGCTTTGTCATGGCCCTAATCCTCTCGCGTGCGACGCGGCAGGGGAATGATTTCGGCCGAACCCTCTTCGGCGCTGGAAGCCTCCGGGCGAACAAGGCGCACGATGGCGCCGGCAAGCTCGTGGCGCTCGGCGGGGGTCATCGAGGCGGCAGAATAAAGAAGTTCGGCATAGGCAAGCTCGAGCTCTGGAAATTGTCCCGCCGAGGTGATCTGGAAGGTCGAAAGCGGGACGCGCAGGATGCGCGCGATCTCCAGAAACTCCCCGAAACGAGGCTCTTCCCCGTGAAGGAGTTCGGAAAAGCGTTTTAGCCCTAAGAACTCCACGAGCTCTTCTTCCGCTTCAAGCCCGCGATAGGCGGTCAGCATCTCGAGCACGTCGGAGAAGTGCGCGCCTGGCGAACCGGCGAGCCTCCAGTGTGCGTCCGTCAAATCCCCACCCCTCCTGCCCGTCAATGCGCCGTGAAGACCACTCCCGTCCCCACGCCGATTTGAGACCGCATTAGAGGGGCCGCCATCCATACCGTCAACACGCAAACGAAAGCATCGAAATTCGATTCGACTAATGCGTGTATTTCTGACAGCATCTGAATCGCGCGGAGCCGTGACGGATCCCTTCGGGTCACCGGCGCGCGCGCCCAAAGTCGGTTCGCCTGCCTCGCTTCCGCAATAGTGCGGTAGTGACCGACACCTCAGCAGGAGCGGGATCGCCGCCTCAGGAGCACTCCAAACCCACCTTCCTGGGGGGCGATCCCGTCTCCATGCTAGACGGGGATGATCTCCGGAGCGACGTCTCCGGTCGGTGGAGGGGGAATCGCGAATGTTGCGGGTCTTTCTGGTTTGCCTTGGCGTTCTCATCGCCGCACCGGCCTTCCCGGCCGACCGCGTCATTCCCGCTGACCGGGTAGTGACGGGCGTCACACTGCGCGCAGGACCCTCGACCGAGACCGAGGCACTTGGCCTCCTCCGTCCTGGTGAGAGTCTCGACTATGAGGGCTCAGTCCCGCGCTGGCACCGGGTCCGGACGGGCGATGGACGCCTCGCCTATGTTAGCGCTGGCTGGAGCGAAATCGTCGCCGATCCGGACGCGGCGCTCTACCGCTTCCACGTCGTTGATGTCGGCACCGGGCTCGCCCTTATTCTTGAAGGCGAGGACGTGCTCCTCGTTTATGACGGGGGCAGCAATGACGACCGGCGGACAGGACCGAACAACCGGCTTTCGGCCTATTTTGCCGCGCGCCTGCCCGGCCGGACGGTGATCGATCATGTGATCTTGAGCCACCCTCACCGCGACCATGTTGAACTCCTGCCGGACCTCTTCGTCTCACACGACGTTCGCCATGTCTGGGATTCAGGTCGGATCAATTGCACATCGGGCTATGAGGCCTTCCTCGCCGCGGTCGCCGCCGAACCGGGGGTGAGCTACCACACCGCGCTTCAAAACTTCGGGACGCATGAGGCGGTGTTTGATGCCTCGGTCTGTCGCAGCCCGGACACTCCGCCCGCCTCCTTCTCCATTCCCGCATCCTCGCGGATTGATGACGCGCCGATCGCGCTTGGCCCCGGGGCGAGCCTGGTTTTTCTCCATGCCGACGGCGCCCCTCATCCGAGCCCGAATGAAAACAGCCTCGTCGTCCGGCTCGACCTTAACGGAACGCGCATCCTCCTCATGGGCGACGCTGAGGCTGGCGGACGCCGACCGCCAGGCGAAGCGCCCGATTCTCACTCGATCGAAGGCCTGCTCCTTGAATGCTGCGCGGCCAGCCTCGACGCCCACATCCTCATCGCGGGCCACCACGGCAGTCTCACCTCCTCGCGCGATGCCTTTCTCGATGCGGTTAGCGCGGAGCACTTCGTGATCAGTTCAGGTCCGACCCGGTACGGCTCGGTGGTTCTGCCCGATGCCGAAATCGTCGCCTCGATGGAGGCCCGCGGCACGCTCTGGCGCACCGATGTCGAGGACGCGGCCTGCGCGGAAAACCCAGACAAGATCGGCAGCGACGCCGACGGCCGCGCCGGCGGGTGTGATCACATCGTCTTCGAGATCGCGCCGGACGGCTCGGTCACGGCCGGATATGCGCGCGCAGGAGAGTGACGCCTCCAACCTTAGGCACGCGGACTGGACACTAGGGTGACATCATCCCGGAGTGGGAGAAGGAGACGGGCATGGTCAGTGAGATCGACACGGTCTCGACCGAGCGGGATGAAGCTGAAGAATCCCGCAGCGATGTCGCAAAGGCGCTTTCCGGCACACTTCAATCCTCGAAGTTTGAACCGGATGGCATGGCGCTCGCCTGTTCGGGCGGTGGATACAAGTCAGGCGCCTATCAGCTCGGCGCCTTCATTCGGATGAATGAGCTGGGGATGCTTCCCAAGCTCAAACGCATCACCTCGGTCTCGGGCGGTTCGATCACCGCCGCCTTCCTTGGCCTCCAATGGAAGGACCTAGACTGGAAGGACGGTGTCGCGGCGAATTTCGCAGACGTCGTCACAGCGCCGCTAACCCATTTCTTCACGACGGTCACGCTCGATGAACCCAATATCGTGCGCGGCCTGGTCCCCGGGCTCAACGCCGGAGAGGGCCTTATCGCGGGATACCGAAAGCATCTCTTCGGCGACGCGACGCTCCAGGACTTTCCAGACGATGAGACCGCACCGCGCTTCACCCTCCTGGCGACAGATTTTGAGCTCAACACGCTCTGGCGTTTTTCTCGGCACTATGCCGCGAACTACCGGGTCGGGCGGATTGATCGTCCAGATTTCCCGCTCGCCCAGATGGTCGCGGCGTCTTCTGGCTTCCCACCCTTCTTCTGCCCCATCAAGCTCAACCTCAAATCCCAGCCCCTTACCAAACAGGGCGGCGAGGATGCGCACCATGCGCGCTATACCGAGCGCTCCCTCCTGGCCGACGCGGGCATCTATGACAATCTGGGGCTCGAACCCATCTGGAAACGCTACGGTGTGCTGCTTGTCTCGAACGCGGGCGATCCGGCCTCCGCCGACACAGAGCCGCAATGGTGGGGGAAGACGGCGCGGCGCGCCCTCTCACTCGTTCACCGCCAGGCAGAGAACAATCGCGTGCGCTGGCTCATCTCGCTTGCTCAGGCCGGAGAAAGAAAGCTCGCCTACTTTCCCCTGCGTGGAGATGTGAGCGACTTCCCGGCTGGGGGTGCCTTCTCCCTGTCTAAAGTCGATGCCGAAAGCGCAAGGCAGGAGGGTGTTCGCCTCAAGGCGATGAAGGCTCCGAATTTCGAGCGCCTTGTCCGGCATGGCTATTCAATGAGCAACGCGGCGATCGCGATGTACCTGCCACAGCCTCAGGCAAAAGCGCCGCACTGGCCGATCCTGCCGCTTTAGGGTCATTGGGATTAGACACCATGATCAGCCTCACAATCTCACCGATCATCGGTCCCCTAGGAAGCGGCGTCACTTCTGTGGTGCCTCGAGGCCGTTCGACTGCGTTCGTCCATTTGGGCAAACCCGAGGCTCAAGACGAACTCCGTGACTGGCCTCCGGGGGACCAGTTCAGGCATTGCGCGCCGCGCGCTCAAGCGGCACTCCGGGCCCCTCGCATTATTCCGGCTCAGTCATCCACCTCGGTCGCAGGAACTTTAGATCCAGCGAGTTTGGAGTCGCAAAGATGAACCGCTTTTTCTGTTCGCCGCCGGGTGGAGGGCCAATCGACGAGCCGGGCAGCAACCGATTGATTGCCCGTATCGACGAGATCGAATCCTATCCTAGGGACGAAGGCGAATTCACAGCTTTTCTTGGAGCGGTCGAGACGCGTTTTTTGGAGAAGGACGAAATCTCTCGGCGTGACTGGCAGGAGGCGCCAATCTCGATACTGCGCGTCGAGGTCGACAAAGAAGCTCATGATCCTCTGTCCGAGGCCTTGCGAGAACAACGAAGAGAAGGAAGCTTCTTCAACATTGAACTGGGCGCAGGGAGGGGCGAATCCTCGGTCTTCCAGCATATTTCGCTCTTCGATGAGGGAATCCCTCGTGCGATCTATAAAGCGGTCCCGATAGACGGCCTAGACGCGGACGTAGTTCGGGGTAAACATGATCTCAGCGATGTTGAAGAAGCCGATCAGGAATGGCTTGAGGATCGCCTTACGCGGTTGGACTCACAACTTAGGACCGCGAGAATATACGATGTCGGACAGGGAAGCTGCGCCGCGCTTCTGACTGATGGTGGGAAGCCGCGGCTGTTCCTTGATGCCGGTCGGGGTGTCCTGGCGAATACACGGACATTCGACCGGGAGTGGTTCTGGCATGACGAGCCCACGCATATTTGTGGTGGACACGCTGGTCTCGTCCTCCTGTCACATTGGGATTGGGACCATTGGGCCTATGCGGCCAAGGAGGGGCTTGAGTGTTTTCAGGAACGGATTTGGATCGCGCCAAAGCAGGAGGTGTCTGCCATTCATCGAGCGTTTGCTGCGCAGCTCGATAATCTCCGGCTATGGCCCACTAGCGCCTCAGAAATCAGAACCGCGACGCTCAAAATTCTGAAGGCGAATGGAACGAGCCGGAATGACTCTGGCTTGGTGACGGTTTGGGCGCCGACATGGGCAAAGGGAGACGGCGTGCTCTTTCCCGGTGATTGCGCTTACGGAGCATTGCCTGGGGGGCTGGCCTCAGGGAAGTACCACGCTGTCGTCGCCTCGCATCACGGCGCGGAGAGCCGCCCCGACCACATAGCGCCGCCCCCCCATAGTTTGAACAGTCAATGGATCATCTCAAGCGGGGCCCGAAACACATTCGGGCACCCCACGCGCGCTGGACATCGCCAGTTCACGAAGTCTGGATGGTCCTTTGGCCAGCTTCGGATCACCAGTCGTCAATCGGAGCCGCGTTGGCCTCGCTGCATCGGCGACATCGACATCCGTTGACGACACCACAACCACTGGCTCGGTTTCAGGTTCGACCCGCCTAGTGCGAAGAACAAATAAATTCGAGTAAAAATTGAATTCCCGCCTTTGGGATTGCCTTGCCCATATCTGCAGCAATAAAAACTTTTTCGTTATTGAAGAGGAGCGAGCATGTCTGAAATTACCTCAGCTGAGATAAACGATGAAGAAATGCTGCGCATGACGACCGACATCGTCGCGTCGTTTGTTGCGAACAATTCAATCCCGTCCGAGTCGTTGCCGGAACTGATTCGCAATGTTCATGCGACGATGAATGATATTTCGGGCACCGGCGCGAAGCCGGAAGTGAAGCAGAAGCCGGCCGTTCCGGTTTCGAAGTCCGTCACCGATGACTTCATCATCTGCTTGGAAGACGGCAAGAAACTGAAAATGCTGAAGCGTTATCTGCGCTCGCAATACGACATGTCGCCGGAAGACTACCGCCGCAAGTGGGGCCTGCCCGCCGACTATCCGATGGTCGCGCCGAACTATTCCAAGCGCCGCTCGCAGTTCGCCAAGCAGATAGGCCTCGGTCGTGGCGGCAAGGCAGCCAAGAAGAAGTAATCGGGTCGTTTCAGACCTTGATACCGCGGCCGGGCCCAGTGCCCGGCCCTAATCTTTAGCGCTGCCACTCAGCAAATTTTGCCAGGCCGGAGCCCCACCGATCGCAAATCACCGCTTGCGCCTTCAGTGCTGACCTACAGAAAGTCCGACTGGACAACTCAAGCTCTCCAAATGATCGAAGATGCTCTGGTCGCAGCGCATTTCTCATTTCCGAATTCCCCTATCCCCAACTTCTTCTTTTCGCTTCCCACTCAACCACTGGTCGGGCATCTTGCGCGAAACACAGACGCTGAAAGATGGACGGGATCAAGATGAAGCTGGCGTTCTTATTGCTCTCGAGCCTGGTCTGGGCCTTAGACCCACCCGCGTTAGCTCAAGGCACGGAATTCCAGGCGAATATTGAACTGACCGACCGATCGCTGGAGCAACTCGGTCGCGGCGGCAGAACACGCGTGATCGTTCAGTTCGAGCACGATCGCACGGCGTTCGACGGCCTTCTGCCCAACGAGGCGGAGCGCGCAGTGATGCGCCAGATCCAACAGGAGCGCGAGGCGGTCTTTTCTCGCGTCTTTGGTGTCAATTCATTGACGTTGGCGACAGGTGAACAACCACGGCTCGCGCGAACTTATGATTTTACGCCGGCAGCTTTGATGTTTCTCACCCGCGCTGAGATTGAGGCGTTGGCGTCAGATTCTGGAGTAGACCGGATTGAGACGGACAGGCTTGAGCGCGCACTGCTTGACGGGTCGGTGGCCGAAATTGGAGCCAACCTCCTCCATCAGGCCGGCATAGACGGGACAGGCGCCACAATTGCAGTTCTTGATACTGGAATTGACTATGATCATCCGGCCTTTGCCGGACGCATTTCAGCCTCGGCATGCTTTTCAAGCACGGTGGCGGAGGACGCCTCACTTTCCGCCTGCGCCGGAGCGGTTGCGAGTGACACAACGACACCCAGGGCAGCCAGTTACTGCTACGACAGCGAAATACCTCTAGCCGAGTGCTACCACGGAACACATGTCGCGAGTATCGCAGCAGGCGCATCTGCCGAGGGTTACCCCTATTCAGGAGTTGCTCCCGGAGCGAACCTCGTTCCGGTACAGGTGTTTTCCGAGTTCGGAGGCAACCCTGAAATATGCGGCACCCAGACAAGGTGCGCATTGTCGTACGTGTCCGATCAAATTGCAGCGCTTGAGTGGATCTACGCCAATCGCGAGACTTTAGGCGTCAATGTAATCAATATGAGTTTGGGCGGTGCCTTGGAGCCGGGCAGCTGCAATTCCGACCCGCGCACGGGCATCATTTACCAGTTGAAAGTCGCCCATATTGCGACGGTCGTCGCGGCGGGCAATGACGGGGACCGCGGTCGCATGACGACGCCTGCCTGTATCACGCACACCGTCTCTGTTGCGGCGCGCGGGATCAATGGCCAGGTCGCCCAGTTCTCCAATGTCTCGGTCCTAACGAGGGTCGCCGCACCCGGAGAAAATATCAGCGCTGCGGGCCCCTCATCGACTTCTCCGCCGGTCACGACCCAATCGGGGACGTCAATGGCGGCCCCCCACGTCGCCGGTGCATTCGCGATCGCCCATTCCCTTTTCCCAAACCTGAGCCCCGACCAACTCCTCCTACCCATGATTGAAACGGGCACGCCGCTCGTCTGGAGAACAAATCATGCGCCAGTGCCTTCCATACGACTTGATCTGACCATCGCGGCGCTTTCAGCGCGGCATGGAAGCGATGAACACTCACATGTTTCGCCGGAAGGTTCGATGACCCTGTACGGACCGCCAGGCCCTGGAAGCGCCGTTGGCAGCGGACAGTTCACGATCACTAACAATGGTAGCGATGCGCAGAATTGGACGGTTTATTCCGAAGCGAGTTGGCTAGCATTCTCAACTGCGGCACCAGGTTCCGACGACGAGGCAGAACCGCGCCTTTCAGGTATGATTGCGGCTGGAGAGTCGATCGTGGTTCATGCTCGTCCGACCGGAAATTTCTCGGAAGGGCGGAATAATGCGCTCGTAATTTTCCGTGTCGGCGAGCAGGTTTTTGCACGTACAATCTTTGTCGAAATCTCCGAATACCGCCCAGCGAATGATCTCTTTGCGAATGCACTTCCAACCGGATTGATTAAGTTTACGTATCAGGACGTTTCACTGGCTCATGCTTCCCTTGAAGCGGGTGAGAGCCACCCAGACGGTGCAACCAATTCGCTCTGGTATTCCTTTGTGCCGTACGGGACCCGGGTTTACGCACTTGAAACGACGGCTCGGTCTTCGCGTGTTTATGCCAATGGCCCCGCCAATCTGAACGCATACAGCCTCGTCACGGAAGTCGAAGACATACCGTCTTCGAGAGTAAGAGTTCAGTTCGACGCTGTCGCCGGGGAGCGTGTGTATATTGCGCTTGCCGATCCAACGAGAACCGAGGTCGATTTCCAACTCGATGAATTCGGTTCCGGTGATGCTGTCGCAAGCTCCCCCTTCCACGCTATTCGACTTGATCACGGTTCTGGTCTTGTCGATCGACGAACCCGTTTTACGACGCGGCCGGGCGAGAGCGAACCGCGACAGGGGCAGAGCTTTGCTCATCGCGCTTGGTTTGTGTGGACCGCGCCTTACACCGGAACCCTGTCGTTGAGCGATGAGGGGCAAGGCGATTTCGTCGCTACAGCACTCGCGGTATTCCAGCGAACCGACGGAGCATGGACGCATGGCCCCGATGACAGTTGGGATCTACTCGAACCCATCGGCCATCTCGACATGCCCTCCACCCCGCCAGGCGAGGGTGAGGCTCCGGCGGTCAGAGAACTTCAAGTCTCTGTCGAAGAGGGAAGAACATACTGGTTCAGGGTCGGATCCAATTATAGTTCCACTTGGCGCTTTCGATATGGTCAACCGCGCCTCGACGGGCACGCGTTACGTAGCGCCGTTCTACCAAACTCTCGGCGCGTACTTTTGGGCCAAACCGCCACGGCGTTCATGACCGTGATCAATCCGGCACGCTTCGGAACGGAAGCACGTAATTGCCGTGTCGCGGCAGAAAATATCGATGATTCGGTTGTGCTTGAATATCGGCTAACCGATTCCGCAAACCGTGCGTACGGACCAATAAATCCGCTATTCGATTTACCGCCTGGGGGATCACAATCCCTGGTTTTCAGTGTGCGATCGTCCTTTCCAGCCAATACGGGGCCGGCGTGGAGGTTCTTCTGCGACAATCTTGTTGCTCTCGAGCAACCACGCGGCGCGGATGATTTTCGAGTAAGGACTGCGACCGTCCCAGACGCGGACATTATTGCAATTGCATCCACACCAAGCGGGGACGGAATAATTGGGCTTCAGTCTACCGGCACACGCGCATTCGCAGTGGCAGCGGTGAACATCGGGGCAACTTCGGCAAACGTTGAGGTCCGTCCATCCGAATTTCCGTTCGGATTCGGAGCACGAACAGAGATTTGTGAAACAAACCCAAGCACCGGACTCTGCGTATCGCCGCGAGGGCCTCGAGTTGTTGTCCCAAGTTTTGCAGCAGAACAGGTGCGCACATTCACCGTCTTCGTTAACACGAGCAACTTCTCATCAGATTTCAACCCATCTGAAGATCGAATTCGGGTCGAGTTTCATCCCCAGTTTGAGTCAGGAGAAACGCTCGGACGGACGTCTGTGGCGTATCGGGTACTCAATTAATTTCTGACAGGGCCTCACGCCAGCGCAATAAGCGATGGGCAATTGGTTCACAGATCAGTGGCTGACGAGGGTGTTGCGCCCTACGTCTATCTGAACTGCGTGTTCAAGCGCTGAGAGATAGCCAAGTTGGCGAAGTCCTACCTGTCAGAAGCGGGCGAACTTACCACCCGAGAGATTGCCGCCCGCATCATCGCAGATAAGGGCATGGATACGTCAGGCGCGGTGCTACGAAAGACCGTGGCCTATCGGGTTGTTCAAGCCCTGCGCCTCCAATGGAAGCGGGGAACGATCGACAGTCCCGGCAAGCGGGAGAATGTTCGGGTGTGGCGGATTCCGCACACAAAATCTTGTGAACACACCGTGAACATCGGCAACCGTTGACTCCCTACGCGGGAATCAGTCTCAATGTTCAGTTGAGCGTAAAAAGCGAAGCCGCCGAGTGCGTTAACACCGGCGGCCCCACGCTTTTTGCGTCCCTGCCTCTTTCCCAAGGACGGGTTGCAGGGTCCGCTGGAATTCACCTCCGAGCTTAGGAATCGGGAGTCAGCTGTCAAGCCCGTCCAGTTTCACACTGGCTCAGAAAGGGCCTAACCATGCCTGACGCATATGCGATTACGTTCCGCTTCAAGTCGGACTCGACCTACTCGGAGCGTCTCGAAAGCCTTGAAGAACTGATCAAGGCGGAATCACCCGGCAAGTGGTGGCGCGAAACCACGTCGTTTTACCTGTTTCGCAGTTCCAAGTCCGCCGCCGATCTGATCAGCCACTTCTATCTGAAGTCGAAGTTCGACGCCACGAAGGACATTATGGGTGTCATCAACCTCTCGCGTAAGGACCACGCACATAAGGGCACGTTCACCGACGCGGATTGGGAGAGCATCCTGAGCAACCGCTAGCGCGGCATCTTGTGCAGGTCGATCTCTACCCCGCAGAGACGGGCGAATAGAAAGACGAGGCGCACACGCGCCTTGCGGTGGTCGATCATGTGATTTTCCTTGGTTGTGGCCCGGCTTAGTGCCGGGCCTATTCTTATGCGGCCCGCTGCCAGTAGCCGGCCCATGCACGGCTTACAGGCGAAGCCATCGCAAGACCGATCACGCGCCCGGCCAGAGCGCCGTTGCTGTGGCGGCGGTGATCTTCTTTCCAAGCCGCCTCACCTGCATTCCGGTGCAGGTAGCGCGTCATTCGCTGAGCCGTCACGACCAGCGGCTGGACGGTTGTTGAATTGGCTCGACCGATCTCGCAAACTCAAGCCGCGCAAACTTCGAGAGCCCGTAGACCTTTCAACGCCAAGTTCCGACGTCTGGGTCCCATTTACCCCGCAAACCTTCTGGCCGGCCCAAGCCAGTGATGATGGGACCGAAAAAGGCGCGCAATTCGGCCTGGAGTTCAGGAAAAGTCGGCGGCTGAAATGCCGGAGGGGTCCGCCGCAGGAAGCCCGACCAAAGACCGCGTTCTTCAGCGATCACAGCGAACGCTTCGGTGAGACCAACCGGCATTTCAGTGGGTGTGGCCGTCTCGCGGCGGCGCAGGGTGCCACCCACTGCCTCGACGACGTTCGCCATGTCGAATGGGAACGTACGAGTGGTGACCCAGATGTCGTGGAAGTCTTTGATTCGGCCGTTAGTCTCGCCAAACTTGATCATCGCTTCGAACTTCTCGGCGACGACCGTTTCAGGCGGATACATCAGGATGTTCGCCGGCGGGAGATCGGGGAGCAGGCCGGGAAAATTCTCTCGCTTGGGTTCGGGATAAACGTGGTCCCCGAAGCCGATATCGATCTGCACCGGAATTCTGGCGCCCGCCAGCTCGCCGGTCAGGCTTAGACGCGCGCCTTGATATTTGTCGTCCTCACGAGCCGGTTCGACCTTAAGCGTCGTCGGGTCGAAGACCATTCCGTCCTCGTGAACCTCGATCTTGCAGATCGCCGAGAAGAGCTCCATCAGCGCGGCAGGATCCGGATTCCCCTGGCCCAGGAGATCGAGATCCCCCGTGGGCCGGAAGACGTGCTTGGGCCATGTCACGAACAGCATGGCTCCCTTGAGAACGTAGCGGTCGGCCGCCTCGGTCTGGCTCAAGCGAAAAAGGAACCGTTCGATGGCAAAGCGGGTCAGCACCCGTTGGAAATCATCGCCATGCTGCTTGGCATGGTTGAGAAGCTTGGCGCGGATCGAAGCGGCGGGGTTCTTGAGAGTCTTGTCGGTCATTGCATGGCCTTGATAAAGGGGGCTATCTGATCGGTGACTCGGTCGATAGCGGCGAACTTCATGAGTT
Source organism: Hyphobacterium vulgare (assembly GCF_042643335.1). Lineage (NCBI taxonomy): Bacteria > Pseudomonadati > Pseudomonadota > Alphaproteobacteria > Maricaulales > Maricaulaceae > Hyphobacterium > Hyphobacterium vulgare. Next base: position 36,424 of record NZ_JBHRSV010000015.1, read on the forward strand.
CAGCGGGGGTGGTTTTTCGTTGCCGCAGGGCGTCCCGCAGAGCTTCGATCGCCACATCCTCCCCGACGTGGCGGCGGTGCTTGAAACAATCGGCGACGGTCTTGGCGACGCCATAGACCGGCACAGACACCCCTTCGACGTCGAAATGCTCGATCCCGGCACTCATGGCATCGCCCGTAGCGCGCACGATCTCAAGTCGCAGACCTTCGGGGTTCGGCGTGCGCGCCTTATGGGGAATGGTCATCCAGACGGCGTGGGGAAGCTGGGTAGTCAGCTCGTGCCGCCGCAGGGCGCTGATCAGACTGACAACCCCATTGGGCACCAGACGCGCCGCTTCGGCAAGGTTGTGGGCGACATCCTCGCCGACACGATCCGGAATCTGATAAAGTCCGCGTCCAAGGCGCGCCAGATCCCCAGAGTCGGTCAGGCGCTTCAGATAGACAAGCGGAATGCCGGCAGCCTTGAAGTCGCGCGCGCGCGCAATGCCGCGATCGTGGACCAGAGCCAGGGCGCGCTCGCGATAAGTTCTATGACCATCAGACATGATGTTACCTATTGTCGGCAAAAATTCCACAATTGTCGACAAAAGAGAACGGTTGGATTTTCTTTTCTGAGGTCATATATTTCCTATGATCATGAGCGAGTCTAGCCCCCCCCATGACCTGACGCCAAAGCAGGTCCGTGCCGCGCGCGCCCTCCTGGCTTGGTCACAGCAAGACCTTGCCAAAGCGGCGGGCGTCGGAACGTCGACCGTCGCCGACTTTGAGCGCGGATCCCGCACACCTGTCGCCAACAACGCCCAGGCCATCCGGACAGCCCTGCAGGGCGCCGGCGTGAGCTTCTTGGCCGGCGGCGCGATCATAGGCCCGGCCGTTCCTGCCTTCGCGGGCGCGCCCGCCCCGGGCACGCCGGTGCGCTGGGTCAGCGCGCAGGATCTTTCGGAATGGGGTGATCGGACCGACGGAGCGGTCAGCCTGCCCACACTGATCGCCAAGCTCGTCCAGGCTTCCCTTGATCCCAGCCTCGTGCTGCGTTTTCCTTCGGACGAGGGCGTGCGACATCCGGGCTGGGACGGCATCACGACTGCGAAGGTCGGTAATAACTATGTCCCAAAAGGCCGGGCTGGCTGGGAACTTAGTGTTCAGCGGCGGAACGTCCAACAGAAGGCCGAGGGCGACTACGTGAAGCGAACTGCTGACCCGGGCCAGCTCGATCCGACCACTGACGCCTTTATCTTCGTAACGCTCCGGCATTGGCCGCAGAAAGACGCATGGGCTAAGGCTCGGCAAGACGAAGGGCCGTGGCGCGAGGTCCGGGCCTATGACGCGGATGACCTCGTCCACTGGATCGAACAGCACCCAGCCGTGGGACTCTGGATCGCCGCTCGACTGAACAAGCGGCCGCCCGGCACGCGTGAACTCGACGAAGTCTGGGAGGAGTGGTCGCTCGCGACCGAGTGGCCGCTCACCGAGGATCTGGTCCTCGCTGACCGGAGCGAGGACTCCGCCGAGGTCCTGCGCTGGCTCCGCGGCGACCCGTCCGTGCTGTCACTGCAGGCCACGACGAGCGACGAAGTGGCCGCGTTCATCCATGCGACCCTGTCTGAGCTGCCGACCGACACCGCAGCGGCATATCGGGCGCGCACGCTTGTCGCCACGACACCCGATGCTGGCCGCGAACTGATGTACGCCCCCGCACCCCTGGTGCTACTGCTTACTGAGCCCGACCCGGGCCTGGCGCGCGCGCTCGTCAAAAGAGGACACTTCGTACTCCAAGCCTATGATGAGCGTCTGACCAGTATGGGCGAGATTCGCACTCTGGCCCGCCCCTCCCGCGATGGCATCTCCGCGGCTCTCGAGGCAGCGGGAATGGCGGAGCCGCGCGCCAGAGCGCTGGCCCGCGATAGCGCTCGCAACCTGGCGGCCCTCCGCCGGCTCATTCCCGGCGCGCCGGGACGGCTGCCTCGTTGGGCCCAAGGGTCGCCGTCAAAGGCGCTGCTTGCGGCGCTACTTGCCGGGGGATGGAGCGAGGACTCCCACGGAGATCGGGCGCGGCTCGCCGATCTCGCGGATCAACCCTACGACGCGGTGATCGCAGAACTAACCCCTCTGCTTGGCGCGATAGACAGCCCTGTGCAGAAGATTGGACAGGCTTGGCGCATTGCTTCGCCGTCCGATGCCTGGTTTCTTCTTGCCCATAATTTAACGCCAGCGATGCTGAGCCGCTTCGAGACGGTAGCGCACGCGGTGCTGGGCGCCGCCGATCCCCGGTTTGAGATGCCCCCCGATGAACGTTGGATGGCTGGTGTCCACGGTGTCCGGCCAGATTATTCGGGCTTGCTGCGACACGGTGTGGGTCAAGTCCTCATCCTGCTGGCGCTTTGGGGCGACAAGGCTGTCGCCATCTCCGACGCCGCCCGGCGACCGGACGCCATCGTCGCCAAGCTGCTTCGTGGCGCCGACGCGCAACGGTGGTGGTCGCTTTCCAGCGACTTCCGCCTTCTGGCTGAAGCATCCCCTGAGGCGTTTCTCAACGCGTTGGAAGACAGTCTTGACCAGGATGAGCCTGCGATCAGTGTCCTATTCGGGCACGATGAAGGCGGCATCTTCGGGTCAGAGCATCTGTCGGACCTGATGTGGGCGCTGGAGGCTCTGGCTTGGTCGCCTGATTGGATGCCCCGCGTTTCCCAAGTACTGGCGCGCCTACACGCTATCGACATCAAGCCACGTAAGTACGTCAACGGCCCTATGAATAGCCTCAGGGAAATCCACATCCTTTGGCTTCCGCAGACCTACGCGACCCAAGAGCAGCGCATGCGCGCACTCGACCTTATCCGCAAGCGCGATCCTAACACTGCTTGGGAGCTGATGCTCAAGGTGCTGCCGAGTGGTCACGACTTCTCGACACCCTCGCCTCTACCACGCTGGCGCGACTTTAGCGTAGACAAGCCCGAAGTTGTGACGTGGAGCTTAATCGGGCGCGGCGCAGCAAAGATTACCCAGCGTCTCATCAGCGATGTGGGTTCCGACGCCAAGCGCTGGGCCGCACTTCTGGAACGTCTGAATGACCTGTCTCCGGGTATGGAGTCTGCACTGGCAGGGCTCGAAGAGGTAGAACCGGCCATCGCGGATGAAGCAGGGCGGGCCATTCTTAGGGACAGTCTGCGTCGACTGCTGCATCGTCATCGGGAGTTCCCGGGTGCCGACTGGTCGCTGGACGAGGCCGTGCTCGACCGCCTGGAGGGCGTCTATGAACGGCTCGCGCCAGCGGACCCAATAGAACGGTTCGCCTGGCTCTTCGAAAACGGCGTAGCCATGCCTCGGCCGACCACTGAAGGCTGGGAAGCTGAACAGCGCCAGGTTGATGCTGCTCGGGTCGACGCCGTGGAGGCCGTGTTTGCCGATGGCGGCGCCTCTGCCGTGCTGGCCCTGGCGCGGCTGGTCGACACTGCCGGCTACATCGGCAAAGCACTCTATGACGCCGAAATTGCGGTCGAAAAGCTCGACCATCTACTCGAGGTAACAGTACGGAGTGTCGACGCAAACGCCCGCGATGTCGCGCACGGCCTCATCAATTCGATGTTCCGCGACCGCAAGGAGCCCTGGGCTGCGGCGCTCATCGGTCGCGCTCAGCGCGAAGCTTGGGGCGAAGATGCCCTCATCACCATTCTGCGTGCTCTGCCCGCGTGCCAGTGGACGTGGGACCAAGTGGCCGCAATCGGTAGTGACATTGAGAAGACCTACTGGCGGCAGGCACCCGTTATCTGGATCGACGGTGATAGCAAGGCGGTTGCCTACGCCATTCGTCAGCTGGTCGATGTCGGCCGCGCCCGCCACGCTCTGGCCCTGGTTGGTCGCCGAAATAAGGACATCACTCTTCCGTCACAGCTCCTGATGGAGGTACTGGAGCAAGCCGCCAAGCAGCCGATTGAAGGTGACGTCGGTAGCAACGAGGCGACCATGTTCCGGCACTATGTCGCTGAGACCCTTACTGCTCTGGACGAACGCGAGGACGTTGATCGCAACGCGCTCGCGACGCTGGAATGGAACTATCTACAGGTTCTGGAACATTCCCGCCGTCCGGCAAAGGTTCTGCTAAGCGAACTGGCCGAGCAGCCGAAACTGTTCGTCGAGATGCTCAGTGCAATCTTTAGAGCCGATGAGAATAGCGCGGTCGAAGACCCGGAGCCCGACGATCCGGAACAAGCCCGCGCAGTCGCCAGCCAAGCCTACCGCCTGCTAGAACTATGGGACCATATACCGGGTCGACGCGAGGATAATACCATCGACGGGGAAATCCTTGAAAATTGGGTCAGGGAAGCGCGAATGCTCGCGAAGACCGCAGGTCGAGCGGACATCGCGGATAGCAAAATCGGGCAGATGCTGTCCGCCTCGCCGGTGGGCGCCGACGGGAATTGGCCCGCAGAGCCAATCCGCGAGGTCCTTGATCTTTTTCGTAGCAAGCCGATGCTTGAAGGATTCCGTGTTGGCAAGCTCAACCGCCGCGGCGTCACCACGAGAATGCCTGGAGATGGCGGTGAGCAGGAACGCGTGCTCGCCGCGAAGTATCGGGCTTGGGCGCAGGCCATTATCTTCGAACATCCGCACACGGCAAAGGCGCTCGACGAAATTGCGCGCAGCTACGAGTTGGATGCTAAACGAGAGGATGAGGCGGCAGAGCTTCTCGACTGGCACCACTAAGTATCGGTTTCCGGGGCGAAAGACGGCGTGACAGCACGGGAAAATTTCGCGGCCCGATCGACATCGCTCTTGAGTAGCGTGCGATCCGACTTGCGAAAGAGAATAATGGATGCCCCGTCCCAGATCCGAAGATCAACGCCTGAGAGGAAGCAAGCGAGATTCGAGCCGGCGGGTCACATGCAACCGATTACGCACTGTTTACGCTGATCAACCGGCAAACCGAGTGGGTCACACATTGGCCGTTTAAGTCCGTCGACTTGGACCACGCGCTTGATGCGTACCGTTCGGGGCAATATGCGGACGCGGCGCGATCTAATGCTTTAGCTGCGAACTCTGCGCACCACAGAGTAACTACATAAGTTGGCATGACGATTGGAAAGGCGCGACTGTGCCATGAGTATTAACGACCTGTCTGCCAGCGCTCTTTCAGATCGACCCCGCTTCGAGTTTCCCTACGCGAACGCTGAGAAATTCGATATCGGCTATGAACTCGACTTGAAATGGATCGAGCAGCGGGTTGATGCCCTCTCGGCCGGCGTGAAGCCGCTACCTCCACTTGAAAACTATGCGTATCAACTTGGCTTTTCCGATACTTGGCTATTGAGCCAGGTGCTGACCGAGGCGACCGAAGAATGCCTCCGCTACCGAGCACAATTTGAGCAGTCATCCGGTCGGAATGACCTCAAGATTATTCGGCGCCAGCTTCGTTCAGCTTTGAAGCAGTTGAAGCAGTTCCGCGAGACGATTGCCGCGTTGGTGCGGTCTGAAGGTTCTACCGGCTTCAACATGTCGGCGCCGTCGACGTGGCGAATCGTCAATCAAACCTACGCCGCAATTTTGTCGGCTGCGCACATCGTCGATGATGCCCATGAGCGGGTGACACGATTTGAGACAGGCCGCGACCCAAGCGACGCGGCACGTAACATCGCACGCGCAAACTCTTTTCCAGGCGCAATCGAAAATATCGAGTGCTCTCTTACCGAAACGCTCCGTCAGATCGATGCGATGATCCCGAAGGGTCACTCCCGGCAGTACTGGAAAGCTGTGAACGCGGAACAGATTGTCTTGTCTTGGCTCTCCAATACGTGCGGGTTCGAAGTGACTTTCGAGCAGCGACTACCACACGGGCGCAATCGGAGCCGAGAGTTCCTTGCCTCAGCACTTGGGTCCATCTGGGGCGGAGGCACGACTCTCGCCACACGCGAGAAATACGTCGCAAGCGCAAGTCGGCGGATCCTCCTTACATACAAAAACCGTGACTCTCTGCTGTCCGAGCGCCCAACGCTTCAGGCTGCGCTCATTGACGCCCAAGCCGAGATTACGGATATCCCCTCGTCGGACACATGGGATCTGCTTGTCTTGCGCCAGCTTCGACAGGAAGAGTGGGAAAAGCGTCTCAAACGATATCGTCAACCTCCTCGGTTGACATCTGGCATGCGGCGACTTGCCCGCCATGGCTCGGAGCGATGGCCTATCCCATTGGAGCCGTGAGCAGATTTTGAATGTAAACCCCACCCTCGACAGAATCAGGGGTCAAAGTTGACACTCTGATTTTTGGCGTCTTGTCAAACTGACACCCCATCCGATTTCGTTTCACCCTTCTCTCCAAGTTCATCTGGTGAGGCCGCATTCGGCTAACCCGGAGCTTCGTTGAGAGGAGTTTGGCCCATGCCGAAACGAATAGAATATGAGATCCGGGATTCGCGCTGCTTCCCGCGTTCTCAGCATGACGTACTTCTTCACATTGCTCTTCGACTGGGAAGAAATGGAACCGCCTGGCCGAGCTACGCCACCCTGGCCGAGGACACGCGGTTATCACGACGCACGGTGATGCGCGCCGTAAAAGCGCTGGAGCGCTCACAGGTCCTCAATGTCGAGCGCACAAGCCGCGGCAATGTATATTCGATCGACCGCGACGCACTCGAGCTTCATAAGGAACTCACGCACCGGGCCAATGCCGCCGCTCGTGTTCGCACACAGCGTCGCCGGCCAGCCCGCAACCCCTCCGGTCGCGTCCTCCATTGTCACTCCCCGGTGTCAGGGCGTTCCGCGGCCGGTGACACCGCGACACCCAAAGAGAAAGAATCAAAAAACAAGTTCAATCAGGGGCCGAACGATCTCGAACTCCTTGAGCTTCTCGAACAGCGTGACGGAACCGGCGCAGAACGGGCCTTCGAGAGGGCGCTTGGGGTATTGGGTTTCCAATCCCTTCTCCAACACCTCACCCGTCACGGTCGTCCCCTCATCAGAATTCTTATCGATCCGAACCGGGACGATCGAACGGGAGCATCCGGACTTTTCATCGTCTGCTTCGACGAGTTGCTCGCAAATCACCCGGATCTGCCGACCGCGCTTGAGAGGATGGGGTTTGACGAGGATGCGCACTGGCCGATGGAAGCCTTCCGTCGAAGGATGAGCGAACCGGGTCTTCCCGAGATTCTGCCGGCGCCCGCCTCAAGAATCGAAGGTAAGGGGCATGCCCGATGACCGCTCGCCGGAAGGATCAAGGCGACGGGTCCGCTTGCAATCGGTGCGCGGGTCCTACCGGGCCGAGTTCCGTATACGGGGGAGCTGAGCGCTCGATTTCGCCAGACACACAGGATCGGGCGATGGTTGACAGTTTACAGTTGACAGTTGACGTCCAGGCCCGCGCCTCGGTCGGGCCCAACGCCCTGGCGGTCGAGACGCTCTCGCCGCGAGAACGAATCTCCGAGATCGGCCAGATACTTGCGGTCGGCCTCATCCGCGCGACTTTTTCGGCAAATACCGCTCCCGGGACTGGACTTCGGCGTGATTTCGAGCGCTCGTCAGAAGAGACAAACTCATGACGAGACATCGCGATCCCTTCCCCGAACTGAAG
>NZ_JBHRSV010000016.1:0-20290 GCF_042643335.1 Hyphobacterium vulgare
GTCGCCCTCATCGCCGCAACCCGGAAACTCACCATTCTCCTCAACACCCTCGTCGCCAGAAACCAGACCTGGAACAACCCGCAACAACACGGTTGCTGAGGTGCTCGCGCAGCGAGCCTCGAAGGGCGAGGGAAACTAGCTCGGCACCTTCGCATAAGTCGCCGGGTCGTAGGGTTTGGGCGCGCGCGGCCGGAACAGCCAGGCGATCCAGCCGCCGGTGACCGCCGGAGCGACGGCGAAGAAACCCGCCGTATTCTCCTCGAACGCCAGCAGAAAGACCGCGATCGCCGCTCCGATCACCGCCATGACCGCGCCGAAGGCGGTCATGATCCAGCGGAAGGCCAGCGACTGGCCTTCCAGAAAGCGGATCTCGTCCCGGCGCGGCATCAGCGCGGTGTGCAATTCGCCAAGCAGCGCCCGGAAGCTCTGCGCGCGATTGTTCCACTGCCCGACCCCGGCCCAGCTTTGTGAGCCGAACACCGCCTCGCCTTCCCCCGGAACCGAGACGCGGCAGACGACCTGGACCTCCTTGCCGGCCATTTCAAGCGCCAGCCGGACCTGGGTGACACGATCCAGCGGCACCCTGTGGACGACACGCTCGCCCTCCTGCGCGGTCAGGACGCCATCCTCGATCGACCAGATTTTTTCGGCGCTTGTTGCATTGCGCCGGTCGGCATGCGTCACACTCATTTCGCCTCACCCAGGTCGCGGACGCGGAACACACTGGACGAGCGGCCCCGGCTTCGCCAACTTGGCATGCAGATGAACGCAGAAGACCGCAAATTTCTCGTCATTGCCGACGAGAGCGAGGAATGCCGCACCGCGCTTTACTTCGCTGCCAAGCGGGTGAAGGCGACGGGCGGCAAGCTCGCCATTCTCGCCGTCACCGAGCCGCCGAATTTCGATCACTGGATCGGCGTGGGCGAAACCATGCGCCGCGAGGCCGAGGAAGCGGCGACCCAGATGCTGGATTCGCTCGCCGAGGAAGCCGAGGCCGTGCTGGGCGCGCGTCCGGAACTGATCCTGAGAGAAGGCCGGACATCGGAATGCCTCGCCAAGCTGATCGCCGAGGATCAGGCCATCGCCCTGCTCGTGCTGGGCGCCTCGGAATCCGGCGAGGGTCCCGGCCCGCTGGTGACCGCGCTTTCGCGCGGCAGGGGCCTGTTCGAGGACCGCCCCATACCCGTGACCGTCGTCCCCGGCGGGCTCGACAAATCGGCGATCGACGCCCTGACCTGACGTCCTCGCTTGAACTGGACCGGGGGAAGCGCCATTTCCGCCCGTGAAGCGAAAGGCGGTGCCCGATGTTCATCCAGACCGAACCGACCCCGAATCCGAACACGATGAAATTCCTGCCCGGGCGCGAGATCGCTCCGGACGAACCGCGCGAGTTCGCAGTGCCGGATGACGCGGCCGGGTCTCTGCTGCCCGAGTCGCTGTTCGCGGTCGACGGTGTGACCGGTGTCTTCTGCGGTGCGGATTATGTCTCGGTCTCGAAGGACGAGACCGTCGACTGGTCCCATATCAAGCCGGCCATTCTCGGCGCCATCATGGACGCGCTGGAATCCGGCAAGCCGCTGTTCTCCGGCGACGCGATGGCGGCCGAGGAAGAACTGCCCGAAGGTCCGGCGCGCGAAATCAAGGAATTGATCGACACCCGCGTCCGCCCGGCCGTCGCCCGCGATGGCGGCGACATCATCTTCAAGGGATTCGACGAGCAGAACGGCATCGTCGCATTGGTCATGCGCGGGGCCTGCGCCGGCTGCCCGTCCTCCACCGCCACGCTGAAGCAGGGCATCGAGAATCTCCTGAAGCATTACGTGCCGGAAGTCCGCGAAGTCGTCGCCGTCGGGTAAAAAGCGGACAGACGCTTTTTCCAGATCTGAGGGTAATCGCCGCTGAGCCCGGGATTATATCGCATTCCAGAAAAACTCTGGAGGCGACCATGCTTCAAACCCCGAATCTGTCCCGCGCGCTCAACGACCGGGCGCTCGACCTGCTCTTCCGCGAAGCCCGCACGCATTACGACTGGACGGACGAACCCGTCTCCGAGGCGACCATCCGCCAGCTCTACGACCTGGTGAAGTTCGGCCCGACCTCGATGAACAATTCCCCGGCGCGCTTCGTCTTCATCGGCACGCCGGAGGGCAAGGCCCGGCTGAAGCCGCACCTGTCGCCGGGCAATGTCGACAAGACGATGTCCGCGCCCTGGACGGTGATCGTCGCGCGCGACACCGAATTCTTCGAGCAGATGCCGAAACTCTTCCCGCACAGTGCCGGCGCCCGCGACATCATGGCGAAGGGTGCCGACGATCATGGCCCGCGCAATGCGATCCTGCAGGGCGCCTACCTGATCCTCGCCGCGCGCGCGCTCGGTCTTGATACCGGTCCGATGTCGGGCTTCGACAAGGCCGGGATCGACGCGGAATTCTTTGCCAGCGATCCGGGCCGCCTGACCTGGGCGGCCGATTTCCTCGTCAATCTCGGCCATGGCACCGGCGAGAAAATCTTCCCGCGCCTGCCGCGTTTGGACTTCGACGAGGCCGCGCTGATCGTCTAGACGGAGGCCATGCGCGCGCTTCTGGCCCTCGACACGACCAATGCCTGGTGCATCGCCGCCCTGCGGCGGCCGGGCCATGACGATCTTGTCCGGGGCGAACGCCTCGGGCGCGGACACGCCGAACGCCTCGCCCCGCTGGTCGCCGGCCTGCTGGCCGATGCCGGTGTCGAGCCGTCGCATCTGTCGAGGATCGGCGTCGCCACCGGCCCGGGCAGTTTTGCCGGAACCCGCGTCGGTGTGGCCTTCACCCGCGGCCTGGCGCTGGCCACCGGTGCCGAGGCGGTGGGGGTATCCAATCTGGCCGTGATCGCACACATGGCGGATCCGCGCAGGACCGGCCGCGTCGCCGTCATTCACGATGCCAAGCGCGGCGAGCTTGTTGTCCAGCTGTTCGACCGGGGCGGTGCGATTGGCGACCCTGAACGGCTGACCATCGAAGCGGCGGCCTCATGGCTGCGTCCGCTCGCCGACAACGGCGTGCGGCCTGCGGGCAGCGGCGCGCCAATTCTGCGCGCGGCCCTGAACCGGACCGACTGGGCCGGCGGGGTATTGGCCGACGGCCCCGATCTCGATCCCCGGACCCTGCTGGACCTGGCCGGGCAATCCGATGCTCCGCCCTCACCCGTCTATGCGCGCCCGCCCGATGCCAAACTGCCCGGCGGAGCAGAGCCGGAATGACGCCGGACTTCACCGCACTGGCCCGCATTCACGCCGAGGGCTTCGACCGGCCCTGGAGCGCCAGCGAACTGGAACGCCTCGCCGCGATGGACGGCATGATCCTGACAATCCGGCCCGAAGCCGGCGAACCCGTTGGATTCGCCCTGCTGCAATCCGTGCTCGACGAGGCCGAAGTCCTGACCCTTGCCGTCACAAGGACAGCACGGGGTCACGGGCGGGGCCGGGCTCTGCTTGAAGCCGCCGAATCCGCCGCGCGGGAACGTGGTGCACGCCGGGTGTTTCTGGATGTGTCGGACCGCAATCGCGCCGGGCTCGCCCTGTATCGAGCGGCGGGCTTTCGCGAGACGGGGCGCCGCCGTGCCTACTATTCAGACGGCAGCGACGCCATCCTGATGGAAAAAACACTTCCGGGATTGGACGCATCCGGCCGAACGGCGTAAATCTTCGCCCGACAGGTGAATGGAGCACGCGATGATGCCGGACCGGATCGAGAAACTCTGCGTCGAAAAAGGGCTTCGGATGACCGACCAGCGCCGCGTCATTGCCCGCGTGCTGTCGACCGCCGACGACCATCCCGACGCCGAGGAATTGCACCGCCGCGCGGTCCAGATCGACAATCGTATCTCGCTTGCGACGGTATACCGCACCGTCCGCCTGTTCGAGGAAGCCGGCATCATCGAACGGCATGACTTCCGCGACGGCCGCGCCCGCTACGAAGAGGCTTCCGACGACCATCACGACCATCTCATCGATCTGAAATCGGGCGAGGTGATCGAGTTCGTGAACGAGGAAATCGAGAAACTCCAGGAAGCCGTCGCCCGCAAGCTGGGATACCGGCTTGTCGATCACCGGCTTGAGTTATACGCCGTGCCTCTGAAAAAGGACGCCGACACCGTCTGACGCGTCCGCCGGAGGGGGCATGGTCAACCGCCAGCCGGGCAAGCACGCGCTCGCCTTCATCTTCATCACCGTGCTGATCGACATGATCGGTCTCGGGATCATCCTGCCCGTGATCCCGCAGCTCATCGTCGACGTGACCGGCCTGACCATTCCCCAGGCCGCCCGCTGGGGCGGCGCGCTCTATGCGCTCTATGCCCTGACGCAATTCGTCTTCGCCCCGATCATCGGCAATCTCTCCGACCGTTTCGGCCGCCGGCCGGTCCTGCTCGTCGCCATCGCCGGATTTGCGATCGACTATCTCGTCATGGGCCTCGCACCCTCGCTGTGGATCCTGTTCATCGGCCGCGCCCTGTCGGGCATGTTCGGCGCGACCTATTCCACCGCCGGAGCCTTCATCGCCGACATCACCCCGCCGGAGGAACGCGGCGGACGCTTCGGCCTGATCGGCGCGGCCTTCGGACTCGGCTTCATCATCGGCCCGTCGCTCGGCGGCTTCCTGATGACGATCGACCACCGCCTGCCCTTCTTCGTCGCCGCGGGCCTCGCCGGGGCGAACTTCGTCTATGGCTATTTCGTCCTGCCCGAGACGCTGAAACCGGAGAACCGCCGCCGCTTCCGCTGGGTCAATGCCAACCCCGTCGGGACCCTGCTGCAGCTGAAGAAGTTCAAGGTCGTCTACGGCCTTCTGGCCGCCGTTGCGCTTTTCTATATCGGCCACGCCGCCTTCCCGGCGGTCTGGACCTATTACGGCTACGAGAAATTCGGCTGGACCGGCGCCCAGGTCGGCCTGTCGCTGGCCGCGGTCGGCATCATGAGCGCCCTCGTCCAGGGCGGGCTGGCCCGGCCGATCATCAAGTGGACCGGCCAGCGCCGCGCAGCCATCCTCGGCTTTTCCGTCGCGACGCTCGCCTATTTTGGCTATGCGCTGGCCCCGAATGCCTGGGCGGTCTACGCGGTGATCGTCCTCGGGGCGATTTCCGGCATTGCCGGCCCCGCGCTTCAGGGCGTGATGTCGTCCGAAGTCCCGTCCGACATGCAGGGCACGCTGCAGGGCGGCGTGACCAGTCTCGGCAGCCTGATGAGCGTGTTCAGCCCCTTCATGATGACGCAGATCTTCTACGTCTTCTCCAGCCGCGAGGCGCCGGTCTACTTCCCCGGCGCGCCCTACGCGCTGGCCGGCATTCTGACCATCTTCGCGGTGCTGATCATCGTGCGGGCGACCCGGCCCGAGCCCAAGCCCGCCGCGGCGGAATAGCCGGAGCCCCGCCTTCCCTTGCCAGACAAGGGGTTTTTGCCCATAACCCCGCCCTCACTCGACCGAGGACGGCCGCACGCGGCGGAGATGTGATGGGTACGGAGCGCAAACGCGTCTTCATCAAGACCTATGGCTGCCAGATGAATGTCTACGACTCGCAGCGCATGCGGGACGTGCTGGCACCGCTGGGCTATGAGCCGTCGGATACACCCGACGGGGCCGATCTGGTCGTCCTGAACACCTGCCACATCCGCGAGAAGGCTTCGGAGAAGCTCTATTCCGAGCTCGGCCGGCTGCGCCCGCTGAAAGCCGCCAGGGCCGAGACCGGCGCGCCGATGACGATCGCCGTCGCCGGCTGCGTCGCCCAGGCCGAGGGCGCGGAGATCATGACCCGGGCGCCGGTCGTCGACCTCGTCGTCGGACCGCAGACCTATCACCGCCTGCCGGAACTGATCGCCCGGACGCATCGCGCACGCGGCGAGGCGCTGGAGACCGAATTCGAGCCGGACGAGAAGTTCGATGCGCTGAACATCGACCGCCAGGTCGAGGGCTACACCGCCTTCGTCACCGTGCAGGAAGGCTGCGACAAATTCTGCTCCTTCTGCGTCGTGCCCTATACCCGCGGCGCGGAATGGTCGCGCCCGGTCGACCAGATCACCGCCGAGGTCCGCGCCCTCGCCGCCAAGGGCATCCGCGAAGTCACCCTGCTCGGCCAGAACGTCAACGCCTTCCACGGCGCCCCGCCCGCGGGCCGCGAGGCCGACGGGCCGTGGACGCTGGGCAAGCTCTTGCGCCACATCGCCATGATCGGCGGCATCGACCGCATCCGCTACACGACCAGCCATCCGCGCGACATGGATGACGACCTGATCGCCGCCCACCGGGACGTGGCGGAAGTCATGCCCTATCTGCACCTGCCGGTGCAGGCCGGGTCGGACCGGATCCTGAAGGCGATGAACCGCAAGCATTCCTTCGCCGAATACGAGGATTTGATCGGCCGCATCCGCGACGCCCGCCCCGACATCGCCATTTCCGGCGATTTCATCGTCGGCTTCCCCGGCGAGACCGATGCCGATTTCGAGGCCACGATGGAGGGTGTGCGCCGGGTGCATTACGCCAGCGCCTTCTCGTTCAAATATTCCCGCCGCCCCGGCACGCCGGGCGCTGCCCTCCCCGGTCAGGTCGACGATGCTGTGGCGACCGAACGCCTGCATGCGCTTCAGGCCCTGCTCGAGGATCAGCAGCGCGCCTTCAACCGGTCGCAGATCGGCCGGGTCCTGCCCGTCCTGTTCGAGAAAGCCGGCCGGGAGCCGGGACAGTTGCATGGCCGCTCGCCCTATCTGCAATCGGTGCATTGCGACGCGCCGGAACAGCTGATCGGCCAGATCGTTGAAGTGCGGGTGGAGGCTGCGACCCGTTCCTCGCTGACCGGCGTACTGGCGGGCGGAAAGGCGGATGCCGCGTGAAACAGACCAGACCCAAGGGCGGCCGCGTGCGTTCGGCGAAACCGCGCCGGGCCGCGACCGAGACCGTCCATTTCGACAATGCCGACAGGGTCCGCGCCCTCGCCGGTGCCGAGGACTATCACCTCATCCTGATCGAGCGGGAGCTGGGCGTGCGTCTCGCCGCGCCGGGCGGCGGCCAGATCCAGATCGCTGCCGACGACCCCCGGGCCCGGGCCGAGGCCAAACGGGTCCTGACCAAGCTCTATGACCGGCTCGATGGCGGGATGATCTGCGACGAAGCGGCGGTGCGATCCGCCCTGCTGATGCAGGACGAGGCCGACGATGACAGCAATTCGGCCCTGATCCGCGTGCCGCGCGGGGCGAGCTTCCTCGCCCGCACGCCGCGCCAGGGCGATTATGTCCGCTATCTGAAATCGGAATCCGATTACGATCTGATCTTCGGCGTCGGTCCGGCCGGCACCGGCAAGACCTTGCTGGCAGTGGCCTATGGTGCCAGCCAGCTGGCGCTGCGGCGCTTCGAACGGATGATCATCACCCGCCCGGCCGTCGAGGCGGGCGAAAAGCTCGGCTTCCTGCCCGGCGACCTGACCGAGAAGGTCGATCCCTACCTGCTGCCGGTCTGGGACGCGCTGACCGACAGCCTGGGACGCACCCAGATGGAGAAGATGCGCGAGGACAAGCGCATCGAGGTCGCCCCGCTGGCCTTCATGCGCGGCCGCACGCTCAACCGCGCCTTCGTCGTAGTCGACGAGGCCCAGAACGCGACCCGCGCCCAGATGCGCATGGTGCTGACCCGGCTTGGCGAGGGATCGCGCATGGTCGTCACCGGCGACCCGACCCAGACCGACCTCGATCACCGCAGCCCCTCCGGCCTGCCCGAAGCCCTGTCCCTGCTTGAAGGCGATCCGCGCGTCGCGATCACCCGCTTCGAGAAGGGCGACGTGGTTCGACACGACCTCGTGGCGCGCATCGTCGCCGCCTATGAGCGGCACGACAGCGGAGCGAAGAAGTGACCCCCGTCGAATGCGTGGTCGAGGACGAGGCCTGGTCGGCAGCCGGCGATCTCGAAGCCCTCGCCGCCGAAGCGATCGCGGCGGCCGAGGCCGAATTGTCGCTGTCCGGCGGCAAGGGGCTGTGCATCCTGTTCACCGGCGACGGCGCCATCGCGGAACTCAATGCCGCGCATCGCGGCAAGTCCGGTCCGACCAACGTCCTGTCCTTCCCCGCGCATGACAGCGCCGAAGGCTGGCTGGGCGATATCGCCCTGGCGTCGGGCGTGTGCCTGAAAGAAGCGGGCGAACGGGGGATTGCGCCCGCCGATCATGTCCGCCACCTTCTCATCCATGGATTCCTGCACCTGCAGGGCTATGATCACCAGGCCGATTCAGAGGCCGAGGAAATGGAAGCGATCGAACGCCGGGCGCTGGCCCGGCTGGGGATTGCGGATCCTTACGCGGTCGGAGGCCGCATGAATGAGTGACGACGGAATAAGCCGAAGTTGGCGCGCGCGTCTGGCGCGCGCATTCTCCGGCCGGGCGGTCACGCCCAACCTCTCCCCCGAATCCGACTCGCCGCCCGACGGCCGGTTCCTGGCGCTCAAGGCCGCTGACTTCGAGCGGCTGAAGGTTGCCGATGTCATGGTGCCGCGTGCCGACATCACCGCCGTCGAGATCGACACGCCGCTCGCCGAGCTGGCGCGCCTGTTCGCGGAAGCCGCGCATTCCCGCCTGCCGATCTATCGCGAGACGCTCGACGACCCGGTCGGTGTGGCGCACATCAAGGACGTGGTCGGACACCTCGCGCCTGATGCCAGTGGCCAGCACCCGGAAGGCTGGGCGGAGCGCAAGATTCTGCCAACCATCCGCCGCCCCCTGCTTTACGCCCCGCCCTCGATGAAGGCGGTGGACCTGCTGCTGCGCATGCAGACGCGGCGCATGCATCTCGCCCTCGTCGTCGACGAGTTCGGCGGCACTGACGGTCTGGTTTCGCTCGAAGACCTGCTCGAGCCGATCGTCGGCGATATCGAGGATGAGCATGACGAGGAGGAAGCCCCCGGCATCCGCGCCCGCGGGCCCGGCCTGTGGGAGGCCGATGCGCGCCTGCTGATCGAGGACTTCGAGCGCGCAGCCGGCATGCCGGCCGACCTGCCCGACGAGGACGAGGACGACTTCGAGACCCTTGGCGGTCTCGTCTTCACCCTCGCCGGCCGGGTCCCGGAACGCGGCGAGGTCATCCCTCATCCCGGCGGGCTTGAATTCGAAGTGCTGGACGCCGATCCGCGCCGGATCAAGCGCGTCCGCATTCGCGCCAGTCGCCCGTCCGGTGAAGGGGAAGTCCCGCCGGCCGCCGGCGAGCTCGCGTGAGTCTCGCCAGCGTCCGATCCTTTCTCCGGCGCAGTGCGGCTCCGGATCGGCTCAGAACGGGCTTGAACGCCCTTCCCCCCTGGCGCCGGCGCGGTGTTCTGTTCGGGCTGGGCGCAGTGTCCGCACTCGCCCACGCTCCGGTCTTCTTCTTTCCGGCGCTCGTCGCCGGCCTGACGGCTCTGCTATGGGCGCTCGACGGTGCGGCGCGCGCGCGCCGACCGATGCGCGCCGGATTCATAACCGCCTTCGTCTTCGCGCTCGGCTATTTCGCCGCCGGCATTTTCTGGATCGCCTTCGCCTTCTTCAGCCGCGGTCCGGCCTTTGCGCCCTTCGGGCCGCTGGCGGCGCTGGGGCTGGCCGCGATCCTGGCTCTGTTCTGGGGGCTTGCCGGGGCGGCCCAGGCCCGGCTCGGCGGGCGCGGGCCGGCGCGGATACTGTTCTTCGCCGTCCTCCTGTTCGCAGCGGAATGGGGCCGGGGCCATGTCCTGACCGGGTTTCCGTGGAATCTGCCGGCCTATGTCTGGCCCGGGGGCGGCGCTGTTTCGCAATCGGCGGCGCTGATTGGTGCCTGGGGGCTGAGCTTTCTGACCCTGTTGGGTTTCCTGACGCCGTCCCTGCTGGCGGGACGCCCGGTGCGGGCCGGCCGTTACGCCCCTCTTCTTGTCGCCGTGATCGTCTTCGCCGGCCTGTTCGCCTGGGGCGCCCAGCGCCTCGCAGCCGCCGCCCCGGGAGAGCCGACCGGCGTCCGGCTGCGTATTGTCCAGGTCGATATCGGCCAGCGCGAAAAGTGGCAGGACGGCAATCAGGCCATGGTGCGCGACCGCTATCTCGAGGCGACCGGCGCGCCCGGCCTGGAATCGGTGACTCACGTCCTGTGGCCGGAAGGGGCGTTGCCCCTCTACCTGCTTGAGGATGGCGACACGCTCGCGCCGCTGTCCCGACTGCTCGCGGACGGACCCACCCTGATCGCGGGAACGCCGCGCCGCGACACTGAGGCGCCGGGGGGCACGCGCTATTACAACGCCATCGCGGCCGTCAGCTTTCCCGGCGGCCGGCCCAGGCTTGACGGCCTCTATGACAAGGTCCGCCTGGTGCCGTTCGGCGAGTACATTCCCTTCGCCGGGGTCTTCCGAAGCTTCGGCATCGCCTCGCTCTCGACCATGGTCGAGGGCTATTCGCCGGGGGAGGGCGCGGCCAACATCCAGCTCGACAACGCGCCGCCCTTCGCGCCGCTCGTCTGCTACGAGATCGCCTATCCGCTGTTCACGGCGCGCGGGGCGCGGCGGCCGGCCTGGATCGCCAACCTGTCGAACGATGCCTGGTTCGGGCCGACAGCCGGGCCCGTGCAGCACCTCAACATCGCGCAATACCGGGCGATCGAGGAGGGGCTGCCCATCGCTCGGACGGCCTCGGGGGGGTGGTCGGGGGTGATTGACGCCTTGGGCCGCACGAACCGTCTGGTTCGGCCCGGCGTGGAGGGAGCGTTCGATTTCGACCTGCCGCCCGCACGGCCGCCCACACTCTATTCGGTCACCGGGAACGCGGCCGCATTTCTGTTCTGGGCTTGTGCGCTTGCAGGATTCGTGGTCGTCCGCCGACGGTCGATCGCAAAGCTTTTGCGGCGGCGCTCGTGAATGTGAAACTTTTCGTACTAATCGACCGGTTTGGCATCTATATTTTAGCGACAACTGGTATATTAGACATGCGAATATCGTGAGAACGGTGATTCCAAAGGGGCAGCGAATGAAGCGAAATCCGCGGGAAGCGAACCAGATTGACGAGCACGTTGGATCGCGCGTCCGCCTGCGCCGCCAACTCCTGAAAATGAGCCAGGAGAAGCTCGGCGAGGAACTCGGGGTTACTTTCCAGCAGGTTCAGAAGTATGAGCGCGGGTCCAACCGCATCGGGGCCAGCCGGCTCTGGTCGCTGTCGCATGTGCTCGACGTTCCCGTGACCTTTTTCTTCGATGGCCTTTCCGCCGCAAAGGGCGGACTGGCAGAATCGGACCAGTCGCCGATCGTCTACGATTTCATCCAGAGCCCCGACGGCGTGGCGCTGGCGCAGGCGTTTTCGCGGATCAGCGACTCCAAGGTGCGCCGCCGCATCCTCGATCTAGTTCGTACGCTGGCTGACGAAAACGCCGTGGATTCCGAATAAAACCCGACTTCCCGGTTGCACTCCGCGCTCGGATCGGCTTTAAGCCCGCCGACATATAAAGACATCTTTATATCTGGAGATCCGCCGTGAGCCGTTCGAACTTCATCTTCACCTCCGAAAGCGTGTCCGAAGGCCATCCCGACAAGGTCTGCGACCGCGTTTCGGATTCCATCGTCGACCTCTTCCTGTCCAAGGACCCCTATGCGCGCGTCGCCTGCGAAACGCTGACGACGACGAACCAGATCGTCCTGGCCGGCGAGATTCGCTGCGCAGGCGAGTTCTCGGACGACGAGATCGAAGCCACAGCGCGCGCGGCAGTGAAGGACATCGGCTACGAACAGGACGGCTTCCACTGGAAGAATTCCAACTTCCAGAACTTCCTGCACGAGCAGTCCGCCGACATTGCCATGGGCGTCGATTCGGCGGGCAACAAGGACGAGGGCGCGGGCGACCAGGGCATCATGTTCGGTTACGCGACCGACGAGACCCCGGCGCTGATGCCGGCCCCGATCCAGTATTCGCACGAAATCCTGAAGCGGATGGCGCAACTGCGCAAATCCGGCGAGCGTCCCGAATTCGAACCCGATGCCAAGTCCCAGGTCACGCTGCGCTATGAGAACGGCCTGCCGGTCGAAGTGCTGTCGGTCGTCGTGTCGACCCAGCACAAGCAGGGCTTTACCCCGGCCGACGTCCGCGAACTGGTTCGCCCGGTCGTGAAGTCGGTTCTGCCGGAGGGCTGGTTCCCGCCGGAGGATGAATTCTACGTCAACCCGACGGGCAATTTCGTCATCGGCGGCCCGGACGGTGACGCCGGTCTGACCGGCCGCAAGATCATCGTCGACACCTATGGCGGCGCGGCACCGCATGGCGGCGGCGCCTTCTCCGGCAAGGACCCCACCAAGGTCGATCGTTCGGCGGCCTACATCTCGCGCTATCTCGCGAAGAATGTCGTCGCCGCCGGCCTCGCCCGGAAATGCACGATCCAGCTGTCCTATGCCATTGGCGTATCGAAGCCGCTCTCGGTCTATGTCGACCTGCACGGCACCGGACAGATCGCCGAGGAAGTGCTGGAAAAGACGCTGCCGCAGATGGTCAATCTGTCGCCCCGCGGCATCCGCGAGCACCTGCAGCTGAACCGTCCGATCTACGCCCGCACCGCGGCTTACGGCCATTTCGGCCGCACCCCGGACGCCGATGGCGGCTTCTCCTGGGAGAAGACCGACCTCGTCGATCAGCTGAAGTCGCTCGCCTGAGCCAGGTCGTGACTGACAGGGTTGAGCATAACAGCGGGGCGCCTTCGGGCGCCCTGCGCACGTTCGGGCGGACCAAGGGCCGCCCCCTGTCGGCGCGTCAGCAGGGTCTCGTCGACAATCTCCTGCCGAAGATTGCCCTGCCCGATACCGGACCAGTCGAGCCTGATCCGCGCTTTGACCGGCACATCCTCGAGATCGGCTTCGGCGGCGGTGAGCATCTCGTCGCGCAGGCGAAACGCCATCCGGATACCGGCTTCATCGGCATCGAGCCCTTCGTCAACGGGCTCGCCAAGGCGCTGACCGGGGTCGAGGAAAGCGGTCTGGAGAATGTGCGCATGCATCTTGGCGATGCGCGCGACATTCTCCCGCGCCTGCCCGATGAAAGTCTCGACCGGATCTATCTGCTCTTTCCTGACCCTTGGCCGAAGACGCGCCACGCCAAGCGCCGCTTCGTGCAGGACGAAACCGCCAGCGAATTCGTCCGCCTGTTGAAGCCCGGCGGTCTTCTTCGGGTCGCCACCGACGTCATGGCCTATGCCGACCACGCGCTCGAAGTCCTCCGGCGGCAGGAAAAGCTGACATGGCTGGCCGGGAAGGCCGCCGACTGGCGCACACCGCCCGCCGACCACATCACCACGCGCTACGAGACCAAGCGGCTCGGCGACTGCGCCCCGGTCTGGTTCGATTTCGAGCGGCGCTAGCGCATTGCATCCGTGCGCCTTCGGGCGTATAGACACGCCAACAGTTCGATTGCGTGTCGATGACACGTTATCGGCGGCTCCGACCGGGGCCGCCGTTTTTGTTACCGCCGAAGGCCGGACCGCACTGCCGTGAAGACCAAGACGACCCTCGATGAACGCCTGCTCGCCCTGGTGGAGCCGATCGCCATGGCCATGGGATTCGAGATCGTGCGCGTGCGCGTCATGGGCGGCAAGCGCAAGACCTTCCAGATCATGGCCGAGCGGAACGACGGCACGATGAATGTCGAGGATTGCGCCACCCTGTCGCGCGCCGTCTCCGCCATGCTGGAAGAGAATGACCCGATCGGCGACGAATACACGCTCGAAGTCTCGTCGCCCGGCATCGACCGGCCGCTGACGGCCCCGGCGCATTTCGCGCGCTGGGAAGGCTTCGAGGCGAAGCTGGAACTCGACCGGCTGGTCGAGGGCCGCAAACGCTTTACCGGCACATTGGCCGGTTACGAGGAGGGCCATGTCCTCCTCGACATGAAGGGCGAGACCGAGACCGCTCACATCCCGTTCGACTGGATCGCGGATGCGAAACTCGTGCTCACCGATGCCCTGATGGCTGCAGATCTGAAGGCGCGCGGTGGCGCGCCCGAGCAAGGGAGCGAGGAAACGCCATGAATATCGGCGTCAGCGCAAACAAGACTGAAATGCTGGCGATCGCGCGCGCGGTCGCACAGGAAAAGTCGATCGACGAGAAACTCGTTCTCGCCGCCATCGAGGACGCGATCGAGAAGGCGGCCCGCTCGCGCTACGGCGCCGAGAACGACATCCGCGCCAAGATCGACCCGAAGACCGGCGAGATGAAGCTCACCCGCTGCATGACCGTGGTGGAAGAGGTCGAGAACGACTCCCAGCAATTGTCGCTCGCCGATGCGAAGAAGATCGACAAGGACGCCGAGATCGGCACCGTCTTCTCCGACGAACTGCCGCCGATCGAATTCGGCCGCGTCGCCTCGCTGACCGCCAAGCAGGTCATCACCCAGAAGGTCCGGGAAGCCGAGCGCGAGCGCCAGTACGAAGAGTACAAGGACCGTGTCGGCGAGATCGTCAACGGCATCGTCAAGCGCGTCGAATACGGCAATGCGATCATTGATCTCGGCCGCGCCGAGGGCATTGTCCGCCGCAACGACGCCATCCCGCGCGAGAACATCCAGCCGGGCGACCGCGTCCGCGCCTATATCTACGATGTCCGCCAGGAGACCCGCGGCCCGCAGATCTTCCTGTCGCGCGCCCATCCGGACTTCATGGCCGCCCTGTTCGCGCAGGAAGTGCCGGAAGTCTATGAGGGCATTATCGAAATCCCGTCCGTCGCCCGCGACCCGGGCAGCCGCGCCAAGATCGCCGTGCTCTCGAACGACAGCTCGATCGACCCGGTCGGTGCCTGCGTCGGCATGCGCGGCAGCCGCGTTCAGGCCGTCGTGTCGGAACTGGCGGGCGAGAAGATCGACATCATTCCGTGGTCCCCGGACCCGGCGACCTTCATCGTCAACGCGCTGCAGCCGGCGGAAGTCGCCAAGGTCGTGCTCGACGAGGAAGACCGCCGTATCGAGGTTGTGGTGCCGGACGACCAACTGTCGCTGGCCATTGGCCGCCGCGGCCAGAATGTCCGCCTCGCTTCGCAGCTGACCGGCTGGTCGATCGACATCCTGACAGAGGTCGAGGAGTCGGAACGCCGCCAGAAGGAATTCGCCGAGCGCACCAGCCTCTTCATGACGGCCCTTGATGTCGACGAGGTCATTGCCCAACTCCTTGCCACCGAAGGCTTCTCCGACGTCGAGGAGATCGCCTATGTCGATCTCGGCGAGATCGCGGTGATCGAAGGCTTCGACGAGGACACGGCGAACGAGATCCAGGCCCGCGCCCGCGACTACCTGGAACGCATCGCGGCCGAGCAGGACGCCAAGCGCAAGGAAGCCGGTGTCGAGGACGGCGTGCTCGAGATCGAAGGCGTGACGCTTCCCATGGCGGTCGCTTTCGGCGAGAATGACGTCAAGACGGTCGATGATCTTGCCGGCATGACGCCGGACGATCTGCGCGGCTGGTTCGAGACCCGCAATGGCGAGCGCGTGCGCGAGCCGGGCATTCTCGATGGCTTCGACATCACTGCCGAAGACGCCGAAATGATGATCCTGCGCGCCCGCGTCGCGGCCGGCTGGATCTCCGAGGACGACCTGCCGCAGCCGGAGCCGGAAGCGGTCGAGGGCGAAGACGATCTCGGCGATCTCGATCTCGAGGCGATGGAGGCGGAAGCCGCCGCGCTCGGTGTCGATCTCGACGAGGCCGTTGCGGCCGAGATGGAACAGGACGGCGATGACGCGGAGGACGACGACCGCGGCTGATCCGTCAGCCGGCCCGAAACGCCGCGAACGCCGCTGCGTCGCGACCGGGGAAACCCGGGACGAGGCGCATCTCGTGCGCATCGCGATCGGGCCGGAAGGCGAACTGGTCCCCGATGTCACCGCCCGGCTCCCCGGGCGCGGCGTCTGGGTCACGGCGAGCCGCGACGCGGTCGAGACCGCGCTGAAGCGCAAGGCGTTTGCCCGCAGCGCGAAAGCGCCGGTCGCGGTGCCGGACGGCTTGGCCGACCGGATCGCCGAACGGCTTTCGGTTCGGGCGCTGTCGCTGCTCGGACTGGCCCGCCGCTCGGGTGACCTGGCCGCGGGCTTCGACACGGCGCATGCGGCGCTGAAGTCCGCCCGGCCCGCCTGGCGGATCGAGGCGGCGGACGCCGCCCCCGACGGGCGCGGCAAGCTGGACAGGCTGGCCTGGGCCGCCTGGGGTGAAATTCCGGTCGCGGGGTGTTTTACCGCGGCCGAACTGGGACAGGCGCTGGGCCGGGACGCCCTGGTTCACGCCGTCCTGACCGGGGGTCCGCAAGTCGCGGCCTTCGGCGAGACGATGACGAAGCTGGCCGGATTCCGGGACATCGATCCCGGCGGAAAGACCAGCCAGGACGGTTGAATCCGCACGGAAGCTGGCTAGGTTAGCGGCCTTCCGTCCGGAGGACTGGAGAATTCGGAGTGCCGGCCCACGGCAGCGGGCGCTCCATCATGTATGTAGACGCCGTGTTGAAAGGCTCGCATGAGCGACAACGACGAACGTAATTCCGGATCGGGCCGGCGCCCGCTGTCGCTTCGCGGCGGCGCGGGCACGGTGCAGCAGAGCTTCTCGCGCGGGCGGTCCAAGTCCGTCGTCGTGGAGATGAAGCGCAAGCGCGTTGCCGGTCCCAAGGACACGCCTGCCCCGGGCAAGCCCGGCGGTGCCCCCGCCAAGGGCGGCAAGGAATCCGCGCTGGCCGCCAAGGCGCGCGAGCTGGGCCTGTCCGAAGAGGAATTGATGGCGCGTCAGCGCGCCATCCAGCGCGCCCGCGCCGAAGCTGCCGAACGCGATGCCCAGAAAAAGGCCGAAGCCGAGGAGCGCGACAAGCGCGCCGAGGCCGAGCAGAAGCAGCTCGAGGACCGCAAGCGGCAGGAAGCCGAGGAAGAGGCGCGCCGCGCCGCCGAGCAGGAAGCCAGGCAGCGCGAGGCCGAACCGGTCGTCGCCGCGCCGGACCCGGCCGACATTCCCGATCCCGACGCCGTCGTCACGCCGGCCCGCAAGGATCCGTCGAAGGAAAAGGCGCGCGAAGCCGCCAAGGGCGAGACCGACGATGTCGAGAGCGCGCTCGAGGAAATGGGCGGACGCGTCAAGCGCAAGGGCGGGGCCAACAAGGCGCCGGCCATTTCGCGCCAGCGCGGTGAATCCCGCCGCCGTTCGGCAGGCAAGCTGACGATTCAGGCCGTCACCGAGGGTGACGAGGAGCGCCAGCGCTCGCTCGCCTCGGTGCGCCGCGCCCGCGAACGCGAAAAGCAGCGCCGCGCCAGCTCCGGCGGCGAGCGCGACAAGATCCAGCGCGAAGTCGTGATCCCGGAAGCCATCTCGGTCCAGGATCTCGCCAGCCGCATGGCCGAACGGGCCGCGGACGTCGTGAAATACCTGATGAAGCAGGGCCAGATGGTCCGCGTGAACGACCTGCTCGATGCCGACACGGCCGAACTGATCGTCGCCGATTTCGGCCACGTCTCGAAGCGCGTGTCGGAATCCGACGTCGAGGAAGGCTTCATCGCCGAGGACGATCGGGAAGACACCAAGAAGCCGCGCCCGCCGGTCGTGACCGTCATGGGCCATGTCGACCACGGCAAGACCTCGCTGCTCGACGCGCTGCGCTCCACCGACGTCGCGGCGGGCGAGGCGGGCGGCATCACCCAGCATATCGGTGCCTACCAGGTTCAGCTGAAGACCGGCGACAAGATCACCTTCCTCGACACGCCCGGCCACGCCGCCTTTTCGTCGATGCGTTCGCGCGGGGCACAGGCGACCGACATCGTCATCCTGGTCGTCGCGGCCGATGACGGCGTCATGCCGCAGACGATCGAGGCCATCCATCACGCCAAGGCGGCGAATGCGCCGATCATCGTGGCGGTGAACAAGATGGACCGCGAAGGCGCCAACCCGCAGCGCGTCCTGCAGCAGCTGCTGCAGTACGAAGTCATCGTCGAGGCGATGGGCGGCGAAACCCAGGCCGTCGAAGTCTCCGCGCTGAAGCGCACCGGTCTCGAGGAATTGACCGAGGCGATCACGTTGCAGGCCGAAATCCTTGATCTCAAGGCCAATCCCGACCGTCCGGGCGACGGCGTCGTGGTCGAATCGCAGGTCGAACAGGGCCGGGGTTCGGTCGCGACCGTACTCATCAAGCGCGGCACGCTGAAGCGCGGCGACATCGTCGTGGCCGGCGCCCAGTGGGGCCGTGTGCGCGCCCTGATCGACGAACGCGGTCAGCAGCTGAAGGAAATCGGCCCGTCGCAGCCGGCCGAGATTCTCGGCCTCGACGGAGCGCCGGAACCGGGCGAACTCTTCGCCGTCGTCGACAGCGAGGCCCGCGCCCGCGAGATCGCCGACTATCGTCAGCGCCAGAAGCGCTCGGCGGGTTCGGGCACGGTGACCGGCACCTCGCTCGAGCAGATGATGGCCCGTCTCCAGCAGAAGGAGACGCAGGAACTGCCCATCGTGCTCAAGGCCGATGTGCAGGGTTCGGCGGAGGCCATCACCCAGGCGCTCGAGAAGATCGGCAATGAGGAAGTCGCCGCACGCGTCGTGCACGGCGCGGCGGGCGGTGTCAGCGAAAGCGACATTCTGCTGGCCAAGGCGTCGGGCGCTCCGGTCTTCGCCTTCAATGTCCGCGCTAACAAGCAGGCGCGCGAGATGGCCGAGCGCGAAGGCGTGGAGATCCGCTATTATTCGATCATCTACAACGTGCTCGACGATGTGAAGGCGACGCTGGAAGGCCTGCTCGCGCCGGAGAAGCGCGAGACCTTCATCGGCTATGCCGAAATTCTCGAAGTCTTCAACATCTCCAAGGCCGGCAAGGTTGCCGGCTGCCGGGTGACCGAAGGCGTCGTGAAGCGTGGCTCGGGCGTGCGCCTGCTGCGCAACGACACCGTGATCCACCAGGGCAAGCTGAAGACACTGAAGCGTTTCAAGGACGAAGTGGCCGAGGTCCGCTCCGGCATGGAATGCGGCATGGCCTTCGAGAATTACGAAGACTTGCAGAAGGGCGACCTGATCGAGTGCTTCGAGGTCGAGGAGATCGAGCGCAAGCTCTGATCCATCCCCTCACCCGACACGAAAAGGGCGGCTCTCGGGCCGCCCTTTTTCTTTTCGATGTCTGTTCTGCCCCGGATTGACTTCCCCTCGCCCCCTTTAGGGGAAGAGGGGAAAGCGGCCCTTCTACTCCACCGGAACCAGGCCCTGCTCCGCGCCCGGATAATTGGCGAAATCCCGGTGCGCGATCACGATGCCGTCGCGCACCGTGACCGCCGCGACCTGCTGCGACCGCCAGCGGAAATGCTGCGCCGGGTCTTCGGTCGGGTAGAGCGCGTTGACATGGCCGATGAACACCACGGTCTCATTGCTGGCAAACACCGTGTCCCAGACAAAGCCGAGCTCGATCGGATGGTATTGCGCCTCGAAGCCGCGCAGCATCTCCAGAAACGCTTCGCGGCCTTCGGTGACGATGCCCTGAGGGTCGTCCGTTCCCGTCGCCGTGGTGTCGGCGAAGATGATGTCCTCGGACATCAAGGCCGCCATCGCGTCCCAGTCCACCCGCGAATAGGCGTCCATATAGGCCCGCGCGACTGTCTCGGCCTCGCGCGTCTCCTGCGCCAGGGCGGATGTGCCGGTCAACGCCAGCGCGGCGGAAATCAGGATTGTACGCAGCATCAGCGGGTCTCCTGCGTCATGCCGGAAAAGTCCGTGTAGTCGCGGTGTTCGGTGACCTGGCCATTCCCCACCGTGACGATGGTGACGATCGGGTAGCGATAGGCGACCGTACCGGTCTGGGTTTCATAAATGGCGGCCACTGCGCCATCGAACACGACATGGCCGGACGCCGACCAGCTCCGGTCGACCGTGTATTCCAGCCGGGTCGCGCCCCATGCGCGGATGCCCGCAAGGATCGCCTCGCGCCCGGTCCAGTCGAACGGTCCGCCAATGCCCTGGATCGCCTCTGACGTCGGGTCGATGAAGACCGCATCCTCGGCATAGAGCGCCTCGAGCGCCGCGAAATCCTGCGCCTGATAGGCGGCGAGATAGGCCTCGGCCACCGCTTCTTGTGTTTCCTGCGCCAGCGCAGAGCCGCCAATCGCGGCCAGGGCCGCGGCGGCTGTCAGTGTTCGTATCATCATCTCCCCCTTGAAATTGAAGACAGCTCGATAGACCCCATGGCGCGATCACCGGCCACTCACGTTCGCGGCACAAGCCTTACCGATTGGTCAGGGTATTTCCCCTCGCCCCCATTTGGGGGAGAGGGGTCAGGGGTGAGGGGGCGCACTCAGACTTCAACTACGGAGCAGAACCCCTCATCCGCCCTTC
>NZ_JBHRSV010000016.1:20376-125308 GCF_042643335.1 Hyphobacterium vulgare
GCCTGCACGCGTTAGGACGCGCCTCCTTCGAAGACCGGACGGGTTCGATCCCCGTGCCGGCCGGGCCGAAGAAAGAAGAAGAACCATGTCCCGCCACGCCTCCGAAAAAGGCCCGACGCAGCGCCAGCTGCGCGCGGGCGAGCTGATCCGCCATGCCATTGCCGGCCTTCTCCAGCGCGAGGAATTGCGCGACCCGGCCCTGACGGGCGTGATCGTCACCGTCACCGAAGTGCGCATGTCGCCTGACCTGAAGCACGCCAATGTCTATGTCGCGCCGCTCGGCCACACCGACGCCGCGCCGATGGTCAAGGGCCTTAACCGCGCAGCGAGTTTCCTGCGCGCCAAGTTGGGTCGCGAGATCGACATGAAATTCACGCCTGACCTGCGTTTCCACGCCGACGACCGCTATGACGCCGCCGAGAAGGTGGACGAGATCCTCGCCCGGCCGGAAGTCGCCAGAGACCTCGATAACGATCCCGATCACGACGAAGGCGATAACGTCTGATGGGCCGCCGCAAGAAGGGCCAGGACGTCGACGGCTGGATCATCCTCGACAAGCCCGCGGACATGACCTCGACCCAGGCCGTCACCGCCGTTCGCCGCCTGTTTGACGCGAAGAAGGCGGGCCATGCCGGCACGCTCGACCCGCTCGCCACCGGCCTGTTGCCGGTCGCGCTCGGCGAGGCAACCAAGACCGTCCCCTTCGCCCAGGAGGGTGAAAAGACCTACCGCTTCACCGTGAAGTGGGGTGAAAGCACCGACACGCTCGACGCCGAGGGCGAGGTGACCGCGGAAAGCGGTGTCCGCCCGTCCAGGACCGAGATCGAGGCCGTCCTCGATCGCTTCGTCGGCGAGATCGACCAGATCCCACCGGCCTATTCCGCCATCAAGGTCGATGGCGAGCGCGCCTATGACCTCGCCCGCGCGGGCGAAACCGTCGAGCTCGACGCCCGCCCCGTCACGATCCACGAACTCAAGCTTCTGGACGCCCCGACGGCCGATCTCGCCGTGTTCGAAATGCGCAGCGGCAAGGGCGCCTATGTCCGTTCCATGGTGCGCGATATCGCTGCTGCGGTAGGGGCGGAGGGGCATGTTGCGGCGCTGCGCCGGATCCGCGTTGGCGGCTTCGCGATCGACGCTGCGGTATCGCTGGACGAATTGACGGAAATGGCCCATAAGGGCCGCGCTTTGGAAGCCCTTTTCCCGGTCGAGACCGCGCTGGACGACATCCCGGCCCTGGCCGTGACCGAGGACGAGGTCTTCAATTTGAAGCAGGGACGCCCGATCGTCCTCCTTCCGCGGCAAGCGCAGGAATTGCGTGCGCAGCGGCGCCCTCGTGAGATCGCTGGCAAGGACGCCTCGAAACTCGCCGTGGCGATGTGGGGCGAAACGGCGGCCGCCATTGGCGAAGCCCGCGCCGGCAAATTCCAGCCGGTCAGGGTCTTCAATCTGACACCGAAACGGGCCTGACGCCCGCACTGAGAAAGGAATGACCGATGTCGATTACGCAAGAGCGCAAGAGTGCGCTCATTTCCGAACATGGCCAGAAGTCGGGTGATACCGGTTCGCCGGAAGTTCAGGTCGCAATCCTGACCGAGCGGATCGCCAACCTCACCGAACACTTCAAAACCCACAAGAAGGACAATCATTCCCGCCGGGGCCTTCTGAAGCTCGTCTCGCAGCGCCGCCGCCTTCTCGACTATCTGAAGGCGAAGGATCATGGCCGCTATGCGAGCCTCATCGAAAAGCTGGGCCTGCGCCGCTAGTCGCCGCGTAGCGTCCACCCCTTCAGACGAAACGGGAATTCTGTACGCAAGATATGTTTGAGATTCACAAGGAAAGCATCGAGTGGGGCGGTCGCACGCTCACCCTCGAAACCGGGCGCATGGCCCGTCAGGCCGATGGCGCAGTGCTCGCCACCTATGGCGAAACCACGGTCCTCGCGACCGCCGTCGGCGTCAAGAACGTCAAGCCGGGAGCCGATTTCTTCCCGCTGACCGTCAATTACCAGGAGAAGTATTTCGCCGCGGGCAAGATCCCCGGCGGCTTCTTCAAGCGCGAAGGCCGGCCGACCGAAAAGGAAACGCTGACCTCCCGACTGATCGACCGCCCCGTTCGTCCGCTCTTCCCGAAGGGCTTCAAGAACGAGGTCCAGGTCATGGTGACTGTGCTGTCGCATGACCTCGAGAACGACCCGGACATCGTCGGCATGATCGGCGCCTCCGCGGCCCTCACCCTGTCCGGCCTGCCCTTCATGGGCCCGATCGGCGCCGCGCGCGTCGGTTACAAGGACGGCGAATTCATCCTCAACCCGACCGATGACCAGGTGCCGGAATCGGAACTGGATCTCGTGGTCGCCGGTACCGGCGATGCGGTGATGATGGTGGAATCCGAGGCCAGGGAATTGT
This sequence comes from Hyphobacterium vulgare, assembly GCF_042643335.1. Classification (NCBI taxonomy): domain Bacteria; kingdom Pseudomonadati; phylum Pseudomonadota; class Alphaproteobacteria; order Maricaulales; family Maricaulaceae; genus Hyphobacterium; species Hyphobacterium vulgare. The sequence goes on from NZ_JBHRSV010000016.1 coordinate 22,785, forward strand.
CCGAGGACGTCATGCTCGGTGCCGTCATGTTCGGCCACCGGGAATTCCAGCCGGTGATCGACATGATCATCCGCCTCGCCGAGAAGGGTGCGAAAGAGCCCTGGGACTTCGCCCCGGAAGACCATTCCGACGTCGAGGCCCGGATCCGCAAGCTCGTCGGCAAGGATTTGGAAAAGGCCTACACCATCACCGACAAGACCGAACGCTACGCCGCTGTCGGCGCTGCGCGCGACAAGGCGGTGGCGGAGCTGGGTGTGACCGAGGACCGTCCCGACGGGATCGACGGCACGGTGCTGAAGGATGCCTTCAAGGCGGTGGAAGCCTCCATCGTCCGCGGCGGCATCATCAAGACCGGCAAGCGCATCGACGGCCGTTCGCTCGATCAGGTTCGCCAGATCGTGGCCGAGGCCGGCATCCTGCCGCGCACGCACGGTTCGTCGCTCTTCACCCGCGGCGAGACGCAGGCCCTCGTGGTCACCACGCTCGGCACCGGTGAGGACGAGCAATTCATCGACGCGCTGACGGGAACGTACAAGGAGCGCTTCATGCTCCACTACAACTTCCCGCCCTATTCCGTCGGTGAGACCTCCTTCCGACTGGCTCCGGGCCGCCGCGAAATCGGCCACGGCAAGCTGGCCTGGCGGGCGGTGCGCGCGGTTCTGCCGAGCGCGGAAGACTTCCCCTACACCATCCGTCTCGTCTCCGAGATCACCGAGTCCAACGGTTCGTCCTCCATGGCGACGGTATGCGGCTCGTCCCTCGCGTTGATGGATGCGGGCGTGCCGATCGCGCGTCCGGTGTCCGGCATCGCCATGGGCCTGATCAAGGACCCGGAAGGCATTGCCGTCCTGTCCGACATCCTGGGTGACGAGGATCACCTCGGCGACATGGACTTCAAGGTGGCCGGGACCGAAGCGGGCGTCACCTCGCTGCAGATGGACATCAAGATCGCCGGCATCACCGAGGACATCATGAAGACCGCCCTCGACCAGGCCAAGGGCGGCCGCATGCACATCCTCGAGGAGATGAACAAGGCGCTGAACACCTCGCGCGGTGATCTCGCCGAGCACGCGCCGCGCATCGAGACGATCACCATCCCGGTCGACAAGATCCGCGACGTGATCGGTTCGGGCGGCAAGGTGATCCGCCAGATCGTCGAGGAAACCGGTGCCAAGGTCGACGTCAATGATGACGGCGTGATCAAGGTTGCCTCCGCGAATGGCGAGTCCATCCGCGCGGCGATTGCCTGGATCCGCGGCCTCACGGCCGAGCCGGAAGAAGGCGAGATCTACAAGGGCAAGGTCGTCAAGGTCATGGATTTCGGCGCCTTCGTGAACTTCTTCGGCCCGAAGGACGGTCTCGTCCACGTGTCGCAGATGCGCGAAGAACGCGTCAGCCATCCCAAGGACGTCGTGTCCGAAGGCCAGGAAGTCTATGTGAAGCTTCTCGGCTTCGACGATCGCGGCAAGGTCCGCCTGTCGATGAAGGAAGTCGATCAGGAAACCGGCCAGGAAAAGACCAAGGTCGGCGAGGAAGAAGAGGAATAATCCTCTCTCCCCATCGGTCCCTTGATCGAACCCGAAAGCCCCGGATGGAAACATCCGGGGCTTTTTGCTTTGAGCCTTCGCCGATATCCGGACCTGTCCGCTTTTTAATGTCGCGCCGCGAATCCCGCTCTATCTTCTGCGCCGATGGAAAAGGAGAGGCGCGCCATGCACGCACGCAACAGGTTCGCACGGGTCTTGGCCGCGATCGGCCTCGCAATGGGTCTGACCGCAACGGCCGCCGCGCAGGAGGCCTATCGCCTGCCACCACAGGAGGTCGTTGACATCGTCGACGCCCCGCTCCCGCCCTTTCCCTCGCTGTCGCCGAACCGCGATGTGGTGCTGCTGATGCACCGCGAGGCGCTCCCGCCGGTCTCCGAACTCGCCCGCCCGATGGAACGCCTCGCCGGCCTGCGCCTCGACGCGGCGACCAATGGCCGCCACGGCCCGCGCTCGGTCGTCGGTCTCAGCGTGATCGACCTCGACACGCAGGAAGAACGCCCCATCGCCCTGCCCGCCGACAGCGGCGTGTCCAACACCGTCTGGTCCCCCGATGGCACCGGGATCGCCTTCGTCCTGACCCGCGGCGACGCGCTCAGCCTCTGGGTCGCGGATATCGAGACCGCCACCGCCCGCGAACTCGTCGCCTCCGGCATCAATGCGGTCTTCTCTCCCATCTCCTGGATGCCGGACGGCGAACACCTGCTCGTCCACCTGACGCCGGACGGCCGCGGCCCGCTGCCCGAACGCCCGCGCGTGCCCGTCGGCCCGGTGACGCAGGAAGCCTCCGGCGTCGAGGCGCAGGTGCGCACCTATCAGGACCTGCTGACCGGTCCGGCCGATGCCGAACTCTTCGCCTGGCTCGCGACCAGCCAGCTCGCCCTCGTCGATGCCGGCACCGGCGACGCGGAGATGATCGGCGAGCCCGGCTTCATCTATGCCTCCGACCCCTCGCCGAACGGCGAATACATACTCGTCGGCGAGATGGAACGGCCCTTCTCCTATGACGTGCCGTGGTCGTCCTTCCCGGACCGCACCTATGTTCTCGACATGGACGGCGAGGAAGTCTCCACGATCGCGCGCCAGCCCGTCGCCGACTATGTGCCGATCGGCGGCGTGATCCGTGGCCGCCGGAGCATTTCCTGGCAGGCCTCCCATCCCGCCCGCCTGACCTGGGCCGAAGCGCTCGATGGCGGCGACCCGCGCGTCGAGGCCGCCCAGCGCGACAGCGTCTGGGCGCAGACCGCTCCCTTCACCGCAGAACCGGTGGAAATCCTGCGCACCGAAGACCGTTATTACGGCACCCAGTTCACCGAAGTGGGCCAGACCGGATTCGCCACGGAATATGACCGCGACACCCGCGTGATCCGCCGCTGGCTGGTCGATTTCGCCGACCCTTCGGTCGCGCCGCGGCTCGCCGAGGAGCGCAACATCCAGGACAGCTATGCCGATCCGGGTTCGCCGGTGACGGCGCGCAATGCATTCGGCCGCTCGGTCGTCGCCGTCACCGACGGCTATATTTACATGACCGGCGACGGCGCGACGCCGGAGGGCAATCGCCCCTTCCTCAGCCGGGTCAGCTTCGACAGCTTCGAGACCGAGGAGATCTGGCGCAATTCCGGGGAGACTCTGGAATCTGTCATCGGCCTCATCGAGATGGACGGCTCCGCCTTCCTGACCAGCTGGGAAGACCCGGTCACGCCGCCGAATGTCCGCCTGCATCGGGGCAGCGATGTGATCCAGCTGACCGATTTCGAAAACCCGCACCCGCAACTGAACGACATTCGCCGGGAGCTGATCACCTTCGAGCGGGAAGACGGCGTCATGCTGTCCTCGACCGTCTATCTGCCGGTCGGCTATCAGGATGGCGACCGTGTGCCGGTCGTCGTCTGGGCCTATCCGCTGGAATACAATGACGCGGCGACCGCCGGTCAGGTGCGCGGCAGCCCGTATGAATTCTCGCGCATTGCCGGGACCAGCCCGCGCTTCTTCCTGACCCAGGGCTATGCCCTGATGGAAGACGCGACCATGCCGATCGTCGGCTCTGACCCGCAGACGGTGAATGACAGCTTCATCGACCAGCTGGTCATGTCCGCCGAGGCGATCGTTGACGAGAGCGTCCGGCGCGGCTTCGGCGACGGCGAACGCGTCGCCGTGGCGGGCCATTCCTATGGCGCCTTCATGACCGCGAACCTGCTGGCCCATTCCGACATCTTCCGCGCCGGCATTGCCCGGTCGGGCGCCTATAACCGCACGCTGACGCCCTTTGGCTTCCAGGCCGAACGGCGGACCTATTGGGAAGCGCCGGAGGTCTATTACAACCTCTCGCCCTTCATGCACGCCGACCAGATCAACGAGCCGCTGCTGCTGATCCACGGCGAAATGGACAACAATTCCGGCACCTTCCCGCTGCAGTCCGAACGCATGTTCGCGGCGGTGAAGGGCAATGCCGGCACGGTCCGCCTCGTCATGCTGCCTTACGAGAGCCACGGCTATCGCGGGCGCGAGAGCGTGCTGCACACGCTGGCGGAGAGCTTCGACTGGCTCGACCGCTATGTCAGGCCGGAAGAAGACCCGATGGCCTCTGACGACGCGGAAGAGGCTTCAGACGGCGCGCAGTAGCCGTTCACAGCCGCAGGAAACCAGAAGCCCCGGTGGAAACGCCGGGGCTTTTTGCTTTCAGAAAGAATAGCGGAAGGCGAACCAGTTCTCGGCAAGGCGGCAGTAGCCAACCCTGATGAGTTCGTCGCTTTCGTAGGCAGCTTCGAGCGCCTGACAGTCTTCAAAGACGCGAACGTCCGCTCCGGATTCGCCTGCAGGATCGCCCTCAACATAGTAGGCAAGACCGACAATGCGGCCGCTGACCGCCATTCCGTATGAATAAAGGCCGATCCGGACTGAGCGCGTGTTTCCGTCGTCTGAGAAACTGACCGTTTCAAACCCCGCGCTGAGTGGTATCCCGTCGAAGATCCGGTCGCCGCGCTCATATCCGCGGTGGTCCTCTGTCGGCGCCTCCATCACGCGATCAACGACGATCTGATAGGCATCACGGTGGTGCCTGAACATCACCTCCGCATCCCAGACCGATGCCCGGTAGGTGTCGCCGCACGCCGACAGGCCCGCGGTCAACAAACCGAGCACGGCAATGCGGTGTGCTTTCATCCCAACCCTTCCCGATACCGCCGCGACCCGGGGGCGGTACCACGATTGGCATGGCTGCTACACCATGCTGTCAGACGAAAATCGATGGTGGCACCAGGCGGCCAAAAAGAAAATACTCCCGCGGTGCGATCCATCTGGACTTCTTGCTATTCTAGGTGAGTTATACAAACTGATAGTACGACCGCGAGGGGGATCGTATGCGGGAACTCGATCTAAGAAATCTGGATCAACGTGGGTTGGTTCTTCATTTTGGAACACCTGCCCACTCGATCTCTACAACGACATTTGCCACCGCTCTTGAAGAATTTGAGAACGCCGCTCGCGCGGCTGCTCGATTGGCGTCGCCGGAATACGACTTCGAACTTTATATCGAAGCAATTGCACCAGGGACATTTCGAGCGCTGGTTCGAGAAAAGCGAAAAGAGACGCTTCTTGCTGGCCGTAAATTGCTTGGAGGCGTCGCGTTGGCGCTCATTTCAGCAATCATTTATGACCGGTATTTTGATGGGGAGATAGTAACAATCACTGATAACTTTGTAGTGATTGAGCGAGGCGATGATCGGGTGGTGATGCCTCGCGACGTGTATGAAAAGTATAATGAAGCAGCAGACGCCGAAGAATTAGAAGAGCCGATCAGGAAGTTCGTCGCCTCCGTTCAGGCAGATGAAGAAGTTCAATACTTCGCTCTATCGGACGATATTAATCAGCCTGCGCCTATAGAAATTCCTCGCAACGATCTTGCGCGCATTACGCGTCCTCCCTCAAGATTGACCGAAACCGAAGATGCCAAACGAACCCGTACTCTAAAGCGAGAAATGGTCGGTGTTATCAAAGCGGTATTTGAGCGCGGACATCGTAAATGGCAATTCGTTTGGAATGGGCAAAAGATTAGTGCTCCAATCATCGACGAAAGTTTTTTTGACAAACTAGAATCGCGCGAAATCTACTTCGCGCAAGGAGATGGACTGATTGTTGACTTGATTGTTAGTGAACAGAAATTGCCCGGCCTAGAACTTTGGCAGCAGATAGATCATAAGATCGTCAAAGTGCATGATGCCGTACACGCGGCCCCACCTCTTAAGTTGCCTTTGTAGAGCACCTACTCCTCATCCCCCTCCATCGAGGGCACGGCGACGGCGTGGAAGCCGGCATCGACGTGAAGCGTTTCACCCGTGCAGGAATGTCCGAGATCGGACAGCAGGTAGAGCGCCGCGCCAGCAACGCCTTCCATGCGCGTGTCTTCCTTCATCATCGACCATTCGCGGCCGGTGCGCATCAGCGCCTTGCCGCCGGTGATGCCGGCCATGGCCAGCGTCCGCATCGGCCCGGCCGACAGCGCGTTGACGCGGATGCCCGACGGGCCGAGATCGCGCGCCATGTAGCGCGTGGAGGCCTCGAGCGCGGCCTTGGCCACGCCCATCACATTGTAGGACGGCACGACCCGCTCCGACCCGAGATAGGTCAGCGTGATCATCGATCCGCCATCGGGCATCAGGCGCGAGGCCCGCTTGCCCGCATCGACGAAGGAGAAGGCGGAGATTTCCATCGCCCGGCGCCAGCCCTCTCGCGTGGTATTCTCGGTGAAAGAGCCGACCAGCTCGTCCTTGCCGGCGAAGGCGATGGCGTGGACCAGAAAGTCCATCTTGCCCCACTTTTTCTCGATCGCCGCGAAGCAGGCATCCATCGAGGCATCGTCCGTCACGTCGGCCGACAGCATGAAGGGTTCGCCGCCGAGGCTCTCCACCAGCGGACGCACCCGGCGCTCCAGCGCCTCGCCCTGGTAGGAGAAGGCCAGCTCCGCGCCCTGCGCGGCGAGCTGCTGGGCGATGCCCCAGGCGATCGAATTCTTGTTGGCGACACCCATGACAAGCCCGCGCTTGCCCTTCATCAGATCGCCCTTGGGGAATACCGGGTCGGTCATTGCTGTGCCTCGCTTGTGCTCTAGACCTTGGAGAAGACGACGGTGCCGTTCGTCCCGCCGAAGCCGAAGGAATTGGACATGGCGGTGTTGATCGCCGCATCGCGCGTTTCCGTCACGATCGGCAGATCCAGTTCCGCGATCTCCGGATCCATCTCGAAACAGTTGATCGACGGCGCGACAAAGCCGTGCTGCATCATCAGCAGCGTGTAGATCGCCTCGTGCACGCCGGCGGCGCCCAGCGCATGGCCGGTCATCGCCTTGGTGCCGGAAATCATCGGCGCATTGCCGCCGAACACCTCTTTCACCGCCTTCATTTCCGCGATGTCGCCGACCGGCGTCGCCGTGGCGTGCGGATTGAGATAGTCCGGCGCGGCCTTCACGGTTTCGAGCGCCAGCTTCATCGAGCGGATCGCGCCCTCGCCCGAGGGGGCGACCATGTCATAGCCGTCCGAGGTCGCGCCATAGCCGGTGATTTCGGCATAGATTTTCGCGCCGCGCTTCTTCGCCGCCTCGTATTCCTCGAGCACCAGCACGCCCGCGCCGCCGCCGCCGACGAAACCGTCGCGGTCCTTGTCGAAGGGGCGGGAGGCCTGCTGCGGCGTGTCATTATACTTGGTCGACATCGCGCCCATGGCATCAAAGAGGTTGTAGAGACCCCAGTGATTCTCCTCGCAGCCGCCAGCGAACATGACGTCCTGCTTGCCCCACTGGATCTGCTCCGCCGCCGCGCCGACGCAGTGCAGCGAGGTCGTGCAGGCCGAGGTGATCGAGTAGTTCACGCCGAGAATCTTGAACGGGGTGGCCAGCGTCGCCGAGGCGGTCGAGCTCATCGCCTTGGGAACCGCGAACGGTCCGATCCGGCGCGGACCCTTTTCCCGCGTGATGTCGGCGGCATCGATGATCGTGCCGGCCGAGGGGCCGCCCGACCCCATGATGATGCCCGTGCGCGGATTGGAGACGGTGGTGTCTTCCAGCCCGGCATCGGCGATCGCCTGCTGCATCGCCATGTAGTTCCAGCCCGCGCCCTCGCCCATGAAGCGGTAGACGCGCTTGTCGACATGTTCGGCCGGATCGATGTCCGGCTTGGCCCCGACATGGCATTTGAAGTTCAGACGGGCGAAATCCTCCATGTGGCGGATTCCGCTGCGGCCGTCCTTCAGGGATTGCGTGACCTCCCCGGCAGTGTTGCCGATGGGGGAAATCACGCCGAGACCCGTCACCACGACACGACGCATGCCTAGCTCCTCTTGAGTTTCGGTCCGGTCCGCCGGTCAGGCGCCGGCACCGTCCGCTTTCATCTGGTCTGCGGAAAACAGGCCGACGCGCAAATCGCTGGCCGTGTAGATCAGCTTGTCGTCGGCAAACACCTTGCCTTCGCCAATGCCCATTTTCAGGCGCCGGTCGATGACCCGGCTGAGATCGACCTCGTAGCGCACCGTCTTGATGTCCGGCGTCACCTGGCCGGTGAACTTCACCTCGCCGACGCCCAGCGCGCGGCCGCGCCCGGGCATGCCGCGCCAGACGAGCCAGAAGCCCAGCAATTGCCACATCGCGTCGAGGCCGAGACAGCCCGGCATGACGGGATCGCCCAGGAAGTGGCACTGGAAGAACCAGAGGTCCGGGTGGATGTCGAGTTCGGCGACAGCCTGGCCCTTGCCGTGCGCACCGCCCTCCTCCGTGATGGAGGTGATGCGGTCGAACATCAGCATGGGAGGGGCCGGCAGCTTGCCGTTTTCAGGGCCGTGCAACTCGCCGCGGGCAGAGCGCATCAGGTCGTCGATACCAAGCGAATGAAGTCTTTCGGTCATACCGTGTCCGGTCGGGGCCGGAACACTTGAAGTCAGGCCCGAAGGCCCGGCATCCCGGCGGTCAATATGTGTCAGCCCGGAGCGGTATCATGGGGGGAGGAGGCGCTCAAGGCGGGGTTGCGCTGCGCTGCGGCAGCCGGCCCGCCCCGCTCGCTGTCGTAAATACCCCATAAGGTTGAAACATCGGCCCAGCCACGATGGCCCTGTGCCTCGATCCGGCACCAGCCGTCGCGGCAACGCTCCAGCCACATCACCGCCCCGGCATCGGCGACGGCCTCGACCGGCGCGCCGTCTGCAGGGCGCACCAGCAGCGCCGTCTCGTTCAGTGCGATCACCGACCGGCGGGCCGACAACAGGCTGCGATGCATCCAGGTGACCTCGCCATCGGGGTCGCGCACGCGGCGCCAGTCGGCGGTTTCCGCGATCACTTCCATCGGCAGGCCCGCACGCACATAGCGCCACACGATGGGATGCGCCTGTTCCGGTCCGGCGCGGCCATTGGCCACCCCCGCCTTCAGCGACACGAAGCGCGGCACAGGAAAGCCCGACGGCGTCGGCGCGTCCTGCGCGGCCACCGGCGCGCAAAGCACCAGCGCCGCCAGCAGGATCGGTATCAGTCGGTTCAGCCCCATGGAGGATTTGTGGGCGCGCCATGGTGAATTCGCGGTAAACGGAACCGCCTATGGGTCGGGCACCGGATCAATCCCGGTTTCCGCAATCGCCGCATCCAGCCGGTCGAGAATGGCGATGAAGCTCGCGCTCAGCGCAGGCCCGCTCCGGCCCTCTGCCTCGGCATAGAGCCGGTAGAAGGCCGTCGGCGATTCGCGCATCACCCCGGCCAGCCGCTCGCGCCCGTAATGGGCTTCGATCTCGCGGGCGATGATGTATCCGACATTGTAGTTGCGCTCATCCCCGGTGAAGCCGGCGAAATAATGCCGCCGCGGATCGGTCGTGGGGTCATTGGCCAACTGATAGAGCGAGGCTTCGAACAGGGTGAAGAGGTTGGCGCGCTCGCCGACACCGCGCTCCAGCCTGTCCTGAAAATAGGCCAGCATTTCCCCGTCGCCCTCGAAGTCTGCCGGGTTGGCAACCCAGGTCGCACTGCCTTCGAGATAGCCGTAATTGAGATATTCCAGCGCCCGCCAGTCGGTCTCGCTCAAGGCCTCTTCCAGACCCTCGGGAACTGGCCGCATCGCGCCTTGCGCGCCGTGATAGAGCTCGTGAACGAGCACCAGTTCCAGCGCGGGCAGATCGTCATGCATGCGGTGAAAGCCGATATAGAGGACCGGGTCGCCAAAGGCGAAACCGGCTGAATTCACCCCCATCACGAAAACGCTCTGCAACGGCGTGTCATACCCGGCGGGCACATAGGCCGCCAGTCGTTCGCACGCCGGAGCCATCAGCGCGTCCGGATCGGCGCGCAGCGGCGTCAGCGACGCCTCCATCGCATCAAGCGTTTCATCATCCGGGAAGGGATAGACCGGATCCTCGATCTCCGCCTCACTCCCGGCCTGCCACGCGATCAACTCCTCACGCAGGCGCCCGGTCGTGGACCGGTCCTCGTGTACCTGCGTCTGCTTGCGCACGATGGCCTGCACGGACGGCAGCTCCAGTGCCGCTTCGACATCCGCCTCGCCGCCCTCGCCGCGCAGGATCGGGGTCAGCGCGTCGAGCGCGGTAAAGTCGAAACCGATGGTGAAATCGCCGCACGGAAAGTCCTCGGCGGACGCGCTCGCCGCCGTCAGGCCCGCAGCGAGCGCTGCGGTCAGAAGGGATTTCATGGAGTGTCCTTTCTCCTTCCCGGCGCGGAAGATATCCCGCCGGAGAAGGAGAAACACCGGTCTCACGAAATCTTTATCTGCAACATCCAGGGAAGGATCAGCAGCCGCGGAACTGACCGTTCACCCAATAGGTGCAGCCGTCCTGGCGATTGAAATAATAGTATTGCCGCGCCTGCGGGTCCCAGTACTGCTCGGAATGCTGCGGATTGTTCTGGTTCCAGCGGCAGCCGCCATCGGCCCGGCACCCGGCATAGGCCCCGCCGGCCGCGCCGATCACGCCGCCGATGATCGCCCCGGTCTCGGCGTCGCCGGAACCGGTATTGTTGCCGATAATGGCCCCGGCGGCAGCACCCAGCGCCGCACCGGTCAGCGCGCCGCGCTCCACATTGCCGGTCTGGGTACACGCCATCAGCGGCAGGGCGGTCAGTGCGATCAAAAGCTTTTTCATGACACGATCCTTTCACGGGTCGAGAGAGCGCCGCCGGAAAAAGGTCTGGCGGGTCGAATCACATCTCATGGTGGCGCGCGATTGTGGCAAATCTTGCGCGGCATGTCGGCGCAGAACTAGCTGGGGAGCGTCACCCGCCGCATTGTCAGATTGATCCGCCCGCCGCCCGGCACCAGCGTCGATGTGCCGGGATAGATCCGGTCGACGCCGTGATAGCTGCGCCTTGCCGCCTCGCCGAGCACCACGACATCGCCTGAGCTCAGCACCACCGAGGCGGTCGGCCCCTTCCGTTCCGGCCCGCCGATGCGAAACCGTGCCTTGTCGCCGAGCGAAACGGAGACGACCGCTGCGTCCGTCGCTTCCTCGTCGAAATCGACATGCAGCCCCATCCGGCTGCCTTCCCGGTACCAGTTGACGAGACAGGCCTCGGGCGGCGCGGGATAGTTCGCGACCGCATTCCAGAGCGTCATCAGCGCGTCCGGCATCGCCGGCCAGTTCTGGCCCGTCTCCGGATGGGCCGGCTCGTAGCGATAGCCTTTCGCCCGGTCCGTCACCCAGCCGAGCGGGCCGAAATTCGTCATCGTGACGGACAGGGGCTGGCCGGTCCGCGGCATGGCCGGCTGGAAGAAAGGCGCGCCCGCCTCTGCCGCGGCGAACACCGCCGCGATCAGGGCTTCCTGCTCACCGCGGTCGAAATAGCCGGGCAGGAAGCGGAAGCCATCGGGCGGCGTGAAGGCAGGTCGCGGGTTCATCAGGCGGAAAATGGCGTGAGGCCCGCGTCACTTCCACCCGGAATGTGCTGCACCCGTCACCGCAGCCAATATCCCCACGCCCCTTGCGGGGATCACGCGCCCTCCCTAAATCCCCTGCCGAACCGGGCTTCCGGTGCGAACCAGTTTGAACAGTCCAGGCCAAACGCCTGAAACCGGGGGGTTTTCAGCGACGGCGGCGGCGCTCCGGGCCGCGTCCTCTCCATGAAACCCTGCCCAAGAAGAACGGGAGTGAGTGAGCTTATGAGCAAGGTGATCGGCATCGACCTCGGCACGACCAATTCCTGTGTCGCCGTCATGGAAGGCGGGCAACCGAAGGTCATCGAGAATTCCGAAGGTGCGCGGACGACCCCGTCCGTCGTCGCCTTCACCAAGGACGGCGAGCGCCTGATCGGCCAGCCGGCCCGCCGCCAGGCGGTGACCAACCCCGAACAGACCTTTTTCGCGATCAAGCGCCTGATCGGCCGCAAATTCGGTGACCCGACGGTCAAGAAGGACGCCGCCATGGTGCCCTACAAGATCGTCAAGGCCGACAATGGCGATGCCTGGGTCGAGGGCCGCGACAAGACCTACGCGCCGTCGGAAATCTCCGCCTTCATTCTCACCAAGATGAAGGAAACCGCCGAGGCCTATCTCGGCGAGACCGTCACCCAGGCCGTGATCACCGTTCCGGCCTATTTCGATGACGCCCAGCGTCAGGCGACCAAGGACGCCGGCAAGATCGCCGGGCTCGAAGTCCTGCGCATCATCAACGAGCCGACCGCGGCCGCGCTCGCCTATGGCCTCGACAAGGGCGAGAACAAGACGATCGCCGTCTACGACCTCGGCGGCGGCACGTTCGACGTCTCGGTTCTGGAAATCGGCGACGGCGTGTTCGAGGTGAAGTCGACCAATGGCGACACCTTCCTCGGCGGTGAGGATTTCGACCTGAAGATCGTCGATTACCTCGCCGATGAGTTCAAGAAGGAGAACGGCATCGATCTCCGCTCCGACAAGCTCGCGCTCCAGCGCCTGAAGGAAGAAGCGGAAAAGGCCAAGAAGGAATTGTCCTCGGCCGCCTCCTACGAGGTGAACCTGCCCTTCATCACCGCCGACGCCTCGGGTCCGAAACACCTGACCATGAAGCTGTCGCGCGCCAAGCTCGAAGCGCTGGTGGACGATCTCGTCCAGCGCACGGTCGAGCCGTGCAAGAAGGCGCTGAAGGATGCCGGCCTGTCGGCTTCCGACATCGACGAGGTCATCCTCGTCGGCGGCATGACCCGCATGCCGAAAGTGCAGGAGACGGTGAAGAAATTCTTCGGCCGCGAACCGCACAAGGGCGTCAATCCGGACGAGGTCGTCGCCATGGGCGCGGCCATCCAGGCCGGCGTGCTGCAGGGTGATGTGAAGGATGTGCTGCTGCTCGACGTGACCCCGCTGTCGCTGGGCATCGAGACGCTGGGCGGCGTGTTCACGCGCCTGATCGACCGCAACACCACCATCCCGACGCGCAAGTCACAGACCTTCTCCACCGCTGACGACAACCAGTCGGCTGTGACCATCAAGGTCAGCCAGGGTGAGCGTCAGATGGCGGCGGACAACAAGCTGCTCGGCCAGTTCGATCTGATGGGCATTCCGCCCGCACCGCGCGGCGTGCCGCAAATCGAGGTCACCTTCGACATCGACGCCAACGGCATCGTCAACGTGTCGGCCAAGGACAAGGCGACCGGCAAGGAGCAGGCGATCCGCATCCAGGCGTCGGGTGGTCTGTCGGACGACGAGATCAACAACATGGTCAAGGACGCCGAGGCTAATGCCGAGGCGGACAAGAAGCGCCGTGAACTGGTCGAGGCCCGCAACGGCGCCGAGGCCCTGATCCACCAGACCGAAAAGCAGCTTGAAGAGTTCGGCGGCAAGGTCGGCGCGGATGAGAAGTCCGCGATCGAGACGGCGCTCAGCGAGCTGAAAGAGGTCAAGGATGGCGACGATGTCGAAACCATCCAGCAGAAGACCCAGGCCCTGATGCAGGCCGCCATGAAGCTGGGCGAGGCGATGTATGCCGCGCAGCAGGCCGAAGGCGGCTCCGATGAGGGCGGCTCTGACGGCAGCGCGTCGTCCGATGACGACGTGGTCGACGCGGAATATTCCGAAGTCGACGGCGACGACAAGAAGAGCGCGTAATCCCGCGAAACGAGTGCCGGGCGGCCTGATGGGTCGCCCGGCCCTTCGCATCGCAACAAGGGCGGGTCATGGCCTCGAAACGCGACTATTACGAAGTACTCGGCCTGCAAAGGGGCGCGGACGCGGCGGCGATCAAGAGCGCCTACCGCAAGCTCGCCATGCAATACCACCCGGACCGCAATCCGGGTGACGCCGAGGCCGAGGCGAAGTTCAAGGAAGTCGGCGAGGCCTATTCCGTCCTGTCCGACGACCAGAAGCGCGCTGCCTATGACCGCATGGGCCATGCCGCCTTCGAAGGCGGCCAAGGACCGTTCGGTGGCGGTGGTCAGGGTCCGTTCGGCGGCGGCGCCAGCGCGGCCGATTTCTCCGACATTTTCGAACAGATGTTCGGCGACGTCTTCGGCGCCGGCATGCGCGGAGGCCCGCGCGGCCGCCGCGGACCGGCACGGGGCTCGGACCTGCGTTTTGACCTCGAAATCTCCCTGCAGGACGCCTTCGCCGGCAAGTCGGAGACGGTGCGCGTCCCCACCGCTGTCACCTGCGAACGCTGCGAAGGCAATGGCGCGGAACCGGGCACCTCGCTCGAGACCTGTCCGCAATGCCATGGCCAGGGCGTGATCACCGGCGGCAACGGCATGTTCCGCATCCGCCAGACCTGTCCGCAATGCGGCGGCCAGGGCAAATATGTCGCGACGCCCTGCACCGAGTGCGACGGCGTCGGCCGGGTCCGCAAGACCCGCACGCTGAACGTCGAAATCCCCGCCGGCGTCGAGGACGGCATGCGCATCCGCCTCGCCGGCGAGGGCGAAGCCGGTCCCCAGGGCGGGCCGCGCGGCGATCTCTACATCTTCGTCCACATTGCCCATCACGACCTGTTCGAGCGGGACGGTCCGAACCTTTACTGCCGTGCCACCGTGCCGATGGTCACCGCCGCGCTCGGCGGCAATGTCTGCGTGCCCGTGGTCGATGGCGGCAAGGTCGAGTTGAAAGTCCCGGCCGGCTCCCAGACCAACAAGCGCATGAAGCTGAAGGGCAAGGGCATGCCCCGCCTGCGCAGCGGTCCGCGCGGCGATCTGATCGTCGAGCTGTTCGTGGAAACCCCGCGCAATCTCTCCGACCGGCAGAAGGAATTGCTCCGCGAGTTCTGTGAGCTCTCGGGCGGCAATTGCAATCCGGACTCGGAAAGCTTCGTCGGCAAGGCCAAACGCTTCTGGGACGACCTCACCAGCGATGACGGCCGCCCGAACGTTTAGGAGCGTTCGCAGGAAAAGTGGGTACCGGTTTTCCGTTTCGCGAACGCGACCACCAAAAATATTCCCGCTTTGCCTAGGGCGCGCTGAGATACCAGAGCGCCGCGGTCTCGATCTCCTTCAGATCCGGCTTGCGTCCGTGCAGCGCGGCGTCGCGCGTCACCGACCCGATCAGGGTCAGGACGAATCCGGCCCGGGCCTCGGCGCGATCGGCGCGAACCACGCCCCATTCGGACAACAGCAGGCCGGCTTCGCGGCGCAGCCCCGGATCAGCCGAGACAGGATCCGGCAGTGCGCCGCCCTCACCGATCAGCACACGGACAAGCGGACAGACCCCGCGTTCGAACCCGTCCATCGCCCGCGCCACCTGTTCGATCCAGCCGCGCACATCCCGGGTCGGCCGCGCCTGCGCACCCAGCAGCGACAATCGCGAAAGCAGCGCCGCCTGCTGCCGCTGCAGAACCGCATCGACCGCCGCGGCCTTTCCCGCGAACCGGCCATAGAAGGCCCCGGTGGACACACCGGCCCGCTTCGCCAGTTGCGGCAGGGTGAGGGTTGCGAGGCTGCCATCGGCGGCGGCGGCCGTGATCACTGCGATCAGCCGGTCATACGTGCGCCGGCTGCGCGTCTGCCGCGGCGGTATGACCGGAGCGCCCTGAATCGCCATCTCATGACATCCGGTTAAGTCCCTGTTTTTCCTTCGACAGGGTCAACTGCCAATTCCGAACAGTATTATTATTCGAATTTCGGGAGCGGGGCGAGTCATACCCATTGCCGGACCGGGTCGAACCAATGCCCGGCCAGGAGTGGGCCGCCCTTCGGTGAAGTGAATTCACTTGCCGTCTTTTTGCTTGAGGCGCCGCATCCGGCCCGCCTAGTCTCCGGCGGGACGGGAGGAGGCGCGGTTGGAAGCCTTGGCCATCCTGATACTCGGTGCGTTCGGCCTGATGCTGATCGGCGCCATTCTCGGCTGGATCGCGTTTGCGCGAACCGGATCGATGCAGCGCGAGATCGCCGGGCTTCGCGCCCGGCTGGACGCTCTGGCCTACCCCGCGGTGAAAACGCCGGCCCCGGCGGAGGCGGCTCCGCAACACTCCGTACCCGAATCGACTCCGTCCGCAGACCGGGCGGAATCGGCCGTGCCTCGCGATACGGAAGACTCTCCGCCACCGATACAGCCCGAACCGGTCGCAGAACCCCGACCGGCCACGCCGTCGGCCCGCCCCCTGTCCGGAATCGAAGCCAGCCTGACCGGCAATTGGCTGGTCTGGGTCGGCGCGGCCGCGCTCGCGCTCGGCGGGGCCTTCCTTGTGAAGGCCGCCGTCGATATCGGCCTGTTCGGTCCGGCCATGCGCATCGGCGCGGCCCTGCTCGCCGGTTTTGCCATGATCGGCGCAGGCGAATGGCTCCGCCGTCACCCCGCCCGCCTGCCCCTGCCGGGCAAGAGTGCCGCGCCCGCCGCGACGACCGGCGCGGGCCTGATCACGCTCTATGCCGCGATCTGGGCCGCCTTCGCGCTTTACGGCTTCCTGCCTCCGCTCCTCGCTTTCGCCCTGCTGGCTCTGGTGGCTGCGGGCGCACTGGCCCTCGCCCTCCTGCATGGCGGCATCATCGCCGCCTTCGGCATCGCCGGGGCGTTTGCCGTGCCGCTGCTGATCGGGTCGGACGACCCGAACGCGGCGGGCCTCTTCACCTATGTCTTCGCGGTGGCAGCGGCGGCGCTTGCCGTGGCCCGGGTCGCGCGCTGGACCTGGGCGGGCTGGATCGCGGTCGCCGGCGGCGCGCTGTGGCCGCTGGTCTGGCTTGTCCTTGCCTTCCGCTCCGATCAGGCCTGGGCGCTGTCCGCCTATCTGCCGGCCTTCCTCGCCGCAGCGCTCGCTTTCGGCTGGCGCGATGCGGACGATCCTCCGCCGGTCGACCGCAAGCTCAAGGATTGGTTCCCCTTCCCGGCCGGGCTGATCGGCGCCTGGTTCGGCGGCTTTGCCGCGCTGGGCCTGGCCGTCATGCTGGCCGATGCGGACGGGCATTCCCCGGTCACGCTGGCCGGGTTCGCGGCAACCGCCCTCATCGCGCTGATCGCGCCCTGGCGGAAGGAAGGCTTCGCCGGATTGGCCCCGGCCGCGGGCATCGCGACCGCCCTCGTCATCCTCGCCTGGCCGCAAAGCCTGTCCTTCATCGTCGATAGCGGGGTTGAGCTCGATCGCGCCTTCGCCCCCTTTGGAAGCCGCCCGGCTATCCCGGACTTCCTGCCCGCCTGCCTGATCGCGGCCTCGGTGTTCGGCCTGTTCGGGCGGTTCGCGCTGGCCCGCCTCCGCGTGAGGACGCCGATGGCGATGGCCGGGGCGATGACGCCTGTCCTGATTCTCGCCGCCGCCTGGTACCGGCTGGCCGGCGAACCGCAATCGGGCCTCTGGGGACTGGCTGCGCTCGCTCTGACCGGCCTTCTCGCGGGCGCAGCCCATGGCCTCCTGAAGGGCGAGGGCCGCGAACGTCAGCCCGGCGCGATCGCGGTCTACGCGCTGGCCTGTGCGGGCAGTGCCGGTCTCGCGGCCGGGTTCGCCCTCGATCAGGTCTGGATGAGCGCCGCCTTCGCGCTCGAGGCACTCGCGGCCGCCTGGCTGTGGCGCAAGCTCGGCCTGCCCGCCCTGAAAGGCGCGGCGCTGGTCTTCGGCGCGCTCGCCGTCTTCCGCCTGACCGTGCTGGGCGAGGCCTTCAACTACGATGTCGGCCCCTGGCCGATCCTGAACACGCTGCTGGTGGGCTATGGCCTGTCCGCGCTGGCCCTGTGGCAGGCCGCGCGCGAGCTGCGCGCCGGCGGAGACGATCCGGACAGCTGGCCGGTCCAGTCGCTGACCGGCGGCGCGCTCATCCTCGGTATCGGCCTCGTCTTCATGCAGATCCGGCACGCGCTGAATGCCGGTGACCTGGACGGCGACATCGCCGGCTTCCGGGAGTTTGGTCTTCACATTTCAAGTTGGGCGGCGACGGCTGCCGCGCTGCGCTGGCGGCTCGGCCCCAGACTCCGGATCGCGCCGCGCCTGATCGAAGGGACGACGCTGACCGGAGTGGCGCTTGGGCTGCTTGTCCTGACGCTGATCGTCAATGCCTGGTGGGGTTGGGGGACCGACCGGTCGGACATGCTGGCCGGCGTGCTTCTGGCTTACGCCCTTCCCCCCGTTTTCCTTATTGCCCACGCCATCGCACTGCGCCGGCAGGGATACCGCAAATGGAGCACGGCGATCGGTCTCGTTGGCGCGGCCGCCTTGTATCAGGCGGCGATCCTCATTATCCGATGGACGGCACACGGCGCACAGATGAACACCGCCCCCGTCCTGCCCGGAGAAAGTTGGGCCTATTCCGCGGTTACCGTGGGATATGCCACGGCTCTCCTGCTGATCGGCGCGTGGCGGCGCATGCCGGAGGCGCGCTATGCCGGGCTTGCCGGGCTGACGCTGGCGACGCTGAAAGTCTTCCTCTTCGACCTGTCGGGCCTCGACGGCGTGTGGCGTGCCTTTTCCTTCATCGGGCTGGGCGCGGCGCTCGTGGGTATCGGCATCCTCTATCAGCGCGTCATCGGCCCGATGGCCGCGCGGGAGAGGGCGGGTCCGGACTGACCCCGGCGAGGTCAGGGACTGACAGCGGCCCCGTTTTCCATTCCTTCACAGGATCGCTACAAAGCTCGCCAAATGTGATGCGAAGGGAGTCGGCCCATGGCTGTGAACATTGCCATTCTCGGCGTCTCGGGCCGGATGGGACACGCCATTGTCGGCGAGATCGCGCTCGACCGGCGCTGCAATCTGCATGGCGGGATCGTTCGCTCGGATTCCGAGTTCGCGGGCACTGACATTGGCGTGTTCGCCGGGACGGGCTTTTCCGGCGTGAGCGCCGTCGTGCGGCTTGAGGAGGGCGCCAAGGGCGCCCACGTCGTGATCGACGTCTCCGTGCCGGACGCCACGGTTGCCGCGGCCGAACGCCTCGCGGCCATGGGCGGGATCGCGATGGTGACCGGCGTGACCGGCCTCGACGCCGAACAGTTGGAACGCCTCAAGGCGGCCTCGGAGCGTATGCCGATCCTCGCCGCCCGGAACTTCTCGCTCGGTGTGGCCATTCTCGAGGATCTCGTCCGCCAGGCCGCTGCCGCGCTGCCGCTGCACCGCTGGGATGCCGAAATCGTCGAAACCCATCATCGCGCCAAGACTGACGCCCCGTCCGGCACTGCCCTGATGATGGGCGAAGCCATCGCCGAAGCCCGCAGTCAGGCCTTCGACCAGGTCGCCATGATGGGTCGCAGTGGTCAGACCGGCTATCGCCCGCCTGGGACGATCGGGGTCGCTTCGGTGCGTGGCGGCGCGGTGATCGGCGAACACGACGTGAAATTCCTGTCCGACTACGAAACCATCACGCTCAGCCATGTCGCGCATGACCGCAGGGTCTTCGCCCGCGGCGCCATCGATGCCGCGCGCTGGCTCGCCGGAAAGCCGCCAGGGCTTTATTCCATGCGCGATATCGTCTCCGGCTGACATCTCCCGACAGCGCTTTGACCACGCCCGACATTGACGCCGCACGCCTGCGGGGCGAAGAAGACATTCATACCCCGAAGGACCTCAAATGAGCCGCTCCAAACGCCTCGTCGACCTTGTCCGCGCCCTGAAGGAAGCCGCCCCGGGCGCGCTGACCGCCAAGGCGCTGGCCGAGCGTTTTTCGGTGTCGGAGCGGACGATCTACCGGGACATGTCGAAACTCATCGAGTCCGGCATCCCGATCGAGGGCGAGGCCGGCCTGGGCTATGTCCTCGCGCCGGGCGACGGACCGCCCATGCCGGCGCTGACCTGGCGTCAGGCCGAAACCCTGTGGCGCGGCGCGCGGATTCTCTCCCTGGTCGCCAAGGAGGAAGGCGCGCAGACCGCCGCGCGCTCGCTCGCCGCCCTGTCCGCCGTGCTGGGCGATGACCGGGTCCAGCGCCTCGCCGCCGAACCCGTCCTGCCGGAGCCCGGCGAGCTGAAACCCGTCCCGGCGGTGCTGGGCGCGCTCGAACGCGCCATCGCCGCCGGCCGCACCTTGCGGATCGACTATGTCGAACTCGACGAGAGCGAGATGAAGATCGAGGGCCGCCCCAGCGCGCTGACCACGCTTGGCGATGCCGTCATCCTGACGCTTCTGACCGAAGCTGGGCCGCGCCCGCTGCGCGCCGAACGCATCAAGCGCCTGACGGTGACGGCGGCGAACACCGGGCGCTGATCACCAGCTCCCCGTATTCTCCATCGACGCCCAGGGTTCCTGCGGCGCAAGCGCGTCACCCGATTGCAGGAATTCGATCGAGATCCCGTCCGGACTTTTCACGAAGGCCATCCGCCCGTCGCGCGGCGGCCGGTGGATGGTATAGCCCATGCCCTTCAGATGCGCGCAGATCGCATAGATGTCCTGCACCCGGTAGGCGAGATGGCCGAAATTCCGCCCGCCCGTATAGTCCTCGGGGTCCCAGTTATGGGTCAGCTCGATGCAGGGCAGGCCGTCCGGCACGCTGGTGCCGTCGATGTGAAACCCGCCGCGCTGGATGTCGCGCGGACTGGCCAGGAAGATCAGCGTGAACCGCCCCTTCTCGCTGTCCATCCGGCGCACTTCCTTCAGCCCCAGACCCTGGCAGAAGAAGCGCAGCGATTCGTCCACGTCGGAGATCCGCAACATGGTGTGAAGATAGCGCATGAAGAACCTCGCTTCGGTGTTCGGGACAATCAGTCAGGACGGGCGCGGCGCGCCCATTTCGGACGGCGGCGCTTGATCTCGACCTCCTCGATCGGCGTGCCCCGCGCGCGCATCATTGCCGCCTCGAAGCCTTCCGGCGCGCGGCGGTAATAGAGGCTCGACGCAATCATGCCGGACACCGCCCAGGTGCCGACGAGGCCGAAGGCCATGAAGAACATCCAGGGATAATAGCCAGGCGCGAACACGTCCGACGCCCCGGTCGCGGCGCGCACCCCCTCCCAGATCGTGTTGAGCAGGAACAGGCCCGGAAAGGTCAGGACGACCGCACCGAGCAGCGCCCCGGCGGCATAAAGCGCCCAGCGCGGCTCGTTGGCCGAGACATAGATGCGGACGAAATCTTCCCGTCCGACACCGGCGACGGTTCCCGGACGGTCGATACGGCGGGCGTCATATTCCTCCCCGGCATCCTTCAGGAGGGCGACGCGCGCCAGCGCCCAGCGCAGGATCAGAAGACCGGCGGTGATGAGGGCGATGGACAGGGCGATCAGGAAGATGTTCGGCATCGCCCCTATCTAGGGCGTTTTCGCGCCGCTTTCATCCCTTGAGTGCGGAACGGGCTGTCACCCCCTTCTCCCCTCGGGGGAGAAGGTGGCCGAAGGCCGGATGAGGGGTTTTCTTCAAGTCACCCCTCACCCCGGCCCTCTACCCCGGGGGGAGAGGGGGAAGGCCAAGCGCTACCCCGCCGCTTCCCAGGTCAGCATGGCGCGCTTGCGTTCCACGCCCCAGTGATAACCGGTCAGCCGGCCGTCCGACGCCAGCACCCGGTGGCACGGGATCAGGAAGCTGACCGGATTGGCCCCGACCGCCGCGCCGACGGCGCGCGACGCCTTGGCGGTGCAGACCTGTTCGGCGATCGCCTTGTAGGTCGTGGTCGCGCCGGGCGGAATGGACAACAGCGCCCGCCACACCTGGCGCTGCCATTGTGTGCCGTAAAGGGCGAGCGGAATGCGTTCGCCCGCACGCTCGAAGATGCGCGTCGCCCAGGCCCGCGCCTCATGATCGTCGCGGAGATAGGACGCGGCCGGATAGCGCGCATGCAGATCCTCGAACCCGGTCTCGCTCCGCCCGTCGGTGAAGGCCAGCGCGGAAAGCCCGCGCGGCGCAATCAGGAAGACGCCGTCGCCGAACGGCGTCGGCGCAACGCCCCAGGTAAACTCCAGCCCCTCCCCCTTGCGCTTGGCATCGCCCGGCGTGATCGCCTCGTGCGCGATGAAAAGGTCGTGCAATCGCCCCGGCCCGGACAGGCCAGCCTCGAAGGCGGCGTCGAGCACGCTGGCACCATCGTCGATGGCGTCGCGGGCCGCGCCATGGGCCAGCGCGCCAACATAGCGTTTCGGGGAGACACCGACCCAGCGGGTGAAGACGCGCTGGAAATGGTGCGGCGACAATCCCGCCGCGCGCGCAGCCTCGGCGAGATCGGGATGTTCCTGCCAGCGATCGCCGAGATAGTTGAGCGCCTCGGTGACGCGCGGATAGTCCCGCGCGGCGGCTTCGACATCGTAGGAATGGAGGGTTGCGGTCGTCATGATGGCGACCTTGCCCCGGCCTGGACCGGCGCGCCACCCGCTTCTTGCGGCGCTTTCGCGCGGGTCAGCGCCCGTGCCACGGCATCGGCGAGGTCCTCGCGCTCGGGCGGCGACAGGAAGCTGCCCAGCACCAGCGACCGTCCCCGCACACCGAGCGAGAACTGCACATGATGTTCGCCGCGGTCGGCCACCTGTGCGCGGACCCAGGCGGTCGGCATCACATAATGGCGCACCTGTCCGTTTGGATGGCGGCGATGCACCAGGACGTGGCGGCGATCGATCCGGATCAGTTCGCGCCGCCGCCCGTCGCGGTAGCTGATCCTGAACGCCAGCCAGACCAGGACGACATCGATGCCGAAAAAGAACGGCACCGGCCACGCCCCGATCACGAAGAAGACGATCCCGGCCACGAAGCTGACGCCAATCAGTGTCGCCATCAGCGCCACAAAGCCGGGGCTGGGAAGCGACCGGTTGGGCGCCAGAACCGCGTCGAGAAACAATTCGCCCTCGGGCGGGGGCGGCGGCTCGGCCTCGGCGGGCCAGGTTTCCACGACCGTTGTCATCGCCGGCAGGATATAGGCGGGTGCGCGTTTTTGGCAGGTGACGATTTCACCCGGCCCGGTCTAGCTTCAATTCATGCCCGACCTCTCCGGCCTCTTCGGCTTTGCCCTCGCCGTCCTCGTCATCGAAGTGACGCCGGGGCCCAACATGGCGTGGATCGCCGTGCTCTCGGCCGGGTCGGGGCGCAAGGCGGGTCTGTCCGCCGTCGCCGGGATCGCGCTCGGCCTGCTGGTCATCGGCGCCGCCGCCGGCTTGGGTCTCGCGGCGCTCATCACCGCAGCGCCCGCTCTTTACGAAGTCCTGCGCTGGGGCGGCGCGCTGTTTCTGCTCTACCTGGCGTGGGAAGGCTGGCGCGAGGCCGGCGAATCCTCGCCCGCGAAACTGCCCGACGGGTCGCTGAAGCATTTCTCGCGCGGCTTTCTGATCAACGCGCTCAATCCCAAGGCCGCGCTCTTCTATGTCGCCGTCCTGCCGGAATTCATCGACCCGGCGCGCAGCCTGCCGCTTCAGGCGGCCGCACTCACCGTGCTGTCAGTGATCATTGCCACGATGATTCACACGGCCATCGTCTTCGCCGCCGCCCAAGCGCAATCGCTGGTCAGCGACAGGCGGCGCCTGATGATCCTGCGGCGCATCCTGTCGGCACTTCTGGTCCTGATTGCCGTCTGGCTGTTCTTCGAGACCGCCCGGCCCGCAGCCTGACCACCGGCCGTGACGCAAGAAACGGGATGACGGCCCGGTCCCGCGCCGCTAATCCCTTGCCCATGCCGAAACCGAAGACAATCCCGCCCTTCACCACGGAAGAAGCCGCCGACCTCTATGCCCGGCTGTCCGAAATCCGCCCCGATCCGCGCACCGAGCTGGACTATACCAGCCCCTTCACCCTCGTCGTCGCCGTCGCCCTGTCGGCGCAGGCCACCGATGTCGGGGTGAACAAGGCGACGAAGGGCCTGTTCGCCGCCGCCGACACGCCGGAGAAGATGGTCGCGCTCGGCGAGGACGGAATCCGCGAGCGTATCAAGACGATCGGGCTTTTCAGGAACAAGGCGAAGAATGTCCACGCCCTGTCGAAGCGGATCATCGAGGAATTTGGCGGCGAGGTGCCGAAGTCGCGCGAGGCGCTGGAATCCCTGCCCGGCGTCGGCCGCAAGACCGCCAATGTCGTGTTGAACGAGGCCTTCGGCGAACCGACCATCGCCGTCGACACCCATATCTTCCGCGTGTCCAACCGCACCGGCCTGGCGCCGGGCAAGACCCCGCTGGAGGTGGAAAAACGCCTCGAGGCGATCACGCCCGCAGACTTCATGAAGGGCGCCCACCACTGGCTGATCCTGCACGGACGCTATGTCTGCAAGGCGCGAAAGCCCGACTGCCCGAATTGCGCCATCGCCGATCTGTGCCGCTTCGACGCGAAAACGCCGGCCTGAGGGCCGGCGCTTCGTGTCAGTTCTGCGGGCGGATCCGCGTGTCGTATTCGACCAGCCCGCGCAGGGTTTCGCGCAAGCCGCGCATGTCCGGGCTCGAACAGCCGTGATAATGGTGCACGGAATGCGTGCCGTTGGAATATTCGACCGTTACCCGGGTATGGGGCATGTCCGAGATCTGGGGGCCGGGGCAGGCAGCGGGGTTGTTGTAGGTCAGGTCTTCCGGCAGCGACCGGAAATTCGCGGTTTCCAGCGCCTGCACGGCGGCCGCGAAAGCGCCGGTCTGAAGCTGGCCTTCGCTGATCCCCTGCGTGGCCGTGTGCCGCTGCCCGTCGAGGACGTATGCGTCCCCCGGCGTCAGCGTGATCCGGTAGACCGGGCAGAAGCCGAAGCAGGGCTCGTCCTCCATCGTGATCGAGCGCACCTCCCCGCTTCCGCCGGAGTCGGTCGTGGTCGCACAGCTGGCGATGGCGAAAGCCGCAACGGCGATCAGAAAGGCTCGCATCGGGGTCACTCCTGTCTGCCCGGCACACTCTGCCCCGGATTGCGGCCTAAATATAGCTCGCCGTGGGCAGGCGGGAGGCCGGCATCATCTGCGCCAGAGGCAGTTTCTTCGCATCGGCTTCCGGACGCATCAGCACGAAATCGGCGGCATACCATCCCGCTTCCTCGACCGGGGTGGGCTTGCGGCCGATTTCGGCGAGCCGGGCCAGCGCCTCGCGTTGCTCATTCGCGTCGGTGAAGCGCCGCTGCGGGAAGAGCGCGCTTTCGAGCGCCTCGCAGACATACCCCTCGGACTCCAGGGCCCGCGCGATATCGCCGGCGTCGAACTGGCGCAGGACGAATAGCGCCATCCACGGCTTTTCCTTGCCGCAGGCGTCGATGACGCGCTTGAACGTCGTCTCGGTGACATAACCCACCGCACCGGTGGAGATGATGATGTCGGTCGCGCCCAGCGGACGCGCCTCGTCCGGGTTCAGCGGCGCCTCTTCGAGATTTCGTGCCGACCCGTCATCGAGAACCCGTGTCGCAATGCCGTAGCGAATGGCGTTCGCCGCCACGTCGAGCCCGTAGAAGACAAGATCGTCCACCGGTTCGAGCGAGCGGAAGAAGCGCTTGTCGTCCTCTTCAAGGGCGGCAGAGCTGATCCCGGCGGCATCCTTGGCGGCATAGCGCGCCAGCAGCTGCGACATCGACAGCCCGTATTTGTGCAGCGCCGCATTGATCCCGTAGGAACAGCCGATATCGGTGATGTGCAGCCGGTTGGCGTGCCGGACCTGGCGATAGGCGGCATACACCGACTGGAAGACCGGCGCGGCGGCATCCGGGATCAGGTAATTGTGCCGCCCGAGCGTGAGATAATAATCCCGCGGGTCCGGCCGGTCGTAGATCTGGGTGAAGACAGCCTTGCCCGTGTCGTCGAGTTTGGTCCGGTCAGGACGCGTTCCGGCTTCATCCATCGAGGGAAGCCTCCGCACTATTCGCTTCTTCGAAGCCCGCGAGGGGCGCGGGCGCGTGTGGCCTAACAATCCCGTACGGCCCTGACAAGGCAATCGGGAAAGATTATCCCGCCAGGCGCTTCAGCCCGGCCGCGAAGAGGCGTCCGAGTTCGGGCCCCTGCTCGGGATAATAATACGGCTCGATGAGTTCGAGTTCCATGACGGCGTATCGCCCGTCGTCCCGGCGCATCAGATCGACCCGCGCGTAGAGAAGCTCGCCCTCCACCGCGTCAAGCGCCGCGGCGGCGGTCTGCAGCGCTTCACCGTCGGGTTCGACGGCGGCTTCGGTCGCCCCGTACATCGACTGGGTGCGATAGTCGCCCGGCTTCGGGCGTTTCACCAGCGCATGCGAGAACACCCGGTCGAAGAACAGCAGCGTGGTTTCGCCCTCGCGTTCGGCGGCACCGAGGAAGGGCTGGATCAGGCAGGCGCCGGGCGGCATTTCGTCAGCCGGCGGCAGGGCTTCGCCGCGCGACACCCGCGCCTGGCGCCAGGCTCCGCCGCCAACGCGCGGCTTGATCACCAGACGGTCGCTCTCGGGAAAGGCGGCGAAGGCGCGCGCCACGGCAGCGGCATCGGCGCGGTCCGCCCACAGGGTCGGTATCGTGGGGATGCCCCCTGTCTCGAGCTCGGCGAGATAGCCCTTGTCGGTATTCCAGCGGATCGTCTCGATGGGATTGAGCACTGGCTGTACCGCTGCGAACCGGTCGAGCGCGGCGAGGAAGGTCTCGGGCTGCTGCATGTAATCCCAGCAGGTTCCGACGACGATCGCGTCGAACGCCGCCGGATCGAAGCCGGGATCGTCCCAGATCGCCTCGACCAGTTCGATTCCGGCTGCCTCGCACGCCGGACGGATGGCCGCGAATTCGAGCGTGTGCTCCCAGGCGTCGCTGCGCGCGCCCGGCGTACCTTCGATCATGCAGCTTGCGGTGAGAAAGGCGATTCGGATCATGCCGCGGCGATTAGCCCTCCCGTCGGCGGGGCGCAAGCCACCAGCGTGCAGGATGGCCCCTGGCCGGGGGCCCGCCCTCGCCTTGCGCGCGAGGGCGCGCTCCCGTAAAGCACCCGCGAACCTTCCAAGCGGTCGCCCCGGCGGCGGCCCTCATACTGATCCTGCGGAGTATTCCATGGCTGATCTGCGCTACGACATTCTCGGTGTCGGCAATGCCATCGTCGACGTCATCGCCCCCTGCGACGACGCCTTCCTCACCGACAACGGCATCGAGAAGGGCGGCATGACGCTGATCGACGAGGGCCGCGCCCGCGATCTCTATTCGAAAATGGCTCCGGGCCGCGAAGTGTCTGGCGGATCCGCCGCCAACACCCTGGCCGGTGTGGCGTCACTCGGCGGCCACGGTGCCTATGTCGGCAAGGTCGCCGACGACGCGCTGGGCGAGATCTTCACCCATGACCTCAATGCCGCGGGTGTCGATTATGCCACCCTGCCGCTGAAGTTCGGCCCCGCCACCGCGCGCTGCCTGATCAATGTCACGCCGGACGCCCAGCGTTCCATGTGCACCTTCCTCGGCGCCTCGGTCTTCTTCTCCGAAGACGATGTCGACGCGGAGAAGATCGCCGCCGCGAACATCACCTTCATGGAAGGCTATCTGTTCGACCGAGACGATGCGAAGCGCGCCTTCGTGCGCGCCGCCGAGCTGGCCGAAGCCGCCGGCCGCCGCACGGCGCTGACCCTGTCCGACACATTCTGCGTCGACCGACACCGGTCAAGCTTCCGCCACCTGGTGCGCAATCACATCGATATCCTGATGGCGAACGAGGCGGAGCTGAAATCCCTGTTCGAAACGGAGGATTTCAACGAGGCGCTGTCACGCGCGCGCGCCGAAACGAAGGTTACCGCCGTGACGCGTTCGGAAAAGGGCGCGGTTATCGTGCGGGGTGATGAAACCGCGGAAGTGCCGGCGGACAAGGTCGAGAAAGTCGTCGATACGACCGGCGCCGGCGACCTCTTTGCAGCGGGCTTCCTCCTGGGCATGGCGCGCGACCTGCCGCTGGCCGATTGCGGCCGTCTCGGCGTGATCGCGGCCGGCGAGGTGATTTCCCATTTCGGCGCCCGGCCGGAAACCAGCCTGGCCGATCTGGCCGGCCGGAAGAATGCTCGCCTGAGCTAGGGCGGTGTCGCGTCAACCATAGGCGCGGCATGAAGGCATTGCGCTAAAGTGAACGGGCGTCGGACAATTTTCCCGACCCCCGTTAACGAAACCTGATCGCCGCCTTAACCGCGTTTCAAGGCATTTCTGCGAGTGTCCGCCATCCGAATGGATAATTACGGGTGGTGGAACGAATGAATCCGGTCTCTCAAAGACACGCGATCGCCGCGATTTGCGCGAGCGAAGCGCGCACCTCCCGCCGTGCAGGAAGGACGCTCTGATGGCGCCGATCCGTAACGTCGTGGCGCGCTGCATGCGGTCGCTGGTGATGAAATTCACCCTGCTGGTAGGGCTACTTCTGGCCTTCGCCACCGCTCTGCTCGTGCTGATGGAGAACCATGCCGCGCGCCAGGACCTCGAAGAGCGCCTGATCGAACGCGCCGGCATGCTGGGCCAGATCCTCGCCCTCAACGTGTCCGACGACATCATCGACCTCGATGAGGAATTGATGACCCGCCGGGTCGAGCGCATGATCGAGCGCCCGGACGTGTCCGAGGCCTTCATCACCGACATTCGCCGCCGCGTGATCGTCCAGACCGACACGAATATCGCCCAGCATGCTTCGCTGGCCGCCGATCCGTTGATCGTCATGGCGCTGGGCGCGGGCGAAATGCGCCTGGAACGCCGCGACGATACGGTCCACGTTGCGACGCCGGTCTACACCAGCGCCGGGCGTCTCGCCGGGGCGGTCTACATCATTTCCCCGCTCGACGAATTGCGCGCCGCGGCCGCCGATACGGCTCGCCGTCACTTCTTCCTGTCGATCTTCGCGCTCGGACTGGTCCTGCCCATCGCGGCGATCGCCATCGGACGCGCCATGCGCCCGATCGCACAGCTGACCGAAGCCGCGCGCCAGGCCTCCACCAAATCGCTCGACGTGCGCATCGAGGTGAAGACCGGTGACGAGCTTGAAGTGCTCGCCAACGCCTTCAACCGCATGCTGGCGCGCATCGACGCCAACCTGAAACGCATTCACCGCCTCGCTTATGTCGACATGGTGACCGAGCTGCCGAACCGCGAACGCTTCCGCAAGGAAGTCGAGCGGGTCGCGCGCCGTGCAGTCGAGGACAATACCCGCGGGGCCGTCCTCTTCCTCGATCTCGACCGGTTCAAGCGCGTCAACGACTCGCTCGGCATCGGTGAGGGCGACCGCCTTCTGGAAATGGTCGCCCGGCGTCTGCGCGAAACGGCGCGCGCTTGCGACCTCGCCAACGGCTCCGAGGGTGAGCCCTCGCTGGTGGCGCGTCTTGGCGGCGACGAATTCACCCTGATGCTGCCGCAGATCGACAATGAGGCCGACGCCGCACGCATCGGCCAGCAGATCATCGGCGCGATCCGCCGTCCGTTCGAAGTGTCCGGTCACCAGGTCTTCCTCGGCGCATCGGTCGGCGTGGCCATGTTCCCGGAAGACGGGGCGGATCCGGAAACCCTGCTGCGTCACGCCGACCTCGCCATGGCCCACGCCAAGCGCTCCGGCGGCAATGCGGTCCAGTTCTTCGAACCCAGCATGAACCAGTCCGCCTTCGAGCGCCTGGTGCTGGAAAACGAGCTGCGTGAAGCGGTCAAGGAAGACCAGCTCGTCGTCTTCTACCAGCCGAAGATCTGCATCGAGACCGGTGAGGTCCGCGGCGCGGAGGCCCTTGTGCGCTGGCTGCACCCGACCGCCGGCCTGCTGTCGCCGGGCGCCTTCATCGGCGCGGCCGAGGAATGCGGCCTGATCGGCGAAATCGGCGACTGGGTGATGAAGGCCTCCTGCAAACAGGCTGCCGAATGGGCGCGCCAGGGCATGAATGTACCGATCGCGGTCAATGTCTCGGCGATGCAGTTCGAACGCGAGAGCTTTGCCCTGTCGGTGATGGAAACGCTCGAACAGTGCGGTCTCGACCCGCACCTGCTCGAGATCGAACTGACCGAATCCATCGCGATGAAGGATCCCGAACGGGTGATCGAACAGGTCCAGCCGCTGCGTGACCGCGGTGTGTCCTTCGCGATCGACGATTTCGGCACCGGGCATTCCTCGCTGTCATACCTGACGCGCATGCCTTTCGACGTGTTCAAGATCGACCAGAGCTTCGTGCGCGGCGTGGCCGAGGACAAGCACGCCCGCATCGTGGTCGAGACCATCCTGGCGATGGCCAAGGCACTGAAGCTGAAGACGGTCGCGGAAGGCGTGGAAACCGCCGAACAGCTCGCGCTTCTGCGCGAGGAGGGCGCGACCCTGGCCCAAGGCTTCCTGTTCTCGCGGCCGATCCCGGCCGACGAATTCGAGGCCTTCATGAACCAGCCCATGGGCGCGCGCCGTACGGCCTGATCACCTCTCGGTCAAACGTCCCGGAGAAGGACGCTCTGCCCCGAACCCGAAGGGTTCGCGGGGGGCGACTGCCCGCCCGCAGCTTTAGCGAGGATCGACCGAGCGGAGGCGAGGGAGAACCGGTTTCGAACCCGAAGGGTTCGCAAGGGCGACTGCCCGCCCGCAGCTTTAGCGAGGATCGACCGAGCGGAGCGAGGGAGAACCCAATAGAGACCCTTGAACGCCCCGTGCCCCCGGTCCACATCTGGCGTCCGCAATCACTCACGAACGGGCGCATTTCCATGATGACTGAGAACGACTCAAAACCCGGCTGGCGCGGCACCACCATTCTCGGCGTGCGCAAGGGCGGGCGTTTCGTGCTCGCCGGCGACGGCCAGGTCTCGGTCGGCCCGACCGTGATGAAATCCAACGCCCGCAAGGTCCGCCGCCTCGCCGGCGGCAAGGTCATCGCCGGCTTCGCCGGAGCCACCGCCGATGCCTTCGCCCTGTTCGAACGCCTCGAAGCCAAGCTTGAACAATTCTCCGGCCAGCTCGCCCGCGCCTGCGTCGAGCTCGCCAAGGACTGGCGCACCGACCGCTATCTGCGCCGCCTCGACGCCATGTTGATCGTCGGCGACGCGGAGACCACCTTCCTGATCACCGGGGCCGGTGATGTGCTCGAGCCCGAAGACGGCATCGTCGCGGTCGGGTCCGGCGGCAATTACGCCCTGTCGGCTGCCCGCGCGCTCAACGCCTATGAGGACGATCCGGAAAAGATCGCCCGCGCCGCCATGGCGATCGCGGCGGATATCTGCGTCTACACCAATGGCAATCTCGTGGTGGAGAGCCTGGGCGATTAGTGCGCCTGGAGCGTCTTCTCGAAAATCATCCGCTCCTCGCGGAAACTCTTGAATTCCAGCGCATTGCCGGACGGATCGATCACGAAGAACGTGCCCTGCTCGCCCGGCTTTCCGGCAAAACGGACATAGGGATCGACCAGGAAGGGCACGTTCGCACCCTTCAGCCTTTGCGCCAGGGCCTCCCATTCGGCCCAGTCGAGGATGAGGCCGAAATGCTTGACCGGAATTTTCTTCGAATCGACGTCATTGGTGACCGCCCCGCCGCATTCTTCCGGCGCAAAATGCGCCACGATCTGGTGGCCATAGAGGTCGAAATCGATCCAGTGGCCGGGATCCTCGCGGCCCTCGGGACAGCCGAGAATGCCGCCATAGAAACCGCGTGCGGCTTCGAGATCGTGGACGGGAAAGGCGAGGTGGAAACGCGGACGCTCTGTCATTGCGGCACCCTCCGGCACTGGTCAGGCCCGTTATCCCCTCCTAAATGGGTCGGGCAAACTTCCGATAGCCTGTTGGATACATTTCTTCCATGAGTGATTTCTCTCCCCGCGAGATTGTTTCCGAACTCGACCGCCACATCATCGGCCAGAAAGACGCCAAGCGCGCCGTCGCCATCGCGCTGCGCAATCGCTGGCGCCGCCGCCGGGTCGCGGACGAGGAGTTGCGTGACGAGATCACGCCGAAGAATATCCTGATGATCGGACCGACCGGCGTCGGCAAGACCGAGATCTCCCGCCGCCTCGCAAAGCTCGCCGGTGCGCCCTTCATCAAGGTCGAGGCGACCAAATTCACCGAGGTCGGCTATGTCGGCCGCGATGTCGACCAGATCGCCCGTGATCTCGTCGAGGTCGCGATCGCCATGGTGCGCGAACAGAAGCGCGAGGACGTCCACGCCAAGGCCCATGCCGCAGCCGAGGAGCGCGTGCTCGACGCCCTCGTCGGCCAGAACGCCCAGGCCGGCACGCGCGACAGTTTCCGCAGGAAGCTGCGCGCCGGCGAACTGGATGACAAGGAGATCGAGGTCCAGCTGGCCGACACCGGCTCGCCGCTGCAGACGCTCGACATTCCAGGCATGCCCGGAGGCGCCGGCGTGCTCAACCTCTCCGACCTGCTCGGCAAGGGATTCGGCAAGAAGTCCAAAAGCGTGCGCACCACGGTCAAGCAGGCCTATGAACCGCTGATCGCGGAAGAGGCCGACAAGCTGATCGACGATGCAGCGATCACGGCCGAGGCGATCAAGCTGGCGGAGAATGACGGCATCGTCTTCCTCGACGAGATTGACAAGATCACCGCCCGCTCCGACGTGCGCGGCGCCGATGTCAGCCGCGAAGGCGTGCAGCGCGACCTCCTCCCGTTGATCGAGGGCACGACGGTCGCCACCAAGCACGGGCCGATCAAGACCGACCACATCCTGTTTATCGCGTCCGGCGCCTTCCACGTCGCCAAACCGTCCGACTTGCTTCCGGAATTGCAGGGCCGCCTGCCGATCCGGGTCGAGCTGCGCGCCCTGACCCGCGACGATTTCCGCCGCATCCTGACCGAGCCGCATGCCAGCCTGATCCGGCAATACACCGCCCTCATGGCGACCGAGGAGGTGACGCTCGACTTCTCCGACGACGCCATCGAGGCGATCGCCGACGCGGCGGCAGAGGTGAATGCGAGCGTGGAGAATATCGGCGCCCGCCGCCTCCAGACCATCATGGAGAAGCTCGTCGAGGAGATCAGCTACACCGCCTCGGACAAGACCGGCGAGACGATCCGGATCGACGCCGATTACGTGCGCGAACAGGTCGGCGATCTGGCGAAGAACGCCGATCTGTCGAAGTTTATTCTTTAGGCCGCCGGATTGAACATGGGGTTCCCGCGAATGCGGGAATCCGAAACCGGGTGCAAGCTTCAGGTCCCCATTTTCATGGGGACCCCAGGGTCATCAGACGAGACCGAAGCCTTCACCCGTCCCGCGGAAATCGCATCGTCACGTAGAACGCCCCCTCCCCGCCATGGCGGCGGTGGGCCGGGGCATAGCCTGACACCAGGTGCCGCAATTCCGGCTCGGCGAGCCATTCCGGCAGTTTCCGCCGGAGCACGCCCGGCGGAGCCTCCTCCTCGGAGCGCTCGCGCCAGGGCACGCTCACGCCCTTGCCGGTGATCACCAGCACCGTCGTCAGCCCGCGCGCCTTCGCCGAGTGAAGAAACCGTCCGAGCAGCGCCCGCGCCCGCTCCTGCGTCAGGCCGTGAAGATCGATCCGCGCCTCGATCTCGACCCGCCCGCGCCGCAGCCGCTTTTCCGCCGAGCGGTCGGCGGGCGGAGTTTTCGGCGGATCGAGCGGTTTGGCCGCCGGAACGCGGATCGCCGCCTCCCGCGCCTTGCCGTCCAGAAGCCCGGCGAAATGTTCACGCGTGGGGCCGGACTGGCCGGGATTGAGCGGACGCGCCGTTCGCGCGACCTTGCGCCAGATCGCGCGCTCCTCCGGCCTCAGATCGCGCCCGGACTTTCCCGTCTTGCTCATGACGCCTGGGTCAGGCGGGCAGCGAGATCGTGCGGCAGCAGGATGACCCATTCGCCTTGCGAGCGCTGCGATCCGGCGCGGCGCTCGGCGGTCTCGCCCCAGCCGTAGAACAGGTCACCGCGCATCGGCCCGGTGATCGCCCCGCCCGTATCCTGAACCACGACGAGGCCCTGCCAGCCCGGCTCTCCCGGCAGGTCAGCCGACAGGAAAACCGGCGTGCCGAAGGCGTGGAAGGCCGGATCGGCCGCGATCGACGCCATCGGCGTCAGCGGTACGCCCTCTGCCCCGCGCGGCCCCAGTTCGGGATCGGTCAGCGGTTCGAGCGCGAAGAAGGCATAGCGCGGATTCTGATTGAACAAGTCGCGCGCCGCTTCGGGTCCGGCGTCGTTGAGCCAGGCTTCGATCCCGTCCTTCGAGGCATCAGACAATTCCATTTCGCCGCGCTCGATCAACACCCGTCCGATCGAATTATACGGCCTGCCATTATGCGCCGCGAAGGCCGCGCGCGCCTGCGCCCCGTCGGGATAGACGACCCGGCCCGAGCCCTGGATCTGCAGGAAGAAGACGTCGATCGGCCGCCCCCAGGCCAGCGGTTCGCCCGCCTCTTCCGCCTCGATCTCGCCGCGAGTCCGGTAGGGCACGAAGCTTCGTTCCGAGGCCCGCCCGACGATGCGCCGCCCCGCCAGATCGGGCTCGAATGCACCGAGATCGGCGATCAGGAGATCGTCCGGCCGGGCGCGAAGCGGTTGCGTGAACTCGCCCTCCCGCTGCCGGCGGACCTCGACTTCGGGTTCATAATAGCCGGTGAGCATGCCGGTTTCCGCGTCCGGTGCCGTCACGCGCACCGGGGTGAACACACCTTCAATAGCGGCGCGGGCGGCATCGGCGTCGGCGAAATCATGGTTTGCAATCGTGCAGGCGGCACGCCAGTCGCCGGCCGATCCGGTCGCTACAACCCGGGGATTCATCACCGCGTCGTCGGGCCTGAGGGCCAGCCGCGCGCAGGAGCGGGAGAAGGCGCCCAGCGCCGGGCGCGGATCGGTCCCGGTCCAGCCGGAGACATTGTCCCAGCCGGTCGGCGCATAATGAATGGCGGTTTCGGCAGGCGGTTCGTCCGGGACAGGGGGCGCATCCGGCGGCGGAGCCGGACTGTCCGGTGAACACGCCGCCAGAAAGGCAAGACCCGATAATGCGGCCCTAATTCGTCCGGACACCGGCCAGAACCCAGTTCGGATCGCGGCTGTCGATCGGGCGCTCGAATGTCCAGATCTCGTCGGCGTCGATCTTGTTGGCGAGGTCGCCGGAGACGAGCTGGCCGTCCTTGTCGCGGGTTTCGGTCGCGATATCCGCCTGGAAATGCACCTTCACCCGCGCCGTCTTGCCGGCGAGGTCCGCGCCGGTGATCTGGGCTTCGGCGATGCGGTCGATCTCGGTCGTGGTGACTTCGTCCTTCGCGAGCCGGGCATCGATCGCCTCGGCATAACGCGCATAGACCTTGTCCGAGAGCAGCGGGCGCAGGGTTTCCTTCTCGCCCCTGGCGAAGGCCTCGACGATGAGGGTATAGGCCGCGCGCGCACCGGCGACGAATTCGACCGGGTCGAACCGCGGATCGGCCTCGGCGATGGCGGTCAGTCCATTGCCGGCCGGGCCGGAAAAGGCCGGGGCCATCGGCGCTTCGGAATCGGCGGCTTTCGGTCCGTCACTGGCCGGGGCGGGCTGCGGTTCGGGCGTATGCCCGGTACGCCGCCCCAGCACCTGATAGAGGCGGATGGCGAAGAACAGGGCCGCGCCGGCGGCGATGAGCAATGTCACAACATCCATGGTCGAATGCTTGTCCTTGAAACGCTCGGGTCCGGTGTCTGGCCAGTGATATAGGGTGCGCCGTCTTCGGCGTCAGCCCCGCATGTCAGGGCAACGCTTGCCCCGGCTGGGGCCGCGTGCTACCGCGCGCCCTCCTTTCGCTTGTCATCATAGACCGTTTCCGGGGGATTTCCCATGGCCGACACGCCCGCCAATCCCGGTGCCAATCCCGGCGCCAACCCGCAGGCCGCCCAGATGCCGCAAATGCGCGTCGTCGCTCAATATGTCCGCGACCTGTCATTCGAGAATCCGGGTGCGCCCGATGCCTTCCGCGCCACCGAGCCGCCGAAGATCGACGTCGCCATCGAGGTGAAGACCCGCGGTGCCGGAAACGACGTGCACGAAGTCTCGATCCGCTTCCGCGTCACCGCGACCCGCAATGACGCCAGCATCTTCCTGGTCGAGCTCGACTATGCCGGCCTGTTCGAACTGCGCAATTTCGACGACCGCACCCGCGATCCGGTGCTGATGATCGAATGCCCGCGCCTGCTCTTCCCGTTTGCCCGCCGGGTCCTCGCCGACACGACCCGCGATGGCGGCTTCCCGCCGCTGATGCTGGAACCGGTGGATTTCTCGGGCATCTATCGCCAGCAGATGGCCCAGCGCGCCGCCCAGCAGGGCGACGGCGGCAATCCGCCGGCCGGCAATGCGTAAGCCTCGGTCCTAGCCGAGCTTCTTCCAGATCAGCTCGCCGCCCAGCGTCTCGAGAAAGGCGATATGAGCGGCGCGCTCGTCTTCCCTTATCCGCGAGGCCAGTGGTGACGGGCGTTGTGGCCTTGCCGGGAAGGCGACTTTCGCCCCGGCATTGCCGCCATCGCCGGCGAGATCGAGGGCGCGGGTCCGTCCGCCATTCAGCTCCAGATAGACTTCGGCGAGCAGGAGCGCATCGACCAGCGCGCCGTGCTTGTCGCGTGTCTCCAGCGAGATGTTGAACCGTTTGCACAGCGCGTCGAGCGAGGCGTGGGCACCGGGGAATTTCTCCCGCGCGATGCGCACCGTGTCCTTGAACCTCTGGTTCGGATAGGTGTCCCGGCCGAGGCGGGTCAGTTCCATGTTCACGAAGCCGGCGTCGAAGGGCGCATTGTGCGCCACGATCACCGCATCCCCGACAAAGGCGCAGAATTTCTCGGCCACGTCCTCGAACAAGGGCTTGTCGGCGAGGAATTCCGCCGTCAGCCCGGTGATCTTGGTGACGATCTCCGGCACGTCGCGCTGTGGATTCACATAGGTGTGGAAGGTCCGCCCGGTCGGGATGCAGTCGACCACCTCGACGCAGCCGATTTCCGTGATCCGGTCACCCAGATTGCAGTCCAGTCCAGTGGTTTCGGTGTCGAGAATGATTTCGCGCATGGCCTAGTTCTTGCCGCCATTCGCCGCCGGCCTCAAGGCGGCAATGATGCGCCTGACCTGCTCGCGCGCATGATCGAGGCCCTGCGACGTATCGACGACGAAATCGGCCCGAGCTCGCTTCTCGTGATCAGGCGTCTGGCGCGCCTTGATCGCCTCGAACTTCTCCGCCGTCATGCCGGGCCGCGCGAGCACCCGTTCCCGCTGCACGTCCTCGGGCGCGCTGACTACGACCAGCACGTCGAACGCGTCTTCCCGACCGCTTTCGAACAACAGCGGAATGTCGAGGATCACCGCCCAGTGCCCGTCCGCCCGCGCCTCTTCGAGGAAGGCTTCGCGCGCGGCCGCGACCAGCGGGTGAACGATGGCTTCAAGCTTCTCGAACCCCGTCGGATCACGCGCCAGGGCGGCGGACAGCCTTGCCCGGTCCACACCCTCCGGCCCTGTTGTCCCGGGAAAGGCGGCTTCGATCTCGGCAACCGCATCGCCGCCCGGCGCATAGAGCGTGTGTACGGCAGCATCCGCATCGAAGACCGGTACGCCCGCCTCGGCGAACATTGTCGCCGTGGTCGACTTGCCCATGCCGATCGACCCGGTCAGCCCGATAAGCTTCATCGGCGGGCCTCGAGCACGCCGGTCAGCAGGCTTTCCGCATCGACACTGTCGGGTGGACGCTGGCCGAAGAAGAGTTCGAAGGCGGGCCGGGCCTGCCCGATCAGCATGGCGAGACCATTGACGGTTTTCAGCCGCGCGGCCCTGGCCCCGGCAAGAAATCCGGTCTGTGACGGGGCGTAGATACTGTCGAACGCCGCCGTGCGCGCATCGCAGTGCGACCAGTCGAGATCGAGCTCGCCCTTTCCTGCCATGCCCAGCGTGGTGGCGTTGACGACGAGGCGGACATCGCCCAGCGCCCGGTTTCTCTGCTCCCAGTCATAGACAATGCCGCCCGGGGCGAGATCGTCGCGTAGCTTGTGCGCCGCGTCTTTCGACCGGTTTGCCAGACGGATTTCCGGCGCCCCGGCGGAAACGAGCCCGTGAACAATCGCCCGCGCGGCACCTCCGGCACCCAGCACCAGGGCGGGGCCGGAGCGGACGTCGATCTCGTGCCGCTCGCAGGCTTCGATGAAGCCGGGCGCATCGGTGTTGTAGGCGTGCAGGAAGCCGTTTTCGCTGACCAGCACATTCGCGGCGCCGATCTTGCGCGCCGTCACATTGACAGTATCGGCCGCGTTGAGCGCAGCGGCTTTCAGCGGCGCGGTGACGTTGAGACCGGCAAGGCCCAGCGGCACGATCCCGCGGAAGGCCGTCTCCGCGCGGGCCGGATCAACCGGGAAGCCGCAATACAGGGCATCGATTCGCGCCGCCGCGATCCAAGCATTCATCAGCAACGGTGACAGCGAATGGGTCACCGGCGATCCGGCGACGCCGGCAATCCGGGTCGCAGCCGACAGCGTCATGTCATCACCACGCCTTCGCGCCGGAGCAGGTCGAGCACGGGCAGGAGCGGCAGGCCGAGAATGGCGTAGTAGTCGCCCTCGACCGCGTCGAAAATCTGGGCACCCAGCCCTTCATAGGCATAGGCTCCGACACTGGCGGTCAGTTCGCCGCCTGCCCGTTCCATGTAGAAGTCGAGGAAAACATCGGAAAAGTCGCGGACGGTCAGCGTCGCTGTGGAGCGATGCGTCCAGACCAGATTGCCGCCGCGGGCCGCGGCCAGCCCGCCCTCGAGCGTGTGGGTCCGGCCGCGCAGGGAGACGAGGCGTTCGCGGGCCTCTCTGTCATCCTTCGCCTTGTCGAACACCTTGCCGTTCATCGCCAGAACCTGATCCGCACCGAGCACGAGCGCTTGCGGATGGCGCGCGGAGACCGCCAGCGCCTTGGCCTGCGCCAGCGCCAGAGCGACCTCTCCCGGCGGAGACAGCATCATCTCTTCCTTCAGCGCATCCTCGTCGACACCGGGGGATTCGGTGTCGAAGCGCACGCCGGCTCCGGTCAGGATCTGGCGGCGGATCGCACTGCCCGAGGCGAGGATGAAACCGGTCATCCCTGCCCCCGCCGGTCGGTGAGGAGGTTGATGATCTTGGCTGCGGTTTCTTCGACCGAGCGCCGCGACACGTCGATCACCGGCCAGCCCTGACGAGCGAACAGGCGTTTCGCCTCGACGATCTCCTCGCGCACCGCATCCTCGTCGACATATTCCGTATCGCGGTCTTCGTTGAGCGACAGCAGACGGTTGCGCCGGATCTGGACGATCCGTTCCGGCTGCGCCGTCAGGCCGACCACGAGCGGGCGTTTCAGCGACAGGATGCGGTCGGGAAGCGGCGCGCCGGGCACCAGCGGAATATTCGCCGCCTTCACGCCGCGATGGGCGAGATAGATGCAGGTCGGCGTTTTCGATGTCCGGCTGACCCCGAACAGGACGACATCCGCGCCTTCGAGATTCTGCCCCTGCCCGTCATCGTGGACGATGGCGTAGTTCAGCGCCTCGATCCGGCGGTGATACTCCGCATCCAGCTCGTGCTGCGCCCCGGCGCGGCTCGACATCGGCAGGCCGAGATGGCCTGACAGCGTCGCCAGGATCGGGTCGAGCACCGCCACGGCGGGAATACCCAGCTCGGCGCAGCGGGTTTCAAGCATGCGCCGCATCTCGCTTCCCACAAGGGTGAACATGACGACGCCGGGCGCCGCCTCGATCTCCTTCAGCGCGCGCTCCATCTGGCGCGGCGAGCGGACAAGGGCATACAGATGCTCCTCGGGCTCGACCCCATCGAACTGCGCGATCGAGGCGCGCATCACGTCGAGCAGGGTTTCGCCCGTCGAGTCGGAGACGAGGTGTAGATGAAAGCGGACGGGTTTGGCCGGTTCGGCCTCGATCGGATCGGTCATGAAGCCGAGCGGCCTCCAAAAGTGTTGACGAAGTGTTAACAACTCCGCGCGGCTTCCCCAAGACTCCGGGCGCACCGGCACCATCCTGGCGCAGCAGGGATAAATTCGTGGTATCGCCCGGCACTATCCACAGTCAGGAAAGACTGTGGATTCTTCCCGATCTTTCCCGGCCAGGCGACGCTTGTCCACAGCTTCGGCCCTGACTCGATGTGTCAGCATGTCAGGCTAAGCCTCTGACTCGATTTGTCAGGATCGATCACTCCCCGGTAATGGCAGGGTGCGACGACTTATCCCCTGTGCAAACTTCCGACATGCGTTGAAACCGGTCATACCTGCAGTTTTCCCAGTTGCCGGCGGACCAACGACTCCGACTCTCTTTCATCCAGAAAGAATGAAGAAGAATGGAGCACGCGATGGACAGGGGAAAACCGCACGCCTAGGGAAACGGGCATGAGCGATCCGATGAACACGAAATCCGTCCTGGCGGTTCTGTCCGGCGAGCGCCGGGATCCGCCACCGGTCTGGCTGATGCGCCAGGCCGGCCGCTATCTCGACGAATACCGTCAGGTCCGGTCCCGGGCGCGGAATTTCATCGATTTCTGCCTGTCGCCGGATCTTGCCGTCGAGGTGACGCTGCAACCGATCCGCCGTTTCGGCTTCGATGCCGCCATCCTGTTTGCCGACATCCTGCTCGTGCCGATGGCGCTGGGCCGCGATGTCCGCTTTGTCGCCGGCGAAGGTCCGCAACTCGATCCGCTTCGCCCCGAAGAGATCGACGCGATGACGGTCGGCGATGTCGAAGGCATTCTCGGACCGGTCGGCGAGACCGTGTCGCGTCTGTCGCGCCAGCTTCCGGCCGAAACCACGCTGATCGGCTTTGCCGGATCGCCCTGGACGGTCGCGACCTACATGATCGAGGGTGGCGGATCGAAGGACCGGATGAAGGCGCGCGCGCTGGCCTGGACCCATCCGGAACGCTTCGACGCGCTGATGGACCGTCTGGTCGAAGCGACCGTGCGCTACCTCGTCATGCAGGCGCAGTCCGGCGCGGAAGTCCTCAAGCTCTTCGATTCCTGGGCCGAGGGGATGAGCACCCCGCTGTTCGAACGTGCCGTGCTGCGTCCGACCCGGGCGATCATCGACGGGTTGCGGGCCGAAGGCGTGACCGTTCCGGTCATCGGTTTTGCCCGCAGCTGCGGCTCCATGTTGCCGCGTTATGCCCGCGAAACCGGCGTCACCGCCGTCGCGCTCGACCAGGGCGTCGATCCGGCCTGGGCCGATGCGGTCCTGCCCGCCGGCATGGCGGTCCAGGGCCAGCTTGATCCCGCGACATTGCTGGCCG
Source organism: Hyphobacterium vulgare (assembly GCF_042643335.1). Taxonomy (NCBI): domain Bacteria; kingdom Pseudomonadati; phylum Pseudomonadota; class Alphaproteobacteria; order Maricaulales; family Maricaulaceae; genus Hyphobacterium; species Hyphobacterium vulgare. The sequence continues at coordinate 63,662 of NZ_JBHRSV010000016.1, forward strand.
GAGGCCCCGCGCTGGACAATGAGACGAGGCGGATTATCTCGGCATGGCAATCGCGGCCGCACATCTTCAATCTCGGTCACGGCATCACGCCCGAAGTGCCGGTCGCCCATGTCGAACGCCTGATGGCGGCCATCAGGCAGTAGGGAGCACAAGATGGGCCGGCGCATTGCCATCGTCCTGTTCAATCTCGGCGGGCCGGACGGACAGGAGGATGTAAAACCCTTCCTGCGCAATCTCTTCCGGGATCCGGCCATCATCGGCGCGCCGGGACCGATCCGCGAAGCGCTGGCCTGGTTCATCTCCACAACACGGGCGAAATCGGCCCGGGCGAATTACGCGCTGATGGGCGGAGGCTCGCCGCTTTACCCGGAAACCCGGAAGCAGAGCGATGCGCTGACATCAGCCCTGAAAGCCGCCCTTCCCGGCGACGAGATTCGCTGTTTCATCGCCATGCGCTACTGGCATCCCTTCGTGGAGGAAGCCGTCGCGGCGGTGAAGGCCTTTGCACCGGGCGAGACGGTGCTTTTGCCGCTCTATCCGCAATTCTCGACCACGACGACGGGATCGTCTCTCACCGCGTGGACGAAGGCTGGGGGCGGTCCGGCCCGCACGATTTGCTGCTATCCCGAGGAGACGGGCTTCATCGCGGCCTATGCGAAGCTGATCCGCGAAAGCTGGGAAAAGGCCGGCAAGCCCGAAAATGTCCGTCTGCTTTTTTCCGCCCATGGCCTGCCGGAAAAGATCGTGAAGGACGGCGACCCCTATCAGTGGCAGGTGGAGCGCAGCTGCGCCGCCATTGCCGCCCGCCTGCCCGAGTTCGCCGACTGGCAGGTCTGCTACCAGTCGCGCGTCGGCCCGCTGAAATGGATCACCCCGTCGACCGACGAAACGATCGAGGCTGCGGCCAGTGAAGGAAAACACATCCTTCTCGCGCCGGTCGCCTTCGTCTCCGAACATATCGAGACCCTGGTCGAGCTCGACATCGAATATGCCGAACTGGCCCATCGCCATGGCGCGGCGGGCTATACCCGCGTGCCGGCCGCGGGCACTGCGCCGGACTTCGTGTCCGGCCTCGCCGGACTTGTCAAAACCGCGCTGCAAGGCGACACCGGGTTGAAACCCCCGGGCGGTCAGCGCCTCTGCCCGGCCGGATTCGGCCAATGCCCCTGCCGCGCGGAGATTACCTGATGCTCGATTTCATGCTGCCCGGATCGACCGTCTATTCGGTCGTGAAGGCGCTTCACATCATCGCGGTGATCTTCTGGATGGCGGGCATGCTCTACCTACCGCGCCTCTTCGTCTATCACCACCAGGCCCAGCCGGGCGGCGAGCTTGAATCAGCGCTTCTCATTCAGGAGCACAACCTTCTGAAGATCATCATCAATCCGGCGATGGTCGCGGTCTGGCTTCTGGCCGCGCTGATGATTGCTGCCAACACCGCGCTTTGGACGTCAGGCTGGTTTCACGTGAAACTCCTCCTCGTCCTCGCGCTGTCGGGCGTCCACGGCTTCTATGCCGGCGCACAGAAGAAGTTCGCGAAGGGCGAACGCCCCCGCACCGAGAAATTCTGGCGCATCATGAACGAGATCCCGGCCCTTGCCGTGATCGTGATCGTCGTCCTGGCGGTGGTGAAACCCTTCTGACGCGCGTGCGGCAGTGTATCGCTTGACGGGCCGGGCATCTCGTGCGACTCGTCGCGGTAACACCGGCGGTGTCCACCGCGCAGGTTTCCCTTCTTCCCGGACGAAACGCCAGAGGATCTGGCGCGTTGTCCCGATAAGACCGAAGCTTCGTCCCGACCGTACCGGCCCGTTCGCGGCCGCTGTCGTGACGCCCTGCCCGCGGTGTCTGCCGCCGCCTCCCCGTTCACCTTCCCAGACGAAGACCTCCCATGTCCGACGACTACGAAGACGATACCCCGATCGAACTCCCGGAATCCCTCAAGGGCGTCCAGCGCATGACGCTGCAGGAGCTGAAGGAGAAAAAGCCGACCGAGCTGCTCTCCCTCGCCGAATCCCTCGAGATCGAGAACGCCTCCACCATGCGCAAGCAGGGGATGATGTTTGCCATCCTCAAGGCGCTCGCCGAGCACGAGGTGGAAATCCACGGCGGCGGCACGCTGGAAGTGCTGCAGGACGGTTTCGGCTTCCTGCGCTCGCCGGAAGCCAACTATCTCGCCGGACCGGACGACATCTACGTCTCCCCCGCCCAGATCAAGAAATTCGGTCTCAGGACCGGCGACACGGTCGAGGGCGAGATCCGTTCGCCCCGCGATGGCGAGCGCTATTTCGCGCTCCTCAAGATCTCCTCGATCAACTTCACCGATCCCGAACAGGCGCGTCACAAGGTCCATTTCGACAATCTGACGCCGCTCTACCCGGAACAGCGCTTCAACATGGAGCTGCCCGATCCGACGGTGAAGGATCGTTCCGGCCGCGTGATCGACATTGTCGCTCCGCTCGGCAAGGGCCAGCGCGGGCTGATCGTCGCCCCGCCGCGGACCGGCAAGACCGTCCTGTTGCAGAACATCGCCCACGCGATCGAGACCAACCACCCGGATTGCTATCTGATCGTGCTGCTGATCGACGAGCGCCCCGAAGAAGTGACCGACATGCAGCGCTCCGTGAGGGGTGAGGTCATCTCCTCGACCTTCGACGAACCGGCGACGCGCCACGTCCAGGTCGCGGAAATGGTGATCGAGAAGGCCAAGCGCCTGGTCGAACACGGCCGCGATGTCGTCATCCTTCTGGACTCCATCACCCGCCTCGGCCGTGCCTACAACACCGTTGTCCCGTCCTCGGGCAAGGTGCTGACCGGCGGTGTCGACGCCAACGCCCTGCAACGCCCGAAGCGCTTCTTCGGCGCGGCGCGGAATATCGAGAATGGCGGCTCGCTGACCATCGTCGCGACCGCGCTGATCGATACCGGTTCGCGCATGGACGAAGTGATCTTCGAAGAGTTCAAGGGCACGGGCAATTCCGAGCTCATCCTCGACCGCAAGGTCGCCGACAAGCGCGTCTTCCCGGCCATCGACATCATCAAGTCCGGCACCCGGAAGGAAGAGCTGCTTGTCGACAAGGTCGACCTGCAGAAGACCTATGTCCTCAGGCGCATCCTCAACCCGATGGGTGCCCAGGACGCGATCGAATTCCTGCTCGGCAAGCTGCGCGAGACCAAGACGAATTCGGATTTCTTCGACTCGATGAATACGTAATCGGGATATTCGATTTCGGCACTCGATCAGGCCGTCCGGACACGCTAGCGTCCGGACGGCCTTTTCTTTTGCCGGAGCGCGCCATGTCCGATCTCGTCCTCTACCATGCCCCCCGCACCCGTTCGGTCCGCGTCCGCTGGGCGTTGGAGGAGATGGGCTTGCCCTACCGGCTCGAACGCGTCGATTTTACGAAGCGCCCGCCCGGCGGCGAGGAATTCACCCGGATCAATCCGCTCCAGAAACTCCCGGCCCTGACCGACGACGGCGTCGCGATCAGCGAGTCCAACGCCATCATCCAGTATCTGATCGGCCGCTATGGCCCGACCGATATCGAGGTGAAGCCGGACGAAGCCGATTACGGCCGCTATCTGCAATTTCTGCATTTCGGCGAGGGCGGCATGACGATGCCGGTCTCGCTCCTGCTCGCGCATACCTTCCTGCTGCCGGAAGACCAGCGCAATCCGGCGCTGGCGAAATGGGCCAGGCATGAAGTCGCCAAACTATTGAAATATATTGATGAATACGGACTGATGGATCGCGATTGGCTCGCCGCCGGGCGCTTCACCGCCGCCGACATCTCGGTCGTCTACATGCTGCTTTTGTTGAAGCTCATCAAGGAATTCGACACCGCGCCGGACACGGTGAAGGCCTATTTCGCCCGCGCCACCGAACGCGAGGCCTGGAAGAAGGCGAGCGCGGACTAGCTCCTGCCTTCAATCCACCAGCATGGGGTTCCCGCGTAAGCGGGAATCCGAAACCGGGTCAGAGCAGCGGGAGACTTCCCCTCGCCCCCATTTGGGGGTTTCGAGCCGAAGGACGAAAGGCTCCAGTGGAGCCTTTCGCGGCGAGATGGGGTGGCGCGAAGCGCCGGGTGAGGGGGCGGACTCTTCGTCAAATCACGCAGCAGAACCCCTCATCCGCCCTTCGGGCACCTTCTCCCCTTCAAAAAGGGAGAAGGGAAAGAAAGGTTCATTCGCCCCCCGCCGGACAATGATCTCCGGCCCGGCCCAGAACAGCGACCGCCGCTTCCGGCTGATCGGTGATCAGGATCTCGATATGCTGCTGGCGGACGAGCGCGAAATCTTCTGCCGACATCGTCTCCGCGAACGGAAAGTCCGGAATGACCGTCTCGATCCACTGACCGCCGAGGAAATATTCCATGTGCGCGTCGGGGAAGTACTCGAACCAGGCGGCCATGGCGTTCTGGTTCAGCTCGCTCGACAACACCTCGTAATGATCGGTGATTGCGGTCATCAGGAGGCCGGCCTCGGGTGCCGTTTCCCGGACGGTCATGGCCTCGGCTTCACTCGCGGCCGCGATCAGGACACGGCGGGCCATCCCGGTCGAGTCCACCTGCCGGGCGAGGGCGGAGAGATCGCTGCCGTCGGGCCAGACGATCAGCAGATAGTCGCCGGATTGCGCAGCGACGAGTTCGGCGAGAAAGCCGTAGGCATCCAGAAACCGGACGGATTTGAACGCGGCCCCCTCGACCGGATCGGCAGACGCCACCAGCGTCACCCGGTTGTCCCGGGCGCAATCGAGCAATTCGCCCACATCGGGCAGCGGCGTCACCGCGAGGAAGAGCGCCGCGCCGATCATTCGAAGATTTCCGGGCAATGCGTCCGGACCGCGCCGAGTGCTCCGGTAGCCGCGATGACATCATCGACCGCCAGCACTTCGACGCCGGCGGCGCGCCAGGCGGCATAGTCGGTCTGCCCCGTTTCTTCCTCGCGGAAGGCGTGCGCGCCGGTTTCCACACCGATATCCGCGAAGCGGTCATCGAGGGCCGCAGACGGTACGCCCCCGCCCAGCCAGGCGAATAATCCGTCCGTGCCGATCCCCGTGGCTTCGAGTGTCGCCGGATCCTCGACCCCGAGCGACAGGCCGATCCCGGCGACGGCGTTTCGAGCCGCGCGGCCATCCTCGACCGTATAGGCAATGATCAGGCTTCGTCCGGCCTGGCCGACATCGCTGGCGATGCGGGCCGCGTCTTCCGGCGCGACATCCTTGAGGTCGAGTTGCAGGAAAATTCCGGCCTCGAGCGCCAGTGCGAACGCCTCGTCGAGCGTCGGGACGATCTCGCCGGTCTCGTTGCCGTCCGGATCGACGAGGCGGTAACGCCGAAGATCGCCGAGATAGGTGTCTGCCACTGTCCCGGTCCCCGTCGTCGTCCGTTCGAGCGTGTCGTCATGCATCAGCACGATTGCTCCTTCGGCGGTCCGGGCGAGGTCGATCTCGGCAAAGGCGGCCCCGGCCTGGGCGGCATGGCGGATCGCCGCGAGCGAGTTTTCCGGCCGGCCCGGCCCCGGCCCGCCGCGATGCGCGGAAATCAGGGTCACGCCTTCGACCCGCGCGCAATCGAGCAGGCGGGCGACTTCGGTCTGGTTGCGCGCCGGCGCGCCGGCAGATGCACCGGCGGCCGGTTGCGTGCCGTCCCCGCTGCCGTCCCCGCCGCAAGCCGCGAGAAGCAGGCACAGGGTGATCGCGGCCGGTCGGGCGAAATGTGTCATCGGGTCAGGCCTGAAGGTTGGCGGACAGGAAATGCAGCGTCCGGGCATTGGCGGTCGAGGCATCGGCCTCGTCATAATGCTCGCCGCCGATCCGGGCGAAAGCATGGTCGCGCTCGGGATAATCGTGCAGCGTCACATTCGGCAGGGGGTCGAGCGCGCTGTGCACCTTCGCCTGCGCTGCGGCGTCAACATACTGGTCCTTGCCGGCAATGTGCAGCATCAGCTGACCGCGGATCGTCTTCGCCTCGCCGGCGAAACTCGCAATGTTCACGCCGTAATAGCCCACGCTCGCTTCGGCATCGGTCCGGCAGGCGGTCAGGAAGGCGAGCAGGCCCCCGAGACAATAGCCGACCGCCCCGACATGGCCGTTGCAGCGCGTGTCACCGCGCACATGGTCGATCGTCCGCTGAATGTCGATCACGCCGGTATCGGGGTCGAACCGGTTCATCAGGTCGAACGCGTTCTGCCACTCGGCCTCCGACCTGTCGGTCAGGTCGACGCCGGGTTCGAGTCGCCAGAACAGGTCGGGGCAGACAGCGAGAAATCCCTTTGCCGCGAGATCGTCGCACACCCCGCGCATCACCGCATTCACCCCGAAGATTTCCTGCAGCACGATGACAGCCGGCCGCCGGTCTTCATGCATCGGCTCGGCCCGGTAGGTGCCGAATGCACCGTCGGGAGTTTCGATTTCGATCATGTGGCCCATACTCTGGCTCCTCTGTTCACCCGCGTCGCCCCGTCCTAAGGTCGGGCGAGGTTCAGGGAAGGCAAGCATGCAGGTCAAGATCGATATCGAATGCACGCCGGTGGAGGCCCGCGCCTTCTTCGGCCTGCCGGACGTCACGCCGCTCAACGACCAGCTCGTTGCGGAAATGTCGAAGCGCATGGGCGAGAACATGTCGGCGCTCGAGCCCGAAGCGCTGATGAAAAGCTGGATGAGCTATGGCGGTCAGATGCAGGACCAGTTCATGGCCCTGATGCGCCAGGCGTCGGGCGGCAGCGGGGGTACGGGCAAGTCCTGACCCATTAAGCTATTGTGACAGAAACGGTTTTCGCCCTTTCAACCCCGCCGGGACGCTCTGGCGTGGCCGTGTTGCGTGTCAGCGGCCCGGACGCCGGGCCAACGCTCGACGCGCTGGCCGGTGCGCGTCCCGCGCCGCGCGCCGCCGCGTTGCGCACGCTGCGCCATGCCGGCCATGCAATCGACCGCGCCCTGGTCCTGTGGTTTCCCGGGCCGGACAGCTTCACCGGCGAGGATGTGGCCGAATTCCACGTCCATGGCGGCCCGGCCATCATCGAGGCAATGATCGCGGCCTTCACCGCGCTGGGCGGCCGTCCGGCCGAACCAGGCGAATTCACCCGCCGTGCTTTCGAGCACGGCAAGATGGATCTGACCGAGGCCGAGGGCCTGGCCGACCTGATCGATGCCGAGACGGAGGGCCAGCGCCTCCAGGCCCTTGCCCAGATGTCCGGCGCCCTGAAGGACCTCTATGAGAACTGGCGTGAACGCCTGATCGCCATTCTCGCCGCGATCGAGGGCGAGATCGACTTCCCCGATGAGTCGGACGTGCCGGACGCGCTCGCCGCGACGGCCGGACTGCCGATCGAGGCGCTGATTTCGGAGATGGACGCCCACCTCGATGATGCGCGCCGCGGCGAACGCGTTCGCGAAGGCCTGTCGATCGCCATCATCGGCGCCCCCAATGCGGGCAAGTCGTCGCTGCTCAACCGGCTCGCCCGGCGCGAGGCGGCCATCGTGACCGACATTCCCGGCACCACGCGGGATATCGTCGAAGTGCGCCTGGTCGTGGCGGGCTTTCCCGTGACTCTCGCTGACACGGCGGGTTTGCGCGAAACGGCCGAGACCATCGAGTCAGAAGGAATCAGGAGGGCGCTGGCCCGCGCCGAGGAGGCCGATATCCGCATCGGGGTTATCGATGCCGGCGATGTCAGCAGGAATCAGGAATGTCGCCTTCCATTGCGCGAAGGCGACCTCGCCCTGTTGAACAAGATCGACCTGGCGGCACCCCGAGACCGCGAATTCCCCTGCCCGGTCCTCGCCATGTCCGCAAGGACCGGAGATGGCCTGGAGGCAGTGGAAGCCTGGATCGAGGCCGAGGTCCGCACCCGGCTTTCGGCGCGGGAGACGCCCGCCCTGTCCCGTGTCCGGCACCGGCGCGCCGTGACCGAGGGGCGTGACGCACTGGCGCGCGGCCGGCACATGCTGACGCGGGCTCCGGAGCTGGCTGGTGAGGATGTCCGCCTCGCCGTCAGGGCGATGGAGAGCCTGACCGGACGGATCGATGTCGAGGATGTGCTCGACCTGGTATTCAGCCAGTTCTGCATCGGCAAGTGATGTTTCACGTGAAACATCACGCGGCACGGGCCTCGACTCGCGCGCGCGAAACCCTTATGCAGCGCCTCCCGCCCGGTTGATGCCATTCCCGGAGCGGCCGAGGCCCAAACCATGACGCAGTGGGATGTCATCGTGATCGGAGGCGGACACGCCGGCTGTGAGGCCGCGGCGGCGTCGGCGCGCGCCGGTGCCCGCACCCTGCTCCTGACCCACAAGGCGGCGACGATTGGCGAGATGTCCTGCAACCCCGCGATCGGCGGGCTGGGCAAGGGCCACCTCGTGCGCGAGATCGACGCCATGGACGGCATCATGGGCCGGATCGCCGACACGTCGGGGATCCAGTTCCGCCTGCTCAACCGCTCCAAGGGCCCGGCCGTACGCGGACCGCGGACCCAAAGCGACCGCAAGCTCTATCGTCAGGCGATGCAGGCGGAGCTCGCGGCAACGCAAAATCTGACGATCGAGGAAGCCGCCATCGAGGACCTGGTTCTCGATGCCAGCGGCCGCGTCGCCGGAGTGTTGTCCGGCGACGGGCGCGAATGGCGCTGCGGTGCCGTCGTGCTGACGACCGGCACCTTCCTCAAGGGCATGATTCACCGCGGCGAGGAGCGCATCCCGGCTGGCCGCGTCGGTGAAGCCCCGGCGATCGGCCTGTCGGACCGGCTGTACGCCGCCGGGCTGAGAATGGGCCGGCTCAAGACCGGCACGCCGGCCCGCCTCGACGGCCGCACGATCGACTGGTCGGGGCTCGACATGCAGCCCGCGGACGAAACGCCCTACCCCTTCTCCTTCCTGACGGAAACGATCACCGTGCCGCAGATCGCCTGCGGCATCACCCATACCAATGCGCGGACCCACGCCATCATCGCGGACAACATCCATCGTTCGGCTGTCTATGGCGGTGCGATATCCGGCCGCGGGCCGCGTTACTGCCCGTCGATCGAGGACAAGATCCATCGTTTCGCGGACAAGGACTCTCACCAGGTCTTCCTGGAGCCCGAAGGGCTCGATGATCCCGTCGTCTATCCCAACGGCATTTCCACCTCCCTGCCCGCCGAGGTCCAGGACGCCTTTTTGCGCACCCTGGCCGGGCTCGAAAACGTCGAGGTGGTGCGTTACGGCTATGCGATCGAATACGACTATGTCGATCCGCGGGAATTGACGCCGGGCCTGGAAGTCCGGGCCGTTCCGGGCCTCTGGCTCGCCGGGCAGATCAACGGCACAACCGGATATGAGGAAGCCGCGGCGCAGGGTCTGATGGCGGGCCTCAATGCGGCGCAGCGCGCCGGTGGGCGCACCGATCCGGTCACCGTCAGCCGGTCCGAAGGCTATATCGGCGTCCTCATCGACGACCTCGTGACTCGAGGTGTCAGTGAGCCCTATCGCATGTTCACCAGCCGCGCTGAATACCGCCTCACCCTGCGCGCGGATAATGCGGATCAGCGGCTGACTCCTCTCGCCATGTCGCTGGGAGCCTGCGGTTCGGTACGATCTGCTGTGTTCGCGCGGAAGATGACTCTTCTGGACTCTGTACGTGATCTGGCGTCCCGACTCACCCTGACTCCTCCGGAGGCGCAGAAGAGCGGGATCAGGGTCAATGCCGATGGGCGGCGCCGGTCGATGCTGGATCTTCTCTCCTATCCCGGGATCGAGTGGGCCGACATCGAGCGTGTGTGGCCCGGGGAGCTCTCCTCCGTGACTCCGGATGTCAGTGAGCAGATTGCCATCGAGGCGCTCTACGCCAGCTATCTTGACCGGCAGGAGGCCGACATTCTCGCCTTCCGTCGGGACGAGGGCATCCGCCTGCCGCCCGATCTCGACTATGGTGCCATCGGAGGCCTGTCCAACGAGGTGCGCGAGAAACTGGTCGCGGCGCGTCCGCCGACCCTGGGGGCGGCCAGCCGCATCGAGGGGGTCACGCCAGGCGCGCTTACGGCCTTGCTCGCCCACATCAAGTCCGCCCGGCGCAAGGCTGGCTGAGCGCATGCTGACGCGCGAGGCCTTCGCCGCACGGACGGGTGTTTCACGTGAAACACTGGAGCGTTACGAGACCTGGCGCCAACTCCTGGCCGACTGGAGCCGCCACACCAATCTGGTGGGCCGCGCGACGCTGAACGACTTCTGGCATCGTCACGCGCTCGACTCCTGGCAGGTGACACAGATTCTTCCCGCCACGGGGCGCTGGGCGGATCTCGGATCGGGCGCGGGCTTTCCCGGCCTCGCCGTCGCCTTCGCCATGCAGGAGGGGAGTGGCGGCGAAGTCGTCCTGGTCGAATCGATCGGCAAGAAGGCCGCCTTTCTGACCGAAGTGGTCAAGGCCACCGGCGCACCGGCGCGGGTCGCGCCGGTGCGGGCGGAAAGCCTCGATCCCGGCCCCGGCTTCGATGTCGTGACCGCCCGGGCGATGGCGGCGCTGCCGAAACTTCTCGCATACGCGCATCCGCTGTTGAAAAAGGGCGGAAAGGGACTGTTCCTGAAGGGGGCGAAGCATCAGGATGAAATCGCCGAGGCGCGCAAGGCGTGGCGGTTCAAATCCCGGTTGCACGACAGCCTGACCGGGGGTGGCGGTACGATCCTCGAGATCACGGAGTTGGCCCATGCCTGAAACGATGCGGACGTCCTCTCCGAAAGTCATCGCCGTCGCCAACCAGAAGGGCGGCGTCGGCAAGACCACGACCGCGATCAATCTCGGCACCGCCCTCGCCGCGATCGGACAGAAGGTCGTGCTGCTCGACCTCGACCCTCAGGGCAACGCGTCCACAGGACTGGGCGTGCCGCCGGCGCAGCGCGTGTCGACGACCTATGACGTTCTCGTCGGAGAACGGCCTCTGAGCGAGGCGCTGACGGCGACCACGATTCCCGGCCTCAGCCTTGCCCCCTCCGATCCCGATCTGTCGGGCGCGGAGCTCGAACTCGCCAACGCGCCGCGCCGCTCCTACCGGCTGCGCCATGCCATCGAGCGGTTCCGCGACCGGCTGGCCGATCAAGGCGAGCGCTTCGACTACATCCTGATCGACTGCCCGCCCTCGCTGAACCTGCTCACGGTCAATGCCCTGACCGCGTCCGATTCGGTTCTGGTCCCGCTGCAATGCGAATTCTTCGCGCTCGAAGGCCTGAGCCAGCTGATGCGCACGATCGATCTGGTCCGCACCAATCTCAATACCGGCCTCACCCTGCAGGGCGTGGTGCTGACCATGTATGACCGCCGGAACAATCTCTCCGACCAGGTCGCGAGTGATGTCCGCGAGCATTTCGGCGACAAGGTGTATACCACCGTGATCCCGCGCAATGTCCGGGTCAGCGAGGCACCATCCTTCGGCAAGCCGGTCCTGCTCTACGACCTCAATTGCGCCGGCAGCCAGGCCTATATCGCACTGGCCAAGGAAGTCCTGCGCCAGGAACGCGGTCAAGCCTCTGAAAGAAATAAGGAATTGGCATGAGCGTCGAACGCACGCGCGGGCTGGGCCGCGGCCTGTCCGCCCTGTTGAGCGAAACCGAGACCGCTTCCGGCACGTCGAGCGACGGTCCGGGCGTGCGGACAGTGCCGATCGACCAGATCCGCGCCAATCCCGACCAGCCGCGGCGGCGTTTTGAAGAGGCCGATCTCGCCTCGCTGACCGAATCCATCGCCGAAAAGGGTGTGCTGCAGCCTTTGCTGGTCCGGCCCGCCCCTGACGGTCAGGGGTATGAGATCGTCGCCGGTGAACGCCGCTGGCGCGCCGCCCAGCGGGCCCGGATTCACGACATCCCCGTCATCGTGCGCGACCTGTCCGACCGCGAGGCGATCGAGATCGCCATTGTCGAGAATGTCCAGCGCGCCGATCTGAACCCGGTCGAAGAGGCCCGCGCCTTCAGACAGCTGACCGAACGTTTCGGCCATACCCAGGAAGAGATCGCCCGCGCGGTTTCGAAAAGCCGCAGTCATGTCGCCAATGCGTTGCGCCTGCTCGCGCTCCCGGAAAGCGTCCTCGACCATCTCGAAACCGGACGACTGTCGTCCGGGCATGCCCGGGCCATCGCCTCTGCGCCGGATGCCGCCGGTCTTGCCGATCTGATCGTCGAAAAGGGTCTGAGCGTCCGCGCCGCCGAACAGCTCGCCCGCGATGCCGCGTCCGGCAAGGCTCCCGAGCGCAAGGGCCGGGCGACCGATCCGGGAAAGGATGTCGACACCCAGGCGCTGGAAGCCGACCTCGCGGGGCGGCTTGGGCTCGGCATCGACATTCGTCATGGCAAGGGGCCGAAGAAGGAGGCCGGCGAAATCCGGATCTCCTATTCGACGCTGGAACAGCTCGACGATTTGTGCCGCCGCCTGTCGTCGAAATAGCCGGGCGGCTGCCGCCTAGCGTTCGTGGATCACGACCATGCCGAGCAGGATCTGCGCCCCTTCCTGACCGAGAATGTCATCGGTGGCCTGCTGCAGCATCGCCGAGATCCGGTCGGCGTCCGGCATCTCGCCATAGCGGTAATTGGCACCCGCATAGATCGACAATTGTGTGACATAGGCATTGCGCAGCCGCGGCATCATCTCTTCGGCCCGGGCGCGAAGCCGGCGGTCGGGGATCTCCAGCCCGGCCTCGATCTGCAGAATGCCCCGCAGGCGGTAATCCGCCTGCAGCGTGGCCGTCAGGGGGGCCAGGGGAACGAAATCCGGAGACGAGGTGATCGAACGCCCGCGTTGGGCCTGCTGCGGCGCCGCACCGTGCCCGTCCCCGTCCGACGGCGGCGGCGAAGCGAATGCGGGCGCCGCTTCGGCAAGGATCAGCGCGAGGGCGGCGGGAAGCAACTGGCGTATCGTCATGCCCCGAACTCTGCCACACGGGAGTAAATTTCCCGTTTTCAAGCCCGGACATGGATCCGAATCCGGATTCAAAGCGTAAGACGGGTCATACCGCTTCAAGAGAGGGTCTCATGTTGAAGTCTGCTTTCGCCGCCTCCGCAGCAATCATCATCCTGTCCGCGTCCGCTTCCGCGCAGGAGGGAGGTGCGCCGGACTTTGTTGCCCTCGGGGTCGCAACCGCACCCGATCACCCCGGCTCCGACGAGTATCGCATCCTGCCCTTCGGTGCCGGCCGCGTCCGTCTTGGCGAGGTTGTGCTTCAGGTCGAAGGTCCCGGCCTGTCCGCGGCCTTTCTCGATACCGGCCGGGTCGAGGCCGGTGCCTATGCCCGCTGGTATGGCGGCCGCGACAGCGATATCGACGACCCGGTGGTCCGCCTGCTGCCCGAAGCCGATGGCGGCGCCGTTCTGGGTGGTTTCGTGCGGGTGCTCGCCGCCCGGGGCCTGACCAGTGACTTCGATCGCGTCTATCTCAGCGCCCGCGCCGGGGCTGATGTGACCGGTGAATATGACGGACTGTTCTGGTCCGCATCGGCGGCCTGGACCGCTCCCCTGTCCCCGACGACCCTGTTCATTGCCAATCTCTCGGTCAGCGGCACGCCGGATTCCTATGCCGACCGCCTGTTCTCCGTCGACGCGGTTGGATTCGCCGCCAGCGGCCTGCCGGTCCACACCGCCGAGGGCGGCATCCAGGATATCGGCGTGACCCTCTTCCTCGACCAGCAGGTCTCCGAAAACTGGTCCGTCACCGGCGTGCTTGGCGCGTCCCGCCTGCAGGGCGACTATGCCGACAGCCCGATCGTCACCGTGCGAGGCAGCGATACGCCGGTCTTTGCCGGGATCGCGATCGGCCGCCGCTTCTGACCTGACTGGACACTTCACTCTGGTCTCCTGCCGCCTCTTCGCTATGAAAGGGGCGTAGGGGTTGCGCGTGTGCGCTCAAGGGGACCAGCCATGAAAATCAGATCCGTACCGCTCCGCCTGCTGAGCATCACGACACTTCTCGCCCTGGCCGGGCAAATCTATTCGACGCTGGTTGCGGCGCTCGGCGCCTATGTGTGGTCTCATGCGGAGACCGTGTCCTACGACCTGGCATCGCTCTACGACGGGCTCAATCTCGGAACGCTTGCCGCTCTCGGGATCTACATCATCTGGCTCGTCGTCTTACTGGTCTGTACCTACCGGGTTGTCGCCAATTCGCGCGACCGGTTCGGGGACGAGCAGAAGCCCGGACCGGGTTGGGCGGTCGGCTACTACTTCATCCCGTTCATGAGTCTGTTCAAACCCTATCAGGCGATTTCGGTCTGTACCGCGCTCACATTCGCGGACGACCCCGCCGGACCGAAAACCGAACGTCTGCTGGGGCCATGGTGGACGGCATGGCTGGTCTCGGGTTTCGCCGGCACGATATCCACACGCCTCTACATGCAGGCGGATTATGATTCGATGTCGATGTTCGTCTGGGCGGAGTCGATCGGGGTCGCCGGTTCGATCCTCGGCTTCGTCGCGATCGGACTCGTATCCCTCATCGTGACCCGGATCGCCCGTTTCCAGACACAGGACTGGAAGCCGGTCGCAGACAGCAAAACGCCGCCTCCGGCGGAAGCCGGGGCGGCGCCTTGAAGGGCCTGCGGGGGCGGGCTCAGTGGCCGGAGACGGCCGCCGTCATCACGCCATCCGGTTGCGCCGTGACGCGGGCATGGACGGCGGCAAGGTCAGCATCCTCGATCTCGCCGATCGCCATTTCCACCATCTGCTCGGTACAGTCCTGGCGGGCCTCTCCGAACTGCGCGCAATAGGCATCAGCCGTCGCGACCAGTTCTGCGTAGATTTCCTGCGCGCTGCGCTCCCCGGAAATGTCGGTCCGGTCGACCACGAAGTAGAATTCGTTCGTGGAGGACTCCTGCGACAATGCGGGCGCGGCCACCGCGAAAGCCAGGGTGGCGGAAACAGCGAGGGTCGAAAAAATCTTCATGGCGGCCTCCCGGGTCCATCAGCTTCGCCGCCCAAACCCGGCGGCTTTTGTGACGGTTCGGATATGTTTATGACACCGAACCTTCACAAAACTGTATTCTATCCGGACCCGGATGAAAAGGGGGTGTTTTCGCCGCGCTTCGTTCGCTCGTTATCTCATTCATGTTTTTGAGGTTTTCTGCCCCGGAGCGGGAGGCGTGCAGGCAGAAACCGTCCGAAAACACGCGAACTGCGGCCGTCTGAAGTGGCCCAGAAACCGAATGTCTGAAGGAGGCTTGGTGGAGCCGAGGGGAATCGAACCCCTGACCTCGTCATTGCGAACGACGCGCTCTCCCAACTGAGCTACGGCCCCGCACCAAGGGAGCGGACACATACGGTCCGCGCCGGAAACCGTCAAGCAACTCTGCAGCCCGCCGCAATTCTGCCCGTTCGAAGAATACCGTCTTGCGTTTCAACTTCAGCAAACGCAACCTCAACACGGCTATAGGCAATACCTGCGGGACGGGGCGCAATGGCAGACATGATCTCGGCAACCGGCTTCATGCCGCACGGCATGTGCTTCCTCTGGACGCCGTGGCTGTTGTCGCTTCACGCCGTATCGGACAGCCTGATCGCCCTGTCCTACTTCTCCATCCCGGTCGTTCTGGCGCTGTTTGCCTGGCGCCGGCCCGAAACCCGCTACAAGCCGGTGCTCTGGTTGTTCACCGCCTTCATCCTGTTGTGCGGGACCACCCACGTCTTCGCGATCTGGGTGATCTGGAACCCCGACTACATCACCGAGGGCGTGGTCAAGGCGGCAACCGCGATCGTGTCGGTCGCGACGGCAATCGTGCTGTGGCCGCTCTTGCCAAAGGCGCTGCGCATCCCCTCGGTCGAGCAACTGGAGGCCGTCAATCGCGATCTGACCGGGGAAATAGCCCGCCGCCGAACGGCGGAAGCCGAGTTGGGCGGACTTGCCCGCAATCTGGAAACCCGGGTCGAGGCGCGGACCGCCGAACTCATCCGTTCCAACGAGACATTGCGTGAATACGCGGCGACCGTGGCCCACGACCTGCAAACGCCGCTGCGCCATATCGCCATGTATTCGGAAATGCTGAAGCGCAAGGCGGCCGGTGAACTCGACCCGGACGCGGCCGCCATGCTCGATCAGATACACGGCGCGACCGGGCGCATGCGCGCCATGATCTTCAGCTTGCTGGAATACTCCAAACTGGTTGACCAGGTTCCCGACCCCGGCCATCACGATATCGCGGATATTCTCCAGGCGGCGCTCGCCGAGAACCGGACCGAGCTCGGCGCCGTGTCGGCCACCGTGACCGTCGCCGCCGACGGTCAGGTCTTCGGCGACCGGGAATTGCTCGTCAGGCTGTTCTCGAACCTCATGGACAATGCGGTCAAATACCGCTCGGACGAACCGCTGATCCTCGCAATAGCGGCCGAACCGGACGGCGACAGGACCGTCATCACCGTGACCGATAACGGGATCGGCGTTCCGGCGGAATTCGCCGACCGGATATTCGAAATGCTCAAACGCCTGCATGGCGAGGAGCGTCCGGGGACCGGAATCGGCCTGTCACTCTGCCGCCGCATCGCCGAGGGACATGGCGGTTCGGTCCGGCTCGACACCGAATATTCGGGCGGTGCCCGCTTTGTCGTGCGCCTGCCCGCAACACCAGACAGGGAAGAATGATGTCAAAGCGAATTGGACAACGGACCGGACCGCTGCGCGTCCTCGTCGTCGAGGATGACCGCCAGGATGCCTACTTCATCATGAACGCGCTGGATCAGGCCGGAGAGACCGAAAGCGATCTGGTCACCAGCGGGGCCGCCGCGGTCGAGGCGATCACCGAAGGGGTGCACGACATCGTCCTGCTCGACCTCAACATGCCGGGCATCACCGGACGCGATGTGTTGAAGACGATCCGCACCGAACGCGGCATCAAGACGCCGATCATCGTCCTGTCGACTTCGACCCAGCGCGGGGACATCGACGACAGCTACGCGCTCAACGCCAACGCCTATATCGTGAAACCCTACGGGCTCGACGAGTACGACACGATCGCCGCCGGACTGCACAATTTCTGGCATGTGCTTGCGCGGTTGCCGGGAGAGCCCCGGCCCGGCTAGACAGGCGGGACATTTTCCCGGAGGCCGCGAACCATGCCCTATCCGATCTACTGGCTGCTCACGAATGTCCTGCAGATCTACATCATCGTGATCCTGGTCTGGGTCGTGCTCAGCTGGCTTGTCGCCTTCAACGTGGTCAATCGGCACAACGCCTTCGTCCAGGCCGTGATCCGCGGCACCGCCGTGCTGGTCGAACCGGCGCTGCGTCCGATCCGGCGTATCCTGCCTTCGCTCGGGGGTATCGATTTCTCCCCCATTGTCCTGATGCTGCTCGTCCAGTTCGTGATCATCACCCTTGGCTGGATCTATACCCGTTTCGGCATCTGACGTGATGCGCGAGGATGGCACTGCCCTCCTTTTGCGCGTCCGTCTCACCCCGAACGCCTCGATCGACCGGATCGAGGGGATCGAGACGGCCGCCGACGGGTCGGCGCATCTGAAATGCCGGGTCCGTGCCATTCCCGAAAAGGGCGCTGCCAATGCCGCGGTCGAAAAACTCGTGGCGAAGACGCTGCGCATTCCCAAGTCCGCCGTCACCGTGATAGGCGGAATGACCGCACGCGTGAAAACCCTCCGGATCGAGCCGGGACCGGAAACGCGGACTCTCCTGGCATCCCTGTTGGGGAAGGGTGAAGCATGACGGCCAGCATCATTGACGGAAAGGCCATCGCGGCCGAAATCGACGCGCGTGCCCGGCACACCGCCGAGGCGCTGGCGCGCATTTCCGGCCGCAAGCCGGGACTGGCCGTTGTCCTGATCGGCGACGATCCGGCCAGCGACGTCTATGTCCGCAACAAGGGACGCCGCGCCGAAGCCGCCGCGATGCGCTCGATCGAGATCCGCAAGCCGGCCGCGACGACCGAGGCCGAGGTCATTGCCATCGTTCAGCGGCTGAATGCCGACCCGTCGGTCGACGGCATCCTTGTCCAGATGCCCCTTCCCGGTCACATCGATTCCGGCAAGGTCATCGCGGCGATCGACCCCGACAAGGATGTCGACGGCCTGACACCGGTCAGTGCCGGCCGGCTCCTGCTCGGTCAGTCCGGCCTGCGCCCCTGCACGCCGGCGGGCTGCGTCATCCTGGCCGAGCGCGCACTGGGCAAGCTCGACGGCAAGTCGGTCGTCGTGGTCGGCCGCTCGATTCTGGTCGGAAAGCCGGCCGCCCTGCTTTTCCTCGAGAAGAACTGCACCGTCACCATCGCCCATTCGAAAACCCGGGACCTGCCGGCCCTGTGCCGCACCGCCGACATTCTCGTCGCCGCCGTCGGGCGGCCGAACATGATCGGCGGCGACTGGATCCGGCCCGGTGCCTGCGTCCTCGATGTCGGCATCAACCGGATTCCGGCACCGGAAAAGGGCGAGGGCGGGACCCGCCTTGTCGGCGATGTCGATTTCGACGCGGCGAAAGACGTTGCCGGGTCGATCACGCCCGTCCCCGGCGGGGTCGGTCCGATGACGATCGCCCTGCTTCTGCGCAACACCGTCCAGGCCATGGCGCGGCGCGAAGGTGTGGATATCCCGGTTGCGGCGGCCTGACCCGAGACAGATGTAAACATCGCGTTAGGATTTCCCGCGCAAAACCGGTCCATCGAACAGCGAATCGCCGGAGGCCGGACCGTGACCCAGGAACCGATCAAAGTGCTCCACGTCGAAGATGATTTCGCCGACGCGCTTCTGGTCCAGAATGCGGTCTGCGAGGCCGGCGATCTCGACATCTCCTTCACGGTCGCGCGCACGCTGCGCGAAGCCAAACGCAAGCTGGCTGCCGGCGGATATGACCTCATCCTGCTCGACCTGCGCCTGCCGGACTCGGTCAAGCCGCGCGAAACCTACGAGACCGTCGCCGAACTGTGCGGCGGCACGCCTATTCTTGTGCTGTCCGGCTCCATGCGGGTCGACTCCGACGCCCTGCCGGAAGAGATCAATACGCTCGACAAGAACAAGCATCTCGCGGGCGCAGACGGTCAGGCGCCGATCTATCTTGCCGGCATGATCCGCCAGACCGCGATGTCGAACCAGATCGAGGCGATCTGACCGGCGCACGTCTGGCGTGAATCTTGCGGGTAATGTCGCCGGAATGGCGGGAGCCCGCATCAATGTACCGCATCGATGTCATGAATCCGGACAGGATCGACCCGGGCCTCAGACAGGCCTGGATCAATCTGGCGCGCGAGTGCGGCCTGACCACCCCGCTTCTGCACCCCGACTTCGCGATCCTGATGGGCAGGGTGCGCAAGGATGTCCGCATCGTCTGCGCCTTCGAGGGCGGCCGACTGGTCGCCGTCCTGCCCCTGCATCGTCGCCCGGGCGGACTGGCCCGGCCGCTGGGCGCGCCCTTTGCCGACATCCAGGGCATGATCGCGGCGCCGGACTTCGCCATGCCGCTCTCCGCGCTGTTCGACAAGGCCGGCATTCGGGCGCTTCATTTCGACGCCGCCGCGGACCCGCAGGGCCGCCTGGGCGATCTCGCCGAGGCCGAGCCCCTGCACCTGATGCGCGTCAATGACGATCTCGACGCCGTGCTGGAAAACCAGCGCGCGCAGCATGCCAAGCGGTACAAGAACCATCGCCGCCTCGCCCGCCAGCTCGAGCGCGAACGGGGTCATGTCGAACTCGTCGCGCCTGATCGCGACGCGGCGGCCTTCGACACCCTGATCGGCTGGAAGCGCGCCCAGTTCGAACGCACCGGCCGGCACGATGTGCTCGCCCCGCGCTGGGCCGGAGAGATGATGCGCACGCTGTTCCTTGAAGCGCAGGGCGAGGCCGAGGGTCTGATGGTCACCTTGCGCGTCGAGGGACAGGTCGCCGCCGGCCTCTACGGCATCCGGACGGGGAGCGACTACAATCCCTGGATCGCCGCCTTCGACCCCGACTTCGCGCCCTGGTCGCCCGGCCAGCTCATCCTCCACGCGTTGATGGAGAAGATGCCCGATCTGGGGCTCACCCGCGTCGATCTGGCCGGCGGGCACGATCACTACAAGAAATACTATGCCAATGCGCACGAGACGATGCGCGCCGGAATGGTGACGGCCAGCGGGCTGGCCCGCGCACGGACAGACCTGGTCCGCCTGCCCTGGTCGCTGGGTGAGGCGATGCCCGGCGCGGTGTCACGCCAGGTCGCCCGGCTGCACCGCCGCACCGAACTGATCGCCAGTTCCGAGCTCGACTGGCGCGGCCGGGTCGGCGGCCTGTGGCGCGCCGTGTCGATGCGCAGCAGCACGGTCTGACCCGGTGAAGGATCACGCATGACGGATATTTCGGTCATCATCCCCACATTCAAGCGGCCGGAAGGGCTCGACCGGGCGGCGCGGAGCATCCTCCGCCAGGCCAATCCCTGCGGCCTGAAGCTGGAACTGATCATCGTCGACAACGACCCGGCGGCGACCGCGCTTGACGCGGTGCGCGGGCTGGCGGACGGGGCACCCTTCCCGGTGCGCTACGTCCACGCCGCCGAGCCGGGTGTCGCGAATGCGCGTAATGCCGGCGTGACCGCAGCGTCGGGTGACTTCATCGCCTTCCTCGACGATGACGAGGAAGCGCCAGCCGCCTGGCTGTGCGAACTGGTCGGCGAACAGCGCTTCCACGAAGCCGATGTCGTCTTCGGTCCGGTCCGCGCCCGCCTGCCCGAAGCGATCACCGATCACCGCGCCTACTACATCCAGTTCTTCTCGCGAATCGGGCCGGAGGACTCCGGTGTGATCGACCACTATTACGGCTGCGGAAACTCGCTGATCCGCCGCGCCGCCTTGCCGCAGCGCGACGCGCCCTTCTCCGCCGAGCGCAATGATATCGGCGGCGAGGACGATCTCCTGTTCGCGGAGATGGAGCGCGCGGGCGCGCGCTTCGCATGGTGCGCCGAAGCCTTCGTCTATGAAGACCCGATGCTCAGCCGCACCCGGCTCGGCTACACGTTGCGCCGCGCCTTCGCCTACGGGCAGGGGCCCAGCGCGGCCTGCGCCGCCGCGCGTCACCTGCCCGGAATTCTGTTCTGGATGGCCGTGGGCGCCGCACAATTCGCCGTCTACGGCACCGCCGCCGCCGCCCTGTGGCTGGTCCGCGCCCCGCGCCGCGCGCGCATGCTCGACAAGGCAGTACGCGGACTGGGCAAGCTGTTCTGGGGCGGGCCGTTCAAGCTCAAATTCTACGGCAGCGCAGCATGACACGTGTTCTCGAACCCGGTCAGTTCGACGCGCTGGCGCGCCGCGATTTCGGCCGCGCGCCGCAGGCCTTCCGCCACACGCTTCACCAGCGTTCGATGTTCGATGATGCGGCGCTCGCCGATGTGCTCGACCGCTATCCGCGTGACAGGCTCGGCGTCTTCACCATGGGCGGCGATCCTGTGGACTGGCGGTCCTGGCGGCGCGGCCGGGCCGGCAACCTGTCCGGCGAGGCGCTTCTGACGTCGGTCCGGGAGGGCCGGATCTGGCTCAATCTGCGGGCCACGAATGATTATCTCGAGGAATTCGACGCGCTGTCCGGGGAGATGTTCGGCGCGCTCGAGGCAGAAATCCCGGGTCTGAAGACCTTCCGGCGTGATGTCGGCTTGCTGATCTCCTCGCCCGGCGCGCAGGTCTTCTACCATCTCGACGTGCCGCGCGTGACCTTGTGGCATATCCGGGGCCGCAAGCGCGTCTGGCTTTATCCGGCCCGCGCGCCCTATGTCACCGCCGAGGCGCTTGAACGCATCGTGCTGAAGGAAACCGCCGAACAGTTCGACTACCGTCCGGACTTCGATGGTGGCGCGGCCGTGTTCGATCTCGAACCCGGCGATGTCCTGCACTGGCCGCAATACGCACCGCACCGCATCGTCAACGGCGACAGTGTCAATGTCTCGCTGTCGTGCGAATTCCTAAGCCCGGCCGCGCTGGTCAGCGCCAACGCCGTCTATGCCGATGCGCTGGCGCGCCGCCGCCTGGGACTGACCCCGAAACGGCGCGGCGCCTGGCATCCGGCCAGCCTTGTGAAATTCGCTGTCGCGCGCTCGGCCAAGGCGATGGGGCTGGAGCCGAGCCCGCCCGAACCCCTGCCGCCCAGCTTCGCCGTCGACCTGTCCGCACCCGGCGCGGTCGGGCCGCTCGCGGGCTGACTATTCGAACAGGGACGAGCCGCAGATCTCGCGGACCGCCGGTTCGGCATCAACCATTTTCTGCGTCATCGCGGCCAGCGATTCGACCGTCATGCCGGTCTCGCTGGCAATGGTCATCATCGTCTGCTGGTCGCGGGTCTCGGCCTGCGCGATCCGCAGCATGAACTGCATCTCGGCCTCGGTCAGATGCGCTTCCATCTGGTCGGCGACGCAGCGGCAATCCTCGGCATTCTCGCCTTCGGCGATGCATTCCTGCGCGATGTCGTCGGCGGTATCGGCTGTGGCGGCGCCGGTCAGCAGCATCGCGGCGGCAGCGGCAGTCAGAAATCGGAACATGATCGGCCTCGTCAAATGGATCTTCTTCCAGCCTAACATCGTTTGCGGGAGATGAACCCCGCCTGAGTGTGATTCGCCTAAAGCGCGAACCATGCCCATAATCCCGGCTCTGGGGATTGCGGGGACTTCGCGACCAAGGGAGCTGACATGATGCTTCGCACGACACTGGTAACGATTGCAGCCGCCGCCGCCGTGCTGGCGGCCTGCGCCACACCGACCCCCTATCAGGCCGCCGACCGGCCGGGGGGCTATGGCTATGAACAGGTATCGCTGGAATCGGACCGCTACCGGATTTCCTTTTCCGGCAATTCGCTGACCGACCGGGAGACGGTGGAAACCTATCTGCTCTACCGCGCCGCCGAACTGGCGCTGGAGCGCGGCTACGAGACCTTCACCGTCGTCACCCGCGCCACCGACGAGGACACCCGCACCTGGGGACCGTCGCGCGATCCGTGGCGTTATTCCGGATTTCTGGTGGACTATCGCTATTACCACCCCGCCTATGGCTGGTATCCGTGGCACGACCCCTTCTGGGATCGCCACCACTACCGCGAGACGACGCGCTACGAGGCTGCGGCGGAGATCGTGCTGGGGCGGGGCCATCCGGACGATCCCAACACGTTCAACGCCCGCGAGGTGATGGCCAATCTCGGCAACGACATCGCGCGCCCGCAGATGTAGACGGGGCGAGCCGGCCGTCAAACGGGACACCGGCCTTGCTCGCACACGCGGCACAGGCCGAACCCAGACACCAGAAGGCCGGGCAATCGCCCGGCCTTTTCATGTTCAGAAGCTGGCGGCCAGCGTCAGCCGCACCGCCGTCGGCGATCCCGGGCTGATATTGTTGTCGTTGTGCGCGCTGTACCAATAGGTCGTGTCGGTCAGGTTCTCGATATTGAGCTGCAGGTCGATCCGGTCGCTCAGCGCATAGAAGACGCCGGCATCGACCCTTGTATAGGCAGGCAGCACTACCGTGTTCGAGATCGAGGCGTATTGTTCGCCCTGGTGGATCACCCCGAGCGCGACGTCGAACCGGTCGGTGACCGAGATCCGGTTCCACACCGAAGCGCTGAAATCGGGCACAAGCGGCGCCTCACGCCCGGCCGGGGCCGCGCTCGTCGTCGACGTGATCTCGGCATTCTGAAAGGCCATGGCGCCGATGATGTTCCACCCGTCCCGGATCTCGCCCTGCACCGACAGCTCCAGCCCTTCGGAACGCTGTGATCCGGTCAGCACCGTCGTGCCCGGCGTGGCGCCCGGCGCGGTCGTGTTGGTCCGGTCGAGGCGGTAGAGCGCCGCGGAGAAGAGCAGCTGGTCATTGGGTTGCCAGCGCAGGCCGATCTCGGTGCTCTCGAATTCCTCGGGCTCGAGCGAGGCGCGGGTCGCATTGAGCGAATTGAACTGCTCGCCCGATTGCGGCAGGTGCGCCAGGCTCCAGCCGCCATAGAGCGACACGCCCTCGACCGGTTCATAGACGATGCCCAGGCGCGGCGACAGGAAGTCGTCGCTGCGAGCGAAATCCGGCTGGCCGGGCCGCCGGTCGGTGAAATCGAGATCGAACTGGTCGAAACGCAGCCCGGCGACCAGGGTCAGCGCCTCGGTGACGTGAATCTGGTCCTGCACCAGCACCGCGAACAGGTCGAGCGAATTGGCGTTGTCCTGCGCCGGAGCGAGGGTGAAGTCCGGCGTGTAGGTGCGGCCGCGGTCGGCGAGGCTGAACACCGCCGAGGTCGAGTTCACCCGCACATTCTCACTGTCCTGCCGCCCCGCCTCGACGCCGATCAGCAGCGTGTGCTCGACGCTGGCCAATCTGCCCTCCCAGACCAGATCGGCCTGGGCGAGCAGGTTCTCGCGCAGCGTCTGCGAGGTGTAGGACGAGATCCGCACCGTGTTCGCGACCGGATCGACCGGCCCGCCCGGATAGACATTCTCGTAATACTTGTCGTAATCGCCCCAGGACAGCGCGCCGCGGAAGCTGAACCCCTGGCCGAGATCACGCGACACCACGCCGCGCAGCGTCGAGACGCGGATCTCGCTGGCCGACAGGTCGGGATTGCCGAAATAGGTCTCGGCCGGACCGCCCCAGGGGCGGCTTCCCTGCGAGGGCACGCCGCGATCGACCGTGCGGTCGTCGGCGAAATGTTCGGCGAACACGTCGATGCGGGTATCTCCGAATTCGAAACGGGCCGCCGGGGCGATGCCACGCCGCTCGATCTCGACCTCGTCGCGGAAGCTCTCGCTGTCTTCCAGAACGCCATTGAGACGGAAGCCGAAATCGGGCGTGATGGCGGTGCCGAAATCGCCCGCCAGCCGGCGCTGTCCCTCGCTGCCCAGCGTCAGCGACAGGCCGCGTTCCTCTTCGCCATCGGCGGGCTTGGACACGCGGTTGATCGCGCCCCCGCCCGTGCCGCGGCCGAACACCAGCGCCGAGGGGCCCTTGATGACATCGACGCGTTCCACATTGTAGAGATCGCGCAGATACTGCAGATCGTCGCGCATGCCGTCGACGAAGAAGTCCGCGGTCGACAGATTGCCGCGCATGACCGGCGCGTCGCGGTGACCTTCGCCCTGGCCCATCGTCACGCCCGGAACATAGCGGACCAACTCGCCCATCCCCGTCATCGCCTGGTCGTCGATCACGTCGCGCGTGATGATCGTCACCGCCTGGGGAATTTCCTCGATCGGTGTTTCCGTCCGGGTGACCGAACTGGTCTCGTCCTCGCGGTAGGATGACCGCGTTCCATAGACGTAGAAGACATCATCGGCGGCACTCGCGGCCGCAGCCGCAGCCACCAGCGGCCCGGCGTCGCTCCGGTCATCCGACTGTGCGAACGCAGCGGCAGGAGCCAGCACGCTGAAGGCGGCGCCGGCGAGAAGAAGAGAACGCATGATGGTGTCGACCCCCGTCGAGATTGCGAATGATCCGCATTCAACGCAACCAGAAAGGGTCTGTCCAGATCAATTGAGAATGAAAGTCAGAAGTTTTTGCAGTTATCGGCGTGAAAAAGGCCGGGCGGATGCCCGGCCTTGCTGCATCGGAAATGCGGTACCCGACCCTATTTCGGGCCCATCCGCGCGCCGGCGTCAAGGCGCACGCATTCGGCGTTGATATAGGTATTCTCGACCATGAAGGCGACAAGATCGGCGTATTCCTCCGGTGTGCCGAAGCGCTGCGGGAATTGCAAATGCGCCATCAGATTGGTTTTCACCTCCGGCGGCATTTGCTTGTAGATCGGCGTCTCGAAGAAGCCCGGCAGGATCGTGTTCACACGCACGCCTTCGCGCGCGAGGTCGCGCGCCATCGGCAGCGTCATGCCGTAAATGCCGCCCTTCGAGGCGGAATAGGCGACCTGGCCGATCTGGCCGTCCTGCGCCGCGACCGAGGCGGTGTTGATGATCACGCCGCGCTCGCCATCCGCCATCGGATCGGCGCCCAGCATGCCTTCGGCGGCCTTCGCCGCGCACATGAAGCTGCCGATCAGATTGATCGCGATGACTTTCGAGAAACCCTCGATCCTGTGGCTCATGATCTCGCCGGAGGAGGACCGGCGCGCCGTCTTCTCGGCCCAGCCGATCCCGGCGCAATTCACCAGGACGCGTTCCTGGCCGTGCGCGGCGCGGGCCTTCTCGAACCCGGCGGTGACGCTCGCCTCGTCGGCGACATTGACCTTGCAGAACACGCCGCCCAGCTCCTTCGCCAGAGCCTCGCCGCGTTCCTCATTGAGGTCGAACAGGGCGACTTTCGCGCCGCCGGCCGCCAGACGGCGGGCCGTGCCCTCGCCGAGACCCGACGCGCCGCCGGTGACGATGGCGGCGATATCCTTGGACAGTTTCATCGTGTGCACTTCCCCGTATCGAAAGGTGGACTCTTTTCCGGCAGGCAGATAACCCGCCCCCGCCCCGCGCGCCAAGCCCTCTTCACGGGACTTCTTGCCGCGTGCCCGGGGTGGTAGAGCTTTCAGTCCGCCGCGAAGGCGCGGCAGAAATCGAGGAAACACGCATGGCCTCCTCCCCTGTGGCCCTGGTTCTTCATGGCGGTGCGGGCGTGCTCGCCCGGCGCAGCTATGACCGCGAGGTCGAACACCTCCATTCGCTGGCCGAGCGCGGCCGCACCCTGTTGCACGACGGAATGAGCGCGATCGACGTCGTCGCCGACCTGACCCGAGCGATGGAAGTCTCCGGCCTCTATGTCGCCGGAAAGGGCTCGGCTCCGAATGTCGAGGGCCGCTACGAGCTCGACGCCGCCATCATGGACGGACCCTGCCGCATGGCCGGGGCCGTCGCGGCGCTCGAAGGTTTCGTCTCGCCGATCGATGCCGCGCGCATGGTCATGGAAAAGACTCCGCACGTCCTGCTCGCCGGCGACGGCGCCGCGCGACTGGCACGCAAGAACGGGCTCGAAGAGGTCGAAGATCCGGACAGCTATTACAAGCCCGCCGCCGTGGCCGACAATCGCGCCATCGCCACCGGCACGGTCGGCGCCGTCGCGCTTGATGCCGAAGGCCGTCTCGCCGCCGCGACCTCGACCGGCGGCACGCTGAAGAAGACGCCCGGCCGCGTCGGCGATTGCCCGCTGATCGGCTCGGGCACCTGGGCCGATACCGAGGTTGCCGTTTCCTGCACCGGTCAGGGCGAGTACTTCATCCGCTCATTGGCCGCCGGCACGGTCGCGGCGCGCATCCGCTACCTGCAGGAAAGCCCGGATGAGGCCTGCCGCTGGGCGTTGAAGGACGTGAAGCGTCTCGGCGGCGATGGCGGCATCATCGCCGTCGGCAAGGATGGCCGTGTCGCCTTCCCGTGGAATTCCGAAGGCATGAAGCACGCCGTCCTGCATCCTGATGGCCGCATCACCGCGGGCGTGAAGGCCGGATGACGGCGGCCACGGGCACGCGGCCCGTCCGTCCCCTGAAAGGCTATTTCGGCGTCGGCGTCGAGGGCATTTCGAAGGCGATGAATCTGGGCGCGATCCTCAGGACCGCGCACGCCTTCGGCGCCAGCTTCGCCTTCACCGTCGATGCCCATCACAAAGCGCTCGATATCTTCCAGTCAGACACCGCGCGCAGCCTGAAGAATGTCCCCTATTTCGGCTGGGACAGCCTCGCCGAAATGGTCCTGCCCGAAGGCTGCAGCCTTGTCGGGATCGAACTGACCGAGGACGCGGTCGACCTGCCCAGCTTCCGCCACCCGCGCGCCTGCGCCTATGTGCTCGGGCGCGAGCGCGGCTCGCTGACCCCGGAAATGCAGGCGCGCTGCGACCATATCGTGCGCATCCCGACGAAATTCTGCGTCAATGTCTCGGTGGCGGCGGCGATCACGCTTTACGACCGCACGCTGGCGATGGGCGGCTACCCCGATCGCCCGCTCATGCCCGGCGGGCCGGAGCTCGGAACGCCCGGGAGCTGGGATGCCCCGAAGGTACGGCGCTGATCTTTCCCCTCGCCCCCATTTGGGGGAGAGGGTGGCGCGGAGCGCCGGGTGAGGGGGACAGCCACTCACCGCAATTTCGGAGCAGAACCCCTCATCCGCCCTTGCGGGCACCTTCTCCCCTTGAAAAGGTGAGAAGGGAGAGCACACACACCACGTGACCGAAACCGGTAAAACTACCCCAGCCACTTCTGGAGCAGGCCCGGCAGGCCTGTGAATGCCAGTTCGCCCTCGGTCACGGCCAGCGCGTAGCAGACCTCGCCGGCCTCCGCGATCGGCCGGTGGGTGGTGGCGCCGTCGACCGCGGCGAGATCGCCCGCGCCATAGTGCCGGATCCCGTCATGGAAGGCCCCGGTGAGCACCAGGGTGAATTCCCGGCCCGCATGGCTGTGGCGCGGCGCGCCATGGCCCGGCTCGATGCGCAGGAGTTCGGCTTCCGCGCCGGCCTCCTTCATCAGCACGATGCGGCGTACGCCCGGCGCGGCGAAACGCCAGTCGAGACCTGATTCCAGCACGCGTTCGCGCAGCGGGTCGGGCAGGGCGAGAATTTCGTCGAGCCATTTCGACCCGCTCGACGCGGCTTGCACCGGGTCGGCGGCTGCCGTGCCCAGACCGGCGGCTTCACCCGCGCCTCGCTCCAGCGCCTCGATCGTCGCCAGCGCGATCGCCTCGGCATTGTCGGCCATCGGTGCCGGTACCTCGGCCTCCAGCAGCGCTCCGCCCAGCACCTCGCCACCAGCGACCGCCGCGGCGACATCGCCGCGCAGTGCCGAATGGGTTTCCACGAGCAGGCGCAGCGGCGCCGACAGGCGTCCCGCCGCGTACGCGATTGCCAGCGATGATGCGGTCACATGGGTCATGGTCGTCTTGCCGTATACGCGAAGCCGCCGGATATGGATCGCGGCAGCCCCGGGTCAAGGCGTCTAGAGATCATCACGGCCGAGCACCCCTCTCAGCTTGTCGAAGGCGAGCCGCAGGCGCGACTTGACCGTCCCCAGCGGCAGATCCTGTCGCACGGCGATTTCCGAATGACTAAGCCCGTCGAAAAAGGCGAGGCGGAGGAGGGCGACCTGTTCGTCGGGAAGCGTCTTCAGCGCGTCGCGCACCCTGGCTTCGCGATCCCGGGCGAAGACGGCATCGTCGGGGGCTTCCGCCGCGCCGGGCTGCAGCAGCGGTTCCTCGGCATCGAGCGCCGGCTTGCCGTCGCGGCGAGCCAGATCGATCCGCCGGTTGCGCGCGATCCGGTAGATCCAGGTCGAGGCCGACGCCTGTTTCGGATCGAACAGCGACGCCTTGCGCCAGACGGTCAGCATCACTTCCTGGGTCAGCTCTTCCGCCGTTGCATCGTCACTCGCCAGGCGTTTGAGATAGGCCTTGATGCGCGGCGCGAAGAAGCCGAACAGCTCCGCGAAGGCGGCGCGGTCCTTGCGCGCGCATGCCTCCACCAGCCCGTCGAGCCGGGCCCGGCGGGCGGTGTCGTTTTCCTGTCCGGCAAAGTCACTCACCCGGGGCGGCCCCTTCTGATCGCCCCCTGCTTGTGGGCGAGGCGCGCGGCGCGATCAAGCCCGTTCACACTCCGTGAATCAATCTGCTGTGATATCCGCAGCGCCTTGAATCTGCCGCGAAACCCTGCTGGACAAGGCGCGTTCCGTGAATCCGGCCGCTCTGGAGAAAGACGTGATGTTCCGCCGACTTGCCTGCCTTGCCGCCGCCCTCGTCCTGGTCAGCGCGCCCGCCGCGGCCCAGACTTCGCGCGGCAATTACTCCGACTGGCATGTCTTCACCGTCGACACCGTTGACGGACTCGTCTGTTATGCGCTGACCCAGCCGACCGAGATGGCGCCGCAGAATGTCGATCACGGCCAGGTCTTCTTCATGGTGTCGAGCTGGGCCAATGGTCAGGCCAGCGAACAACCCCGCTTCATCGCCGGCTACCCGCTGCGTCCGGACAACCCGCCGCTGGCGCGGATCGGGTCGGACCGGTTCGAGATGTTCGCCGCCGACCGCGACGGCTTCGTCGAGGAGACCGAGGACGAGCGCCGCCTCGTCCGCGCGATGAAGGCTGGCGCGCTGATGCGGGTCGAGGCGACCTCCACCCGCGGTACGGCCACGGCCTATGAATTCTCGCTGTCGGGCATCACTGCGGCGCTGAACCGCGTCGGGGAGTTGTGCTGATCTCCTTCCCGGGCCACCGCCTCGAAACAGGCGCATAGCGCGTCGCGCGCCGCGCTCCGGGGCGCGCTTTTTCGGTAGATCAACGCCGGCTCCACCGGCCGGTCCGAGACCGGCACGTCGAGCACGATCAGGCCGTGAACCACGCTCGCATGGCGCACCACCGGTTCCGGACCGATCAGGATGTGGTCCGTCACCAGGGCGGCGCGGGCCAGCAGCGTATAATCGTCACACACCACCCCCGCAGGAACGGCGCCCCAGGCGAGCGGTTCGCGCCGCAACGCTTCGGGCAGGGTGGCCCCCGCCACCGGATAGTCGGTCAGCGCGCCGCCCGACAGCACCGGATGCCCGGAGCGCACCGCCGCAGCCATTCGCTGCGCCGGCAGGCGCCGCACCACCAGTCCCGGATCGGGCGCGACATTGCCGACATGGGCGGCTGCCAGATCGATCTGCCCCCGCGCCACCAGTTCGATCAGTTCCGCAGCCGCCCCGGCCCGTACGGTCAGCCGCACGCCGGAATGCGACTGCAGGAAGCGGCCGACCGTTTCGGGCAGCAACTGGTAGGCGATGGCGGGTCCGGTCCCCAATGTCAGCGCGCCGGCTTCACCCCGGCGCCAGCGCCGGGCCTCGGCTTCGAGATCAGCGGCTTGCTGCAGCAGGCTGCGTGCACGCGGCAACATCGCCTCGCCGAGGCGCGTCAGAACCAGCTTGCGCCCCGCCCGTTCGAACAGTGCGCCGCCGAGCGCGGCTTCGATCTGGCCGAGCGTCTTGGACGCGGCCGGTTGCGAGACGTTGAGCGCTGTCGCAGCGGCGGTCAGCGTGCCGTGATCGGCGCAGGCGGCGAACAGGCGGGCAGTGCGCAGATTGAGCATGCCGTACCATAACAAGCGATTATATGAATATCACGAGATAATATTTGAGGTTATATCCGGACCGGGCCAGATTTGCGGGCAGGAGGCCCCGGCGATGATCAGCGAGAAACTTCTGGTTCCGGCCATCTTCGCCGCCTTCGCCCTGCTCGAAATCATTGTCGGGCGGTTTCACCCGAAGGACCGGTCCTCGCGGCGCGACATCCTGATCGAGACTGTGTCCAGCCTGACCATCGTTCTGGTCACGGTACCGGCGATCTTCGCGCTCGCGCCGCTCCTGGTGGAGGCCGTCCGGCCCGGCTCGGCCGGCGCGCTCGCCTTTCTTCCGTGGTGGGCGATGGTCGCGATCCTGCTCGTCGCCGACGACATGACGCAATACTGGTGGCACCGCGCCAGCCACAACATTCCCTGGCTCTACAATCTGCACCGGGCGCACCATTCGGGCGCCTATATGAGCGTGCGGATCTCCTACCGGAACAATCTTTTCTACTATCTCTTCATGCCGGGGATCTGGATCGCCGCCGTGCTGGTCCATCTCGGTTTCTACCCGGTCTATGCCGTCTATCTCGTGATCAAGATGACGATCATCTTTGCCGCGCATTCGGCCTGGCGCTGGGATGCCGCCCTCTACCGGATTCCCGCGCTGCGTCCGGTGATGTGGCTCGTCGAACGTGTCATCTCCACCCCGGCGACCCACAGCGCCCATCACGGCCTCGACCGCACGGACGGCGTCACCCACTACAAGGGCAATTACGGCAATCTGCTCTTCTTCTGGGACGTGTTGTTCGGCACCGCGAAGATCACGCGCTGCTATCCCGAACGCTATGGCATCGAGGGGATGGAACCGGTCAGCGCCAGCCGCGAACTGCTGTGGCCGCTGGTGCGCCGCTGAGCCTTACCCCGTCTCCGGCCCGAACGGTTTCACGCGCAGCTTGATCTTGTGATCCTCCGGACCTTTCTCGCCCTTCGGGTAGAGGCCGCGGTAATAGGTCTTCTGCCACTTCTCCTCGACCGCGCCGGTCTCGTGACGCAGCAGGCGCTCGGCGAAGTCGGCGCGCTGCTCGCGCCATGCCATGAAATGTTTGTAGGTCTCCGGATCGGAGTGGATCGAGACGATTTCCGGCTCGAAACTGTCGAACAGATTGCGCGGCACCGGAAACAGGGTCGCGATTGTCTCGCCAGCCGCAAACCGCACCTTTCCCGGCCGGGTGAAACGCCAGTTCATCGTGAAGGAATAGGGGCTCCAGTCGGTCTCGATCACGCCCGACAGCGGCGCGATCCCGTCCTTGATGCCGTTCATCGGCCCGGTGACGAAGATGTTCCAGCCCTCCGGCGTGCGCAGCATGAAGCTCAGCTCGAAGGTCAGCACGCCCTCGCCGAAATTGGCCAGCGGCGCGCCGGGCGAACCGGGCGGGATTGGCGGGTCGGCGCGCACCACGACGTCGGCAGGATAGTCGCCGCCATTCCACTCCGCCTCGAAATCGAAGGGCGTGAACACCTCCCAGCCATGCTGGTTGGCCAGTGCCAGTGGCAGGCAGCGATAGGGAAAGGCCTCGCGCGCGCTGTCCATCCAGTCGCGGCGCGCCTCGGCGGGCCGGATCGGCATCTCGCCGGCCACCAGCGGGAAGAGGGTGAGTTTCATGGTGCGACGTTAGCGGGGCGCGCGGGTGAGGTGAACCGGGAGATGCGGCCAACGCCTTTCCCTCCCCTCGAAGGGGAGCGGGGTGGGGTGAACATCTCTTTTCTTGGGGTTCCCGCGAAAGCGGGAATCCGAAACCGGGTAAAAGCTTCAGGTCCCCATTTTCATGGGGACCCCATGAAAGCACCCCCACCCCAGGCGGCTGCCTTGCATCCCAGCCCCTCGCAAAACGGCCCGATTTGCATTAGATGACGCCGCCATGACGACCGCACTCGACCTCTACGACCCGTCCGCGAAACCGCTGCCTGGCAAGGCCTCGCTGGCCGGGATGACGCGTGACGCCCTGAAGACCGCCCTGATCGAGGGCGCAGGCGTCGACGCAGGCAAGGCGAAGATGCGCGCCGACCAACTGTGGCGCTGGATCCACCATGCCGGCGTCACCGATTTCGGCGCCATGACCAATGTGTCGAAGGATCTGCGCGCCGTCCTGGACCAGAATTTCACGCTCAACCGCCCGGAGATCGTTGAACGCCTCGTCTCGGTCGACGGCACGCGCAAATACCTGATCCGCCTCGCTCCCGGCGTCGAGTGCGAGACCGTTTTCATCCCCGATGTCGGCAAGTCCGGCGCGTTGTGCGTGTCGAGCCAGGTCGGCTGCACGCTCAACTGCACCTTCTGCCACACCGGCACCCAGCCCCTGGTGCGCAATCTCACGGCGCAGGAAATCGCCGCGCAGGTGATCATCGCCCGCGACGACCTCGCCGAATGGCCGACCTCGAACGAGAACCGCCAGATCACCAACATCGTCTTCATGGGGATGGGCGAGCCGCTCTATAATCTCGATGCCGTGTCCGACGCGATCGACACGATTTCCGATGGCGACGGCATCTCGATCGGGCGGCGGCGCATCACGGTGTCGACCTCCGGTGTGGTGCCGAAAATCGTCGAACTGGGCGAGCGCACCGGCGCCATGCTCGCCATCTCGCTGCACGCGACCAATGACGATCTCAGAAATGAGCTCGTGCCGCTGAACAGGAAGTATCCGCTCAAGGAGCTGATGGACGCGATCCGCCAGTATCCCGGCCTCGGCAACGCCAAGCGCGTCACTTTCGAATATGTCATGCTGAAGGGCGTGAACGACAGCCTCGCCGAGGCGAAGGCGCTGGTGAGACTGCTCAAGGGCGTGCCGGCGAAGATCAACCTCATCCCCTTCAATCCCTGGCCGAACTCGCCTTACGAGTGTTCGGACTGGGACCGGATCGAGGCTTTCGCCGAAGTGGTGAACCGGGCGGGCTATGCCTCGCCGATCCGCACCCCGCGCGGCCGCGACATCTTCGCCGCCTGCGGCCAGCTGCGCTCGGAATCGAAGAAGCTGCGGGCGAGTGAGCGGAAGAAGCTGCAGGACGCTGCGTCGGCGTGACCATCGCCGTCCTCTACCGCTGGCGGATCACGCCCGGGAAGGAAGCCGAATTCCGCGCCGCCTGGGTTGAAGGCACGAAACTGATCCACGAAAAATGCGGCAGCTACGGCGCGCGCCTGCATGAGGGCGCGGACGGCCTGTTCTGGTCCTATGCGCGCTGGCCGTCGGACGAGGTTCGCAAGGCCTGTTTCGAGCAGAACGACTTCTTCTCGAAGGCCTGTTTCAAGACCATGCAGGCCGCGATCGCGGAACGTTTCGACGAAGTGGTGCTGACCGTCACCGATGATGTGCTCAGGGAAGAATGAGGGCGTGCTTCCCTCCCCTTGAGGGGGAGGGACGCGAACGGCGACCATCAGGTCGACGGGAGCGGGGTGGGGTGAACTTACTTTTCGCCATGGGCTTCCCGCGATCCCCGCATTCGCGGGGACAGGCATCGGGAATCCGAAACCGGGTGCATGCTTCAGGTCCCCATTTGCATGGGGACCCCGTCAACGTCTCAATTGACGTTTCCCGGACGGCGAAGCCGATCCGGGATCCAGGATAGACCCCGGTCTTCGCTTCGCGAAACCGGGGAGCGTCGGAGAGAGATGATTGAAACACCCCCACCCCGGCCGGCTGGCTGACGCTCAGCCTCCCGGCCCTCCCCGCAGAGGGGGAGGGCGGAATCAAGGATGCTCCTCAGGACAGTCTGAAACTGGAATCCGACCTCAACAACGGCCTGTCCTGAGACATCTGCCCTTATCCCTTCTCCCCTTCTTGAAGGGGTTTCATGCCGGACGACGAAACGCTCCAGTGGAGCGTTTCGCGGCATGAAAGGTGCCCGTCAGGGCGGATGTGGGGTTCGGCTCCGAAATCAGGTTTGGGCGAATACCCCCTCACCCCTGACCCCTCTCCCCCAAATGGGGGCGAGGGGAAGGCCCCGGCGACCCCGTCTCCCCCAAAATTCCCAGCCCCTTGCCACGGTTTCGCCGCATCGAATTCTAGATAAACCGTCATGAAGCCCGTCTACGGACCCTTCCAGCGCTCGCCGAAAGGTGAAACGCCGCGCACCCCGCCTCCGGCAAGACCGAAGCGCCAGCCTCCGCGCCGCGGCCCGACTGGCTGGCCGCTCTGGGCCGAGATCACCGCGCGCGCCGGGATTCTGTTGCTGGGGGCGTTCGGCATCGGCGCCATTCTGCAGCATATCGACGCCCAGCCCGAGGGCCGGAAGCCGTGGGGCCAGGCCGATCTCGAAGAGCCGGGCCTCCACCTCTTTACCTCGACGCATCTGCGCGCCCTGCGCGGCAATGCCGACGCCTGCCTCGCCGCACTCGACGGATCGGACATGCAATTCACCCGCGCCGGACCCTCCACCGCCTCCACCCCGGCCTGTCACTGGCAGGCGGGCGTGCGGATCGAACAGTCGAATGTCGGCTATGCCAACCCGGTACCGGACGTCGCCTCCTGCGCGCTGGCCGCGACGCTCTATGTCTGGGAGCGCGAAATCCTCCAGCCTGCTGCGCAAGACCACCTCGGCAGCGAGGTCACCGAAATCCTGCACTACGGCACCTTCTCCTGCCGCCGGGTCAATGGTGCGCAATCGGGCAGCTGGTCGGAACATGCCGGCGCCAACGCGATCGACGTGTCGGGCTTCCGCCTCGCCGACGGCCGCGTGATCGAGGTGACGGACTGGGACGCGGGCGGCGCGGCATCGGCATTCCTGCGCGAGGTTCGCGACGTGTCGTGCCAGCTTTTCACCGGCGTGCTCGGCCCGGACTACAACGCCGCCCACCACGACCACTTCCACCTCGACATGGGCTCCTGGCAGATCTGCCGGTAGGCCTCTCCCCCTCACCCGGCGCTTGCCCCGCCTTCGCGGGGCCAGGCGCGCCACCCTCTCCCTCAAATGCGGGCGAAGGGAAGGGGCGCGACCGCCGCGACAACCCCCATTCCCCTGAGACGCGATTTGTCTTCGTTCCGTCACCGCCGCCATGTTAACCATAAGGCGGTGAGGGGGTATCGCGTGCAGTTGATGTATGTGGACGAGTCGGGCGATGCAGGGCGCGAACCGGGTTCGACGCCGGTCTTCGTGCTGGCCGGCCTGATCACGCCCGCCAATCGCTGGAACGAGACCGAGAAGCGCCTGATCGATATGCGCCGCGATCTTGGCGCGCAATACGGGCTGAAACCCAATGACGAGCTGCGCGGCTCGGCCATTCTGCGCTCCGGCCCGGGCAATCACGCCCGCCGCGTCGCGCTGATCCAGTCGACGCTGGAACGCCTCGGCAAGATGCCGCACATGAAAATCCTCCTGACCGTGGTCCGGAAGGCCAAGCTGCCGCCGGAAACCGACGTCTTCCGCGCCGGCTGGTCGGCACATCTGGGGCGCTTCGACGGCTATCTGAACACGCTCAATCGCGGCCGCGCGCCGGAAACCGGCATTCCCGGCTTCATCGTCTCGGACGACACCCATGGCGGCCAGCTCGACAAGCTGGTGCGCGGCCTCCGCCGCGAACGCCCGGTGCGCATCACGAAGGGCTGGTGGCTGTGGCGCAAGAGCGAGATCGAGAACCGGCCGCTGAAATACGTCATCGAACAGCCCCAGCGCCGGGATTCGAAATCCTCGCTGCTGATCCAGGCCGCGGATCTGTGCGCCTATGCCGTCTACCAGCGCGAAAAGCCCCACGGCGCCGTTCTGGAGCAGAAGGCGAACGAGAGCTTCCTCAAAGCCCTTGGCCCCAATATCGACCGCATCGGCGGCACCGATTCCGACGGCGTGTTTGTCATTGAGAACAGCTAGAACTTACTCGACCGGCCGGTGCGTTGACGCGCTTTCCGAATTATGCCCTGAGAAGCTTATAAACACACAAATTATTGAATTTAATAGGATTTATAGCCATTTGTGCGAATCACTTTTATACGTTATAAAAATGATGCGGACCAAAACCAGAACGTACGGTACAAGTCTCTGATTCGCAGAATCATTTGATCCTTATAGTGGAAGAAAAATGCGGCCACTCCAACTCACTCCGGATGTGGAAAACCACCTTTCTGATGTTGTTCGCGATATGGCGCCCGAGAACTTCAGAAAGTGGTTGGAAATCGGCTTGGATCTGCCTAACGGTGAATATCCTCACTGGGAACGGGTAAAGCGCCTCACTCCCCCCACCGGTCTACAGCCACTTGAGTACTGGTTGGCGATAAAGTCTGCACGTCTTCGTGCACAACGCCGTGTTCCACTTAAACAAAAATCAGGCGCGCCGTTCTTTTTTACAGAACCGAGCGTCGTTCGAGCCTTGTTATCAGAGCTCGATCTGAACGCGGGTGGTTCCGTCTCTCTTAGGGGGGAGAATTTGAACCAAGCCGATCAGGACCGGTATCTCGCTAGGTCATTATTTGAGGAACCGTTTTCGAGCTCCGTTCTCGAAGGTGCTGCCACCACACGACAAGTGGCAAAAAAAATGATCGAAGAAGACCGAGCGCCAAGAACACGCGACGAGCGTATGATACTAAATAATTTTCTTGCGATGCGATATGTAAAGGAAATAAAAGATCAAGATTTAACACCAGATATCGTTATTAATATACATAGAATAGTAACTGAAGGAACCCTCGATAACCCCGACCAATGCGGGCGATTAAGGCTGAATAATGAATCAGTCACGGTGTCGGATGACACAACAGGTGAAATTCTACACCTGCCTCCGGCAGCAGAAGAACTCCAAAGTCGACTCGAGGCGCTGTGTCAGTTTGCAAATGAGCCAATTGACCGGACAAACTTTGTACACCCAATTATCAAGGCAATAATTTTGCATTTCATGCTTGGGTACGACCATCCATTCGCCGACGGAAATGGCCGGACGGCACGTGCCCTATTTTATTGGTATGTTGTAAAATCAAAATACTGGATTCTTGAATACATTTCGATATCTAAAGTTATAATGGGTGCGCCAATACAGTATGGGAACGCGTTTCTTTACACAGAAAGCGATCATGGCGATCTAACTTATTTTATTATACACCAGCTCAAAGTTATAGAGAAATCTATAAATGAATTGCATGAGCATCTCGCAGAAACAAAGAGAAAAATAAGAGAGTTTTCAAAGGCGCTTAACTCAGAAGAACTAAATCATCGCCAATCTTTTATTCTAAATGACGCGGCGAGAGGGCGATTAAGGGCGATTGAGATCGTAACGCACCAAAAGAACCAAAAAGTATCATATCTAACGGCTCGAAACGATCTCGAAGGCCTCGTCGATTCTGGTTACTTCGTAAAGTCGAAATCTGGCCGTAAAAGCATCTACCGGCCTAAGGCAAATCTCATCGAACGCCTTACCGCAGAAAAAAAATAAAACGGGCGGCCCGAGGATCATCCAAGAGGCCGCCCGCTGTTTGATGCAAACCTGAACCGGGTCGCGCCCGGGTTGGCTCACGAGACTGAGTTTACCACGCCCGCCCCGTGACCGGAAGCATCTCTATTCGGGTTTGCGATACACCAGCACGAAGCGGTCGGTCTGGCGGCGGATCGCCGGGTCGAACACGTTCAGCGTCCGGTCGTCATCCGCATTGGCCAGGATGTCGGCCTCGCCCTGCAGCTCGAAACCGGCGGCCTCGACCTGCTGGCGCACGAAGGCCTCGTCGATCCGGTGCAGGCTTTCGAGGTCTTCAAGGCCCGACCCGTCGCGCGCGGCGTGATCGATGATCACATAGACCCCGCCGGGGCGCAGCCCGTCATAGATGGCCTGGTTCATCGCGGCGAGATCCTCGCCCTCTTCCAGAACCACGTCGTGGTAGAGCAGGACGATGAAGACCGCGTCGAGCGGCGTCTCCATGCCGTCGAGCGGCGCGGTATCGCTGGTGACGTGGGTGGTGACGTTGGAATGCCCGGCTTCGAGCGCGTCCATCGCATTCACGACATTGGGGTAGCGTTCGACGATCCAGTCGTAATTCTGCGAATGGACATGGCCCTCCGCGCCAACCGCGGCTGACAGGACGCGGGAATAATACCCGCCGCCCGCGCCCAGATCGGCGACCTGCCAGCCCGGCTCCAGCCCGGCAAAGGCGAGGATTTCGGCCGGATGGCGCATTGCGTCGAGCTCGACATCGCCTTCCGGGCGGTCGGCATTGGCCAGGCGCTCGGCCAGCGTCAGCGGCGCCGGCTCGGGCGCGGCGGTCTCTTCCGTCATCGCCGCGTCTTCCGGCATCGCCGCCGTGTCGGCAGCGTCCTCGGCCGGCGAACAGGCGGCCAGCGCGGCGAGCATCGCCGCCGCCGAAATCGTCGTGAAAAGCGTCTTCATGGAATTCCCCTTCATCCGCGGTCCGTCATGGCGGACCCGGCCAAGGGGGACCATGCGCTGAATCCCGCACCCGTCCAAGCCGGTCACGAAGAATTCAACGCGCGTGAAGGGTCAGGCGAGCAGCTTCCGGACCCGTTCGGTCAGCTTGTCGGCGGGCTCGTTGACCACGTCCGCATTGACCATGTGCTCGGTGATTGCCCCGGCATGACCCAGATGATCGCGCAGAATGCCCAGCGCCCGGTCCGGCGCGAAGATAACCAGCCGGTCGATCTTCTTCTTGTAGGCGGCATCGCTCAGCGACTCGCCCAAATCCTTCAGGAAGCGTGCCTCCTCGCGCTGATGGGCGTCATCCTGTTCCATTGCGGATCGGTGCGAACCTCCGTCGCTGCGCCGGCCCGGCTTGTCGGTGAAGATCTCGCGGTTGGGCGGCACGACCGGGTCGTCGCTCTCGACCAGACGCAGGTCCGGCAGATCGTCGAAACCGTTATTGCGATAGATCAGCGCCTTGCCGCCATCGGCGGCGATGATCCACAGTTCGCGGTCGGGTCCGGTCATGGTCGTCTCTCCTGTGTACCAGGGCGTCGCCCTGCGTGTGATGTCGCGATCGAAACCGCCGCCGGCAAGGCTTGCGCTTGCGCGGCACGCTGACGCAGGCTTAAGCCGGTATGTCGTTTGCGCCGCCGAAGGATCGCCCATGCAACTCGCCCTGTCATCCTGGCCCGAAGTCGAGGCCTATCTGGCCCGCTCCACCGGCATCGTCATTCCGATCGGCTCGATGGAACAGCACGGGCCGAACGGCCTGATCGGCACCGACACGCTCTGCCCCAACATCATCGCCCGGGAAGCGGCCGATGAGGCGGGCTTCCTCCTGGCGCCGCCCTTCAATGTGGGAAATGCCCAGCACCATCTGGGGTTCCCCGGCACCATCACCTTGCGGCCCTCGACCCTGATCGCGGCGATGCAGGACTGGATCAGCTCGCTGGTGCGTCACGGCTTCCGCGACCTCTATTTCCTCAACGGTCATGGCGGGAATATCGCACCGGTCACGACGGCCTTCTCGGAATACTATGCCGCCTGGTCGCTGCGCGGCGAACCCTGCCCGGTGCGGCTGAAACTGCAGAACTGGTGGGAATTGCCCGGCGTGATGGCGCTGTGCCGGGAGATCTTCCCTGTCGGCGAGGGCATGCACGCCACCGCCTCGGAAGTCTCTGTGACCTATTACGGCTATCCGGGCAGCGTGAAACGCGTCGAGATGACGCCGAAGATCGCCCCCATCGCCGGCTTCACCGATGCCGCCGACTACCGCGCCAACTTCCCGGACGGGCGGATCGGCTCCGACCCGTCACAGGCGACGCCGGACAAGGGCGCGCGCATCGTCGCGGCGGCGAAAACCGCCCTGATCTCGGAAGTCTCGGCCTTCTTCGGCGCCAATGACAGGCTTGAGGCCCATGGCTGAGCCGCCCATCTCCGACGCGGCGGTGAAGAAAACCACCGGCAAGGGCTGGACCGAGTGGCGCACCGCGCTCGACCTCTGGGCCACCGAATTGCCGCACAAGGACATCGCCCGCCGCGTGAAGGACCAGTACGGCCTGTCCGGCTGGTGGGCGCAGGCCGTGACCGGCGGCTGGGAGATCATGACCGGGCGGCGCGACGCGCATGAAATGCCGCAGGGCTTTCAGGCCACCGCCTCGAAGACGATCGCCGCCGACGAGCCCTTGGTCCGCGCGGCCATCGTCGAGCCGTCCGTGTTTTCCGGCTGGGCCCCCGCGGGCGGGCTCGAAATCACAACGGAGAATCCCGGCAAGCCGGTCAATGCGCGATGGCTGGGACCCGAAGGTGGCCGTGTCGTCTTCCGCCTGACCGCTGCGGGCGACAAGACCCAGCTGGCTGTCGACCATGAACGCCTTTCCGACGGCGACACCTGCGAACGGATGAAGACGGCCTGGCGCGCCGCGCTCGCAGCCCTCAAGGCAAGGCTGGAAGCGTAGGCCATTCCTCGTCCCTGCGGCCCGTCAAAACCGAGTTGGGAACGGCAACCCAAGCTCTTGTTTGAATCGAGAAAACCGTCAGACCGCGTAGACTCTTTTGTCCCTGACATCCACTGACACAGGCGTCAGGCCGGAAGACCCGGCTGGCCCGCCCGCGCACGCCCCGGATAGGATGTCGAACACCGCACCATGGGCCGGGCAGATCAGCGTGTCGCCGCCATGGGCGAAGACCTTTCCGTTCGGCAGGTTCAGTGGTCGTCCGGCATGCGGGCAGATATTGAGATAGGCCCGCACCTCGCCGTCGCGGCAGGCGAGGATGATCGGCGCTTCGGCCCAGTTGGCGATAATGCCGCCGGGATCGGGGATCCCCTCGACCTCGCCAAGCAGGGTTCCGGGCGGCGGCAGGATCATTTGGAGTCCGGTGCCCCGACCACCCATTTGAACGCATCGATCTCGACCCGTTCGAACAGGCCGGCTTTCTGGTAGGGGTCGCCGGTCAGCCAGTCGCGCAGCTGCGCCTCGCTGTCGGCTTCGAAGATCAGCAGCGAACCGCGCATCTGCCCTTCGCCATCGGTCAGCGGTCCGGCGATGTGCAGCCTCACCGGCCCGCCCTTCACGAAGGCGAGGTGCGCCTCCCGGTTCGCCATGCGGACATCAAGGCTTCCGGGGCGGTCGAACCCGCGGACGACGAAATACATCCTATTCCCCTTCCACCGTGAACGGCCGGTTCAGCAGCATCTCCATCGCGTCATCGACCGAGACATCGCCGCTCAGGATCGCCGCGATCGCCTCGCAGATCGGCATGCGCACCCCGGCCCGGTGGCTCAGTTCGACGACGGCGGGCGCGGTGGCCACGCCTTCGGTCACCGCCTTGCGCTCGCCCATGATGTCAGCCAGCGCCCGTCCCTCTCCAAGCGCGACACCGCACGACATGTTCCTTGACTGGGTGGACGAACAGGTCAGGACGAGGTCGCCCAGCCCGCACAGGCCCGACAGCGTCTCGCGCTCCGCCCCCATTGCCACGGCCAGGCGCGTCATCTCCGCGAAGCCGCGTGCGATCAGTGCGGCATGGGCGGATTTACCGAGCCCCTTGCCCTCGGAAATGCCGCAGGCAATAGCCAGCACATTCTTCACTGAGCCGCCAATCTCCGCCCCGATCAGATCACCCGACCAGTAGGGCCGGAAGCGCGGCGTGCCGATCGCGTTCATCAGGGCTGTGCCGAGCGATTTGTGCCGTGTCGCCAGCGTCACCGCCGTGGGCAGCCCTTTGGCCACGTCGATTGCGAAGCTG
The DNA here is from genome assembly GCF_042643335.1 of Hyphobacterium vulgare. Taxonomy (NCBI): domain Bacteria; kingdom Pseudomonadati; phylum Pseudomonadota; class Alphaproteobacteria; order Maricaulales; family Maricaulaceae; genus Hyphobacterium; species Hyphobacterium vulgare. The sequence goes on from NZ_JBHRSV010000016.1 coordinate 106,180, forward strand.
GGGCCCGACAGGACGGCGGGGATGGCGGACGGGATTTCCTCGTCCAGCACATCGGTCATCAGTTTCAGCGTGCCGCGCTCGATGCCCTTGGAGCAGAGCAGGACCGGCGTCGCCTCGCGGCAGTGCGGCGCGAAGGCTTTCAGTACCGGGCGCATGTGCTGGGCCGGGGCGACGGCGAGGATGGCGTCGCAATCGGCCAGGTCGGCGATCTGGTTCGTGGCGCGGATCGATTCGCTGAGCCGGACACCGGGCAGGAAGACCGAATTCTCCCGGTCCGAATTGATTGACTTCGCAACCTCCGGCTCGACGCACCACAAAATCACGTCCCGGCCGGCCTTTGCGGCCGTTTCGGCCAGCGCCGTGCCCCAGGCGCCGCCGCCGATCACTCCGATGGACTGGTATCCGCTCATGCCTTGGGTCCCTTGCGTCCGGCACCGACGATCGGCGACAGCGTCGCCGCATCCGCGTCCAAAGGCCAGCGCGCGCGCGCCGGCGCGTCGAGGCCGTCGGTCTCGCCGCGCGCCAGATGTTCCGCTCCGGCCAGCGCGATCATCGCCGCATTGTCGGTGCACCATTTCGAAGGCGGATGGATCAGCCGGAAGCCCTGCCGTTCCGCCGCGGATTTCAGCGCTGCGCGGACCTCGGAATTCGCCGCCACCCCGCCGGCCACGACCAGCGGCATCGGGTGCTCCAGATGCGGGAAGGCTTCGGCGAACACCGCCATCGCCCGCTCGGTGCGTTTCGCCAGGTGGGAGGCGATGGCCGATTGGGCCGCCGCGGCGAGATCCGCCTTGTCCTGATCGTCCGGCTCCGGGATCGAATCCCAGGCCTCGCGCACCGCCGTCTTGAGGCCGGCGAAGGAAAAGTCGCAGCCTGCCCGCCTTTGCAGCGGTTCGGGCAGGTCGAACCGGTGGGCATCGCCGGTCCGGGCGGCGCGCTCCACGGCCGGCCCGCCGGGAAAGCCCAGCCCCATGACCTTGGCCGACTTGTCGAACGCTTCGCCCGCCGCGTCGTCCAGCGTCGAGCCGAGCCGCCGATAGCGGCCGAAATCTTCCACCGAGATCAGTTGGGTATGCCCGCCGGACACCAGCAGCAGCAGCCAGGGGAAATCGAGCGGCTCGACCAGCCGCGGCGACAGGGCATGGCCTTCGAGGTGATTGACCGCGATCAGAGGCTTGCCCGCGCCCAGCGCCAGCCCCTTGGCGGTCATCAGCGCTGCCATCACCCCGCCGATCAGGCCGGGCCCGGACGTAGCCGCAATCCCGTCCATGTCAGCAAGTGTCAGTCCTGAGGCCTGCAAGGCTTGCCGGGCCAGCCCGTCAATCGCTTCGGCATGGGCCCGGGCTGCGATTTCCGGCACCACGCCGCCAAAGGGCGCATGCGCAGCCTCCTGCCCCAGCACGATATCGCTCAGCACCTCCACCCGCCCGTCGCCATGCCGGCGCAGCACGGCGGCCGCCGTCTCGTCGCAGCTCGATTCCAGACCCAGAACGGTCAGCGTGCGCGCTTGCGCGGATGCGGGGGGCGGGGATAAGTCCATAACGGACTGTTCGATACTCCCATGCCGGGCGAAAGCGCAATGACACGATGACTGTTCTGCCCATCGCCACCCGCGAATCCCCGCTCGCCCTTGCCCAGGCCCGCATGGTCCAGCGCCTGTTGGCAGACGCGCATGGCGTCGCCGACCGGGACGCGGCCTTCCCCATTGTCGGGCTGACGACGACCGGCGACCGTCTGACCGACCGAAAGCTGATCGATGCCGGCGGGAAGGGCCTGTTCACCAAGGAGATCGACGAGGCGCTTTTCGAACACCGCGCCGCCATCGCCGTCCATTCCATGAAGGACGTGCCGACCCGCATGCCGGACGGGCTGGCTCTGGCGGCTTTTCTTGAACGCGAGGACCCGCGCGACGTGCTGCTGACCGCGTCCGGCTCGTCGCGCATCGCCGACCTGCCGCAGGGCGCCATTCTCGGAACCGCCAGCCTCAGGCGGCAGGCGCAGGCGCTGCACCTGCGCCCCGACCTCGAAATCGTCACCCTGCGCGGCAATGTCGACACGCGGCTCGGCAAGCTGCGCTCCGGTGAGGTCGCCGCGACCTTCCTCGCCCGGGCCGGCCTCAAACGCCTCGGCCGCGCCGAAGCAGACCTCGATCCGCTGGATACGAACGAAATGCTGCCGGCCGTGGCGCAGGGCATTATCGGCCTCTCCATCCGCGAGGACGATGACGCCGCGCGCGACGCGGTCGCCCCGCTCGACCATCTGCCCTCCAGCCTCGCCGCGACGGCGGAGCGCGCCTTCCTCTCTGCGCTCGACGGATCCTGCCGCACGCCGATTGCCGCGTACGCCGTGCTCGAAGGCCGGGAAATGACGATAAGGGGCGAGGCACTGACCCCGGACGGCAAGCAGCGCTGGGCCGACCGCGTGACGATCACGCTGGGCCCGAATGCACCGGAAACAGCCTTCAATGCCGGCTACGCGCTGGGCGAGACTGTGAAAGAGGCCGGAGGCGAGGCCCTCGCCGCGGCGGTGGCGGCGTCATGAAAGTCCTTGTCACCCGCGCCGAACCGGGGGCCGGCCGCACCGCAGACGCGCTTCGCGAGCGCGGACTGACGCCCGTCATCGCGCCGATGTTGACCATAAGGCCCTCCACTGACATCGCACTCGACCTCTCTGGCGTACAGGCGCTCGCCTTCACCAGCGCCAATGGCGTGCGCGCCTGGGCCAATGCCCGCTCCGAACGCGCCCTGCCGGCGCTGTGCGTCGGCGATGCGACGGCTGCGGCGGCGCGCGAGGCTGGATTCGAGAACACGCTGTCCGCTGGCGGCGATGTCGGCGACCTGATCCAGATGATAAGCAAGCGCATGAACAAGGCGGCGGGCCGCATCGTCCATGTGCGCGGCAGCCATGTGACCGGCGATCTCGCCGGCAGCCTGCGCGCGGCGGGTTTCGCCGCCGAAGAAGCCGCCGCCTATGAGGCCGTCTCCGCAGACCGCCTGCCCGATGCCGCCCGTGAAGCGCTGGAACGCAAGCAGCTTTCCCTCGTCCTCTTCCATTCCTCGCGGGCCGCGGCCGCCTTCACGGCGCTGGTCGACGATGCTGACCTCACCGGCCGGCTCTCCTATCTCATCGCGGTGACGATTTCCGGTCAGGCGGCCGAAAGCCTGATCCGGTCGGATTGGCTGGCGGTGAAGATCGCCGACACGCCGGACGAGGCTGCGCTCCTCGACCGCGTTGGCGCGGCCCGTCTCGATCCCTAGACTGTCTGGCCCTAGACTGAATCTGAAGCGACGAATCGCTGAAGCGGAGCCTTCATGAGCAAGACGGACAAGGACGCCGAACCGGTCGATGCCGAGTTCAAGGACGTGTCCGACAGCGACGCGCCGTCCCGAAAGGGTGGCGGCCTGCTGGGCGGTTTGGTCCTGTTCGTGCTGGCCACGCTGGCTGGCGGCGCGCTCGGCGCCTGGGGCGCGCAATTCCTCGCCCCGGCCGGTACCGAATATGACGATACCGGCCTGCGCGCCTCGATCGAGGCCGTCGAAACCCGGCTGAGCGAACTGGAAGCAGCCGAGCCGGACGTCACGCGCGCCACGATCTCGGCGCTCGAGGACCGGATCGAGGCACTGGAATCCGCTGAACCCTCTGAAGCGGGACAGGATCCCGAAGCCCTGACCGCGCTGGAAACCCGCATCGCGGCGCTGGAAAACGCCGAACCGGCCGAAGCCGGCGCCGATCCCGCGCTCGCCGCCCGGCTGGGCCGGCTCGAATCGCAGGCCGAGCGCGCCGAAACGCTTGCCAATCAGGCCCTTGACCGGCCTGCCGGAACCGATAGCGCCGCCCTCGACCAGTTGCAGGCCCGGGTCGCCGCGCTGGAAACCGCTGAATCGCCCGCCTCGGTCGAAGCCCCGGACCTGTCGGGCCTCGAAGCCCGGCTCGCCGCGCTCGAGACCGCCGATCCCGCCATCAGCGAGGAACGTATCGAAGCGCTGGAAACCCGCCTCGCCGCCGCCGAACAGGCCGCCACGGCGGCGGGCAGCGCGACCGACGAAACCGCTTCGGCCCGCTCACTGGCCGCGCGGACGCTGGCGCTGATCGCGCTCGCCGAGATCGCCGAAACCGAAGACAGTTTCGAGGCCGAGCGCGCCGCGCTCGCCCGGCTCTGGCCCGGCCGCGAGGAATTGGCCGCCCTGCGCCCGCTCGCCCGCGCCGGCGTGCCGACCCGCGCCATTCTCGCCGAGACCTTCCCGGCGGACGCCATCCGCAATGCGGCCGGCCGCCAGACCGTCTTTTTCGGCCTGATCGAGGTCCAGCGCACCGGCGAAGCCGCTGAGGGCGATAGTCCGCAGGCGCTCACCCGCCTCGCCGAAGCCCGCCTCGCGCGCGGCGATCTCGAAGGCGCGGTCGCCGCCGTTTCGCGTCTTGAAGGCGATCCATCCGAAGCCGCGCAAAGCTGGCTCCTCGGCGCGGAAGCCCGCCTCACCGTCGAAGACAGCCTCGATGCCTTGCGCGCGGAACTCGCCCGCCAGGCCGGCCTGGAGGAATGACGCCATGATCCGCCTCATCCTCGTCATCGCCGCCATCGTCTTCGCCTGCGTTATCACGGCGATCGTCACACTCAATCCCGGCACCGCCTCGTTCGAATTCTTCGGCCTCGCCGTGGAAACCAGCTTCGCGCTCGCCTTCGGCGTCTTCCTGCTCTTCACCTTCCTGATGCTGGTCTTCTGGTGGTTGGTCTACATCGCCTGGACCGCGCCCGAGAAACTCCGACGCTTCTCGCTCAGGCGCCGCCGCGAGCGCGGCTTCAACGCGCTGGAACGCGCGCTGATTGCCTCCGCCGCGGGGGAGGGCGAGGTTGCGGTGCGTCAGGCCGCCCGCGCCGACGCCCTGCTCGACCGGCCCGCCCTGTCGCGCCTGCTCGCCGCCCGCGCGGCGGAAGCCGCCGGAAACCTGCCCGGCGCGGAAGCCCATTACGAAGCGATGCTGGAAGACCCCAAGACGCGGCTCGTCGCCCGCCGGGGCCTCGCCCAGATCGCGCATGAGCGCGGCGAACACACCGCCACCGCAGAGCATGCCCAGATTGCTTTCGCCGAGTCGAAGACCGCCCGCTGGGCCTTTGCCGCCCTGTTCGACGCCCAGGTGGCGCAGGGCGACTGGGAAGCGGCGATGGCGACCCTCGCCGAGGGCGAGAAGCGCCGTCAGATCGAGCCCGACCGCGCCCGCCGCCGCCGCGCCGTCCTGCTGACCGCCGCCGCGCTGGGCCGTGAAGACACCGACCGGACGAGGGCGGCCACCCTCGCTGAACTCGCGGCCCAGACCGCGCCGGGCTTTGCCCCGGCTGCCGTACTCGCCGCCCGGCTTCTGGGGCCGGCGCGCAAGCACAAGAAGGCGGAAACGCTTCTGAAAGCCGCCTGGTCCGCTGCGCCGCACCCGGCCATTGCCCGGGCGCTTGCCGACCTCCGCAAGTCGGACACCAGGGCCAAGCGCGCCGAACGCCTGCGCGAACTCGCCGCCCTGCGCCCCGAACACCGCGAAAGCCGGATCCTCCTGATCGAGGCGGCGATCGAAGACGGCGAAACCGGCCTCGCCCGTGCCATCCTCGAACCGCTGCTGGAAATGGGCACGCCGACGGCGCGCCTGTCAGCCCTCGCCTCGCGCCTCGCCCAGATCGAGGGTGACGAACGCGAGGCCCGCCGCTGGATGACGCGCGCCAGCCACGCGCCGGGCGAAGCCGACTGGTCGGACATCGACGCCGAGGGCCGCGCCTTCCCCTATTCGCCCGACGACTGGAAGCGCATGGTCTACACGTTCGGCGACGAGGGCCGCCTCCTGCACCCGCGCCATGAGCGCTACGAGATCGCTGCCGGCGCGGTGCCGGAAACCGCCCTGCTCGACGCGCCGAAACCGGCCCGGGCGAAGCGCGAAAGCGGGGACAAGTCGGTCTACACCGCGCCGCGCATGCCCGATGATCCCGGCGTAGATGACGATGATGCCTCCGGAGACGGCGATGATGACGGCGAAGATGATCTGGATCGCATCGCCGGGCGGGGCACAAGGTGAAGACGATTCTCGTTGCGGTTTCAGGGGGTTCGGCGTCCGGAAAGACAACGCTCGCCGAAGCGGTGCGGCGCGGGCTCGAACCGGTCGAGACCCGGCTTATCCGCGAGGACGAATACTATGTCGACAGCAGCGAAATCCCCGGATTCGACCCGCTGCGCTTCAATTTCGACGATGTCAGCGCCCATGACCACGCCCTCCTGGCGCGGCATCTGTCCGCGCTGAAGAAGGGCAAGGGCGTCGACGCCCCGCTCTATGATTTCGTCACCCATTCCCGGTCGAAACAGACCCGGCACCTGTCCCCGGCTGAGGTCGTCATCGTGGAAGGCATCCACGTCCTGTCCGATCCGGACCTGATGGCGCTCTACGACCTCACCGTCTATGTCGATGCGCCCTCCGACGTGCGCCTCGCCCGTCGCATTCTGCGCGATGTCCGCGAGCGGGGGCGGAGCGTGGAATCTGTGGTCATTCAATACCTTCGCACCGTCCGCCCGATGCATCTGAAATACACCGAACCGGCGAAGGCGATCGCCGATATCGTCGTCAATAACGATGCCGCCGCGGCCGATCCGGAACTCGAGGCCCTGCGCCCCTCCTTCGACCTGCTTGCCCGCCCGGTGATCGAGCGGATCAGGGCGTTGCGTTCGGGTCAATGAGGCCGTTCGGCCAGATCCAGTATTCCTTGTCGAACCCCGCCTCGAACTCCCGCCGGGCCACGCATTCAAGCGTCCCTTTGTAGATCCGGAACTCGCTCCAACGCAGCGGGAAGTCGATCCAGCTCGCATCGACGCGCGGCCAGTCGCGGAGCGGGCCGAATTCCTCTTCCGAGACAAGATGATAAACCCCGAGGAAGGCGCGATTATACCCGCCGATGACGGCGTTCGCAGCCGGAGCCAGCGATCCGCCGGGGAAGATCATTCCCCACTGGATCAGCGATACCAGCAGCATCGACGCGACCAGCCCGCCCTGAACGATTCGCAGGGTCACCGGAACGCGGACGGCCTTTTGCCGGACGATATCGACCAGCCACCAGACCGCCAGCGCGGCGGCCACCGCGCTCATCGTCTGCAACAGCGAAGTCCGCGAATGCAGCCCGGCGGTTCAGAATGCGAAATAGGTCTCGCACTGCAGGGTGATGGCGGTGAAAATCTGGATCAGGGCCCAGTAAAAGCCTGTCGCCATCAGGATCACGATGGCGCCGAGACCGGCCGAGCGGGCCGATTTCGCCCTTGTGGCAGGCCGTTGCCGCTGTCTGCGAAATCCGCGCTTTGCCATATTGCCCCCCGGGGGTTTCGCCGCTAGTTTCCGCGCCCGCACGGAAGGGGCTGTCGATCCGCCCCCGACGTCTGGCAGGCCGCTTTAGCTCAGCTGGTAGAGCACATCATTCGTAATGATGGGGTCGCGTGTTCGAGTCACGCAAGCGGCACCACTTCCCGACAGACGCCTTTGATCACACCGCCCGGGCCTCCCGGAGCGCGGCATTTTTGCGCGCCCGTTCGAATTCGTGAAAGAAATCGGTCCACGGAGTGCTAGGCTGATGTCATGCGCTGGCCGAGGCGATCCTTGTCGCTGGCGCCCGTCTCGGGGAGGAGACGACCATGAACACACACACCCTCTTGAAAGCAGCATTTTGCGCCGGGGCAATGGCCGTGATGGCTATGCCCGCGGCCCACGCCCAGGACTGGACGCTGAACCCGACCTATGGCTCGGTCAGCCTCAATAACGGTTTCACGCCGGATCCCTACCGGGTCAATCTCAGCTCCGGCGGACCGATCAATGTCTCGAACTCGATCGGGGGCAATTGCCGCGGCTATGTCGCCAATGCTCCGGATTTCCGGCTGAACTATTCGGCGGGCAGCTGGCCGCTGATCTTTACGGTCGAGTCCGGCGCCGACACCACGCTCGTGATCAATGGCCCCGACGGGCTCTGGTATTGCGACGATGATGGCGGCGAGGGTTTGAACCCGCGCCTCGAGTGGGGCAGCCCGCCTTCGGGCCAGTACGACATCTATGTCGGCACCTACGGCAGCGCGACACTGCAGCCGTCCACGCTGATCATCACCGAACTGGGTTCCAGCCAGGTGCCGGCGCCCACGGGCCCGGACTGGTCCATGACCCCGACCTATGGCTCGGTCACGCTGCGCGCCGGCTTCACGCCCGACCCGCACAATGTCTCGATCCGTTCGGGGGGGCCCTATGACGCCTCGACCGCGATCAGCTCGTCCTGCCGCGGCTATATCGCCCAGGCGCCGGACTACCGGCTCAACTACACGGCAGGCAGCTGGCCGCTGATCCTGTCGGTCAATTCGAGCGCCGACACGACCCTCGTGGTCAACGGACCGGATGGCCTCTGGTATTGTGACGATGACGGTGGTGAGGGCCTCAACCCCTCACTGCGCTGGAATGCGCCGCCTTCGGGTCAGTACGACATCTATGTCGGGACCTATGGCAGCACGACGACCCAGCCGGCGACGCTGTCGATTTCGGAAATCAGCAGCAACTAGGCGTCCGACTCAACTGTGATTCGGCAGGCGGGCGGTCCAGGGGGCCGCCCGTTTTGCATTTGTGATCAGCACATGCCGGGTCGCTGCGCGGGGCCACGCGCGCAGACTTACTCTCACCGCCGAGCGCGGGGAGTTTCTGCGACTCCCATCCGACGAACCAGGGTGAAGTGTGGAACACGCCCGCCCGCGCACACGTTGTCCCTGCGCAAACTGAAAGGAGACTGACCATGAAAACGCTCCTCATCGGCACATCAGCAGCCATCGTGATGTCCGCAGCCGCTTCGGCGCAACTCGGAGAGGTGACCGGCCAGGTCCAGGGTCAGGTCGACGGCACGCTGGATCCGCAATTGCAGGACACGATGGATCTCGACGCTGATCTCGGCGCGGACGCGGATGCGCGCGTCGATACCCGGTCGGGTCTGCGCGTCGACACCGCGCTGGTAAACGATCTCGATTCGCGCTTGCGCGCCCATGACCGGACCAGTGCGGAGGCGCGCCTGAGCGCGGAGCTCGCGGCCAACGCCTCGGCCTATGTGCCGGCGGCGCATGGCCCGTCGGTGTCGGGGCGCTCGTCCTACTCCGGCAGGTCCATGACGCAATCGCGCATGGGCAACGACCATGCCGAGATCCGCGTCTATAGCCGTGACGGCTACCACATCGGCCATGTCGACCGCTTCAGCGCCTCGAGCGATGGGGCGATCTGGGTCGACCCGGTCGAGGTCTCGGCATCCGAGCGCTTCGCCCTCGACCCCGACGATGCCGCATTCGACAGTGCCGCCAACGCCGTGGTTGCCGACATGACCCGCGCGCAATTCAACGCCGCGGCCACGACAGGGTAGGCCTCGCCACGGCCTCTTGCATGCGGACGGTGTTCATGCGTCCACTCGGGACATGACACCGTCCGCTTCGTGTCGGATCCGCATGGCATCGGGTGCCGACCTCGAGACAATCGACGCATTGGAGGCGGCGAGCTTCGAGGCCGACCGTTTTCCGCGCCGCAATCTCCGCCGCATGCTGGCGGGAGGCCGGACGGTCTTTCTGCTCGCCGAAACCGGCAACCACCCCGCAGGCTATCTTGCGCTCAGCTTCCGAAGGGGGGCGCGCACCGGCCGGCTCTACTCCCTTGCGATCGCGCCTCAGGCCCGCGGACACGGCGTCGGCGCAGCCCTGATCGCCCGCGCCATCGAGGAGGCAGCGTGCCGGGGCCTTCGGTCGGTCCGGCTTGAGGTCCGCGAATCCAACATCGCTGCGCAGAAGCTTTACCTGCGTTGCGGTTTCACCTTGCGCGGACGCCGGGAAAGCTATTACGGGGATGGCGAAGCGGCCCTTCTCTACGAGGCTCCGGTCGCTCGCAGCGCAATGGAAGGCGCAACTCTTTGAGCGACTGGCTCATTCTTGTCGAAGCCGCGGGCGACCTCGCCCAGCATGAGACGCCGCACAAGGTGATGCGGTTGCGCGATTATATCGCCAATCCGAAACTGTTCACCGGCAGGCGGCCGAATGTCGTCAATCTGGCGCGTTCCTACGGCTATCAGTCCGAGGGGTATTACGCCTCCTTGCTGGCCGAGGCGCGCGGCCACAGGGTCATGCCGACCGTCCAGTCGATCACCGAGCTGTCGCGCAAGACGCTCTACGCCCAGGCGCTTCCCGAACTGAATGCCGCCCTGGTGAAGGATCTCGAAGGCCAGCGCCCGGAGGCCGCCTCTCTCGTGTTCGCGCTTGGCCGGTCAACCCATCCCAGGCTCGGGAAATTCGCCAAGCTGCTGCTCGACTGGTTCCGCGTGCCGGTGCTCGAAGTGACGCTCGCCCCGCAGAAATTCGAGATCGAACGCATTCGCTCGCTGCCGGTCCAGACGCTGAAAGGCGACACCCGGGCCTTCTTCCTCGACAGTCTCGAAACCCATACCCGCCGCGCCTGGATCGCGCCCAAGGAAAAGGCACAGGCCCGCTGGTCGCTTGCCGTCCTGCTGGATCCCGAGGAGCGCACGCCGCCGTCCAGCCAGGCCTCCATGAAACGCCTCGCCTCGGTTGCCGCGAAAATGGGGGTCGAGGTCGAACCCATCGGCCCGGGTGATCTCGCCAGCCTGGCCGAGTACGACGCGCTTTTCATCCGGTCGACGACGGCGATCGACAATTACACATACCGCTTCGCCCGGCGCGCCGAACAGGAAGGCATGCCGGTGATCGACGATACGGTTTCGATGCTGCGCTGTACCAACAAGGTGTTTCTGAAGGAATTGCTGGAACTGGCGGGCGTGCCGGGTCCGCGCACCGAGGTGATTGCCGAGAAGGCGTCGCTTGACGGCCTCCTCGACCGGCTCGGCTCGCCCGTCGTCCTGAAGGCCCCCGATGGCAGCTTTTCGCGTTCCGTGTTCAAGGTCTCGACCGAGGCGGAACTGAAGGAACGGGCGAAACAGCTGTTCGAAGACACCGCCCTGATCATCGCCCAGGAATACATGCCAACGACCTATGACTGGCGGGTCGGTGTGCTGGGCGGCCAGGCGCTGTTCGCCTGCAAGTACAAGATGGCGCGCGGGCATTGGCAGATCATCAAGCATGGCGAGGGCGGCCGCATCACCGAGGGCGGCTCTGAAACCCTGCCCGTCGACCAGGCACCGCCCGCCGTGATCGAGACCGCGCTGAAGGCAGCCCGCCTGATTGGCGACGGCCTCTACGGAATCGACCTGAAGGAGAATGATCGCGGCGTCTTCGTCATCGAGATCAATGACAATCCCAATCTCGATACCGATGTCGAAGGTGCGGTGTTGAAAGACGCCCTCTGGGCGGCGCTGATCGACTGGTTCTCGCAGCGGCTTGAGCGCCGGATGGGGGCGTCGGCTTCCCGCAAGGCGAGAAATCTTTCCCCCGCGGGTTGAACGGATTTCCGTTAACCTTGATTTGAGGTAGTCTCCGCGCGACAGGGGAGATGCGTGATGCGTCGCCGGACAAGGGAAATCCTGACGGCGGGGATGATCGCGATGGGGGGCATCGCGTTCGGACTCGTCAGTCCCGCCAGCCCGCTCGACCAATGGGATTCGTCCGCAGCGGTCGTGGCCGGCATGCATGCCGAACGCCCCGCCATATTGTCCGACGAAACCCGCCGCAGCCTGGCCGGCCTGACCACAAGGCGCGCGACTGCCATCACCACGACCATGACCTTCGCCGTGCCGGGTCTGCCCGAAGGCGCAAACCTGATCGTCGAACAGCAGCGCGTGACCGGTCTCGACGGGGAACACAATGCGATCCGGGTGGCCGCGCCACTCACCGCGACCATTCCCCCGGATGAGTTCGAACTCGCGATCACGCCGCACGCGGTCATCGAACCGACTCCCGAAGGCACACAGGCGCGTTTCGGTGCCGACTTCACGCTGGGCGACGGCTCCATGCCCGACCATGGCTGGTTCCTGTTCGCGGCGGCCGAGCGCCACGCCCTTTTCCTCGAACCGGGACGGATCCGCCAGCCGGTCAGCGCGCTCGATCTGCAGCCCTATGCGCCGATCGGATCGGCACAGGCGGGCATTGCCTATCGTATCCGGCCGAACATGGACCTGGCTCTGACCTGGGTGGAACGCGACTGGGCCTATCGCTACGGCCCGTCGAAATGGGAAGCCGACGAGGACTATATTGCCGCCAGCTTCGCCATGACCTGGTAGGCCTGAACACGGAAGTGACAAGGTTTCGCGATTGCGCCAGTCTCCCCGCGCCATGCGCCGCTACGCCCTGACCTTCCTGCTTGTTCTCGCCGCCCTCACCGGAGGGTTTGCCGGCTTCAACAGCCTCGTCGATCCGTTCGACATCACCGGGGCGCCGGACCTCTCTGGAGTCAATGAACGCCGATCCCGCATCTATGGCGATGGCGGGCGGGTGCATTCCGCCGACCTTATGGCGCGCGGCGCTGAAACCTCGGTCCTGCTCGGCTCCTCGCGGACGGTCGACGGCTTCCCGCGCGATCCGGAACACTGGCCCGGCGGCATCGCCAATGCCGGCATGCGCGGCACCAACGTCTTCGAACTGTCCCAGGCGATGCTGCTGGCGGCGCGCGATCCCGATCTGCGCTGCATTGTCATCGGCCTCGACCTCGACGAATTCGGCACGCATTCCAAGGCCAAGGCGACCTACTGGCTGTCCGCGCTCGCCGACGGACGACGCAGCTGGGCCTTCGCCCGCGTCGCCCTGTCACCGAATACCTTCGCCGCCTCGGTCCAGACCCTGGCCGACAATCTCACCGGATCCGGCCCGCGCGTGCCCTGGCAGGACCGCTACGCACCGGGCGTCCAGCGCGAGCGCTACGAGAACGGTGCGCGCGGCATCTACCGCTTCTATCTCGGTTACAATCCCGACCCCGACCGGTTCGCCTATTTCGAACAGGCGCTCGACGCTGTCACCGCGTCCGGTGTCCAGGTGACCGGGTTCATTCATCCCCTGCATGCCTGGCGCGAGGAAGCCCTGTTCCGCGCCGGCCGCAGCGACGCCTATTTCGCCCTGCGACGCGACCTGACGGCGATGTTCGATCGTTACGCGCCGCGCGATGCGGCCGAGCCCTGCACGCAAGGCGGTGCGGCCGTGCTTTGGGATTTTTCCGGCTTTCAGGACTTTGCCGTTCAACCCGCCCCGGCTCCGGATGCGACGGCGGCGCACCCGCTGTTCTACGAACCCTCCCACTACCTGCCCCATGTCGGACAGGCGATGCTCGACCGGATGCGCGGCGAGACCGGCGAAGGCCTGCTGACGGGCGAGGATTTCGGCATCCGACTGACCCCGCAGACGCTGGCCGCGACGGAAGATGCGATCCGCGCCCGCCGCCAGTCCTGGCTGGACACCCCGGCCGGGCAGGACGCCGCGGCATTCATCGAACAGGTCGCGGCTGCCAACCCGCCGCCGGAAGCCGCCCCGCCCGCCTACCTCAATCGCGACGACTGGATTGATCTGCGCCGCGCGGCGGCGCGCTTGCCGCGCCGGGCGGACGCGGGCTAAACCCGGTTCCGGCATTGAAAGGACACTCCAGAACATGACCGTGCACCTGCACAAGGGCGATCTGCCGGACGATCTCGACCTCGGCCCGGTCGTGGCCGTCGATTCCGAAACGCTCGGCCTGTCGCTGGTGCGCGATGCGCTCTGCGTGGTGCAACTGTCGGCCGGCGACGGCGACGCCCACGTCGTCCAGCTCGACCGCAAGACCTATCACTGTCCGAATCTGAAGGCGCTTCTGACGAATGAACGGGTCGAGAAGATCTTCCATTTCGGCCGCTTCGACATCGCGATGTTCCAGCGCGATCTGGGTGTGACCACCCGGCCGGTCTTCTGCACCAAGATCGCCTCGAAGCTGGCGCGGACCTATACCGACCGCCACGGCCTGAAGGACGTGACCCGCGAACTCGTCGGCATCGACCTGTCCAAACAGCAGCAATCGAGCGACTGGGGCGCGGACGAGCTGTCCCCGGCGCAGCTCGATTACGCGGCATCCGACGTGCTTCACCTGCACGAACTGAAGAACAAGCTGACCGACATGCTGGTTCGCGAGGGCCGGCTGGCCCTGGCCGAAGCCTGTTTCGATTTCCTGCCCACGCGGGCGAAACTCGATCTCGCCGGCTGGGACGAGACTGACATCTTCGCGCATACGTGAGGAGCGCGGCCATCTTCTTGCCGCGAGAAGCAGGCACAGAGCGCGCATTCGGGAGGCAGACCACCACGTGACCACCGCGACCGACAGCTTCGATATGCAGCCCCCGCGCCATTCGCGCTGGGAGCCGATGCGGGCGACGACGCTGGAAGATGCGCGGCGGCGGACCGATTTCGTGCGCATGCTCCGCTTTGCCCTGATTGGTCTTGCCGCGGCGCTGGGCCTGATCGTGGTGATCCAGCTTCTGTTGAACAATTCAAATGCCGAGCCGGAAGCTGTTGAAACAGTTGGCGAGAATGCCCGGATGATCAATCCGCGCTTCACGGGCCGCGACGAAGGCGGGGCGCCCTTCACCGTCACCGCCGACACGGCGATCCGCCGCCGCGGCGAGGCGCTGAACCTGACCGAGCTGGAAAACCCGCGCATCGACTTCGAAATGCTCGAGGCGATCGACCAGAGCGCCGACGGAGTTCTGGCCGAAACCGGGATCTACGATTCCGAGGCGCGCACGCTCGATCTCGACGCCGATGTCCGCTTCCGCACGCGCTCGGGCTATCTCTTCCGCTCGGAGGATGCGCGCATCTATCTCGGCGAGGACCGGGTGGTCGGCGACAGTGCGGTCGAGGGGATCGGGCCGATGGGCCGGATCCGTGCCGACCGCTACGAGGTACTGGACGGCGGCGACCATGTAGTGTTCACAGGGAATGTGGTTGCCCGTATCGAGACGGACAACGCCAGCGCGACAACCGCGCCGGGCACGGAGGACGAGTAAGCCATGATGCGCATCATTCCGCTCGCACTGGGCCTGGCCGCCATGCTGGCCTTCGCCCCGTCCGCCGAGGCGCAGATCGGCCGCTCCGGCGGTCCGCTCGACGTGCAGGCCCAGAACATGGATGTGTTTGACGCCGAAGGCCGCATCCTGTTGCGCGGCGAGGTCGATGTCATCCAGGGGGATACCCGCCTGGCCGCTGACCAGATCGAGATTTTCTACACCCCGGGCGGCAATGCCGCGACGGCCGGCGGCTTCGGCGACATCAGCCGCATCGTCGCGACCGGCAATGTCTTCTACGTGACCCCGCTGGAGCGCGCGCGCGGCAGCAACGGCGTCTACGAGGCCGCGAGCGACACCGTGACCCTGACGGGCAATGTCGTGCTGACCCGCGGCGAGAACGTCATCACCACGACGCGCTTCGTCACCAATCTGACGACCGGCAATTCCTCCTTCGATGGCGGTGAGTCCGGCGAACGCGTGCGTTCTGTTCTCTTCCCCGGCAGCGAGAATGCCGGCGGCAGCGACGAAGACACGAACGAGTGAGTCGACCGGGCGATATCGAGGTCTCCGGCGACAGCGCCGAGACCGGCCTGGTCGTCGAGACGATCGGCAAGACCTACCGCAAGCGGCCGGTGGTTAAAGGCGTGTCCCTGCGCATCGACCGGGGCGAAGTCGCGGGCCTGCTCGGGCCGAACGGCGCGGGCAAGACGACCTGCTTCTACATGATCACCGGCCTCGTCGAGGCGGATTATGGCCGCATCCTCCTCGATGGCGAGGACATCACGCGCCTGCCGATGTATCAGCGCGCGCGGCTTGGCATCGGCTATCTGCCGCAGGAAACCTCGATCTTCCGGGGCCTGACGGTGGAGGAGAATATCCGCGCCGTTGCCGAAATCACCGAACGCAATGCCCGGGCGCGAAACGAAATCGTCGATCAGCTGCTCGACGAATTGCGCATTGCGCATCTGCGCGACGCCCCTGCCCTGTCGCTGTCGGGCGGTGAGCGCCGCCGCGTGGAGATCGCCCGGGCGCTGGCGACGCGGCCGTCCTTCATGCTCTTGGACGAACCCTTTGCCGGGATCGACCCGCTGGCCATCGCCGACATTCGCGACCTGATCCGCTTCCTGAAGAATCGCGGCATCGGCATTCTGATCACCGACCATAATGTCCGCGAAACGCTGGAAATCACCGATCGCGCCACCATCATTCACGAGGGCGAAGTCCTGTTCGAGGGCTCGCCGTCGGAGATCCGCGCCGATCCCGATGTCCGCCGCGTTTATCTCGGTGAAAGCTTTGGCTGATTAACTCTGCCCCGATACCGGACGGTTCGGGGGCGAGGCCTTGGCGGGACTGACACAAAAACTCGATATGCGTCAGGGCCAGTCGCTGGTCATGACGCCGCAATTGCAGCAGGCAATCAAGCTGCTGCAACTGTCGAACATCGAGCTGTGCGCCTTCGTCGAGGAGGAGCTGGAACGCAATCCGCTTCTGGAACGCGACGAACGTGACGCGGACGGCGATACCGCCTCCGCCGAACGCGAAGAGCCCGCCGACCCGCAGGAATTGTCGCTCGACCGTGCGTCGCGGGAGGCCGACGACGCGGTCGACGCCGATGCCGACGTGGTCAACTCCCACGTCTCGAAATCAGACCTTGCCGGGGCGCCCGGCGGGTCGACCGACTGGTCGAAGGCCGGCTCTGGCAAATCATTCGACGGTGAATACGACGCCGCCGCCAATGCCAGCCGCGAAGTGTCGCTGGCCGAGCACCTGCACGACCAACTGAGCGTTGCCGGGGCCGATCCCGTAACGCGGATCATCGCGGCCTGGCTGATCGACCAGGTCGATGACGACGGCTATCTGCGCGCCGACCTGGGCGAGATGGCGCAACAACTCGGCGTCGAGCGGTCCGCTGTCGAAGCGTCCCTGTCACTGGTCCAGACCTTCGAGCCAGCGGGCGTGATGGCCCGCGACCTTCGCGAATGCCTCGCGCTTCAGCTGATCGACCGCGACCGTTTCGATCCCGCCATGGCCGCCCTCCTCGACAATCTCGACCGCCTTGCCAAGCACGATTATGACGCGTTGCAGGCGATCTGCGGCGTCGATGCCGAGGATCTCGACGAGATGGTCGCAGAGATCCGGTCGCTGACGCCGAAGCCCGGCCTGGGATTCGGCGGCGAATCGGCGCGCGCCGTGGAGCCGGACGTGATGATTCGCGAGAATCCGGATGGCAGCTGGCGCGTCGAACTCAATTCCGACACGCTGCCGCGCGTCCTGGTGAACCAGCAATACGCCGCCGAGATCAGCCGCGTCGCGCGCACCGAGCAGGACAGGACCTTCATCTCGGAATGCTCGGCCAATGCCAGCTGGCTTGTGAAATCGCTCGATCAGCGCGCCCGCACCATTCTGAAAGTGGCCAGCGAGATCGTGCGCCAGCAGGACCTCTTTCTGGCCAAGGGGGTCGCCTATCTGCGCCCGCTGAACCTGAAGACCGTGGCCGATGCGATCGGCATGCACGAATCGACGGTCAGCCGCGTCACCTCGAACAAATATGTCGCCACCCCGCGCGGCCTGTTCGAGCTGAAATATTTCTTCACCTCTTCCATCGCCTCATCCGCTGGCGGCGAGGCCCATTCCGCCGAAGCCGTGCGTTATCGCATCAAGGCGCTGATCGACGCGGAAACCCTGGATGACGTCCTGTCCGACGACACGCTTGTGGATCGCCTGCGGCAGGAGGGAATCGACATCGCCCGCCGCACCGTTGCGAAATACCGCGAGGCGATGAACATCCCGTCCTCGGTCCAGCGCCGCCGTCTTCTCAAGCGCACCGGGTGAAGACGCTTGATCCGCGGCCCCGGACGCGATTGACTCCCAGACTCTCCGCCAATAGGTTCCGCCCGCTTTCCGGGGAGGGGTGGTATGGGTGGCACCTCATCGGCCGCGTCGACGCGGCAGGAAGGACACATGCAAATCCAGGTTGTCAGCAAGGGAATCGACGTTTCCGAAGCGCTCCGCGAGGAGATCATCGGGCGGGTCGAGGAAGGCGTAACCAAGTATTTCAGCCGCGAGGGCGAAGCCCATGTGGCGATTTCGCGTGAAGGCGGCGGTTTTCGCGTGGACTGCTCGCTGCATCTGCCTTCGGGCATCCTGCTGAATGCGCAGGGCGAGGCGGACGACGCCTACAAGGCCGCGGAGATGGCCATCCAGCGTCTCGAAAAACGCCTGCGCCGCTACAAGCGCAAGCTGAAGAACCACCACAATGACAACAAGTCGCCCCTGCCGGCGGAAACCACGCCGATCATGGTCCTGCAGGGCAGCGGCACCGGCTGGGATGATGATTTCGACGAGGAAGAGGACGAAGCGGCGGCGAGCGGCGAGGCCGCTGAACCGGTCGTTGTCGCCGAACGTCTCGGCGAACTGCGCACCCTGTCGGCCGGCATGGCGGTCCGCGAACTCGAGGCAGCGGGCGCGCCCTTCTTCATCTTCCGCAACGCGGCGCATGACGGCATCAACGTCGTTTATCGCCGTCCGGACGGACATATCGGCTGGATCGATCCCGGCCGTGCCACGAAGACGTCGTAAACAGGCGCTATTTCACCGGCCGGACAACGGTCGCCTCCCCCGAACGAAGACATGATGGCTCTTTCAGATCTCCTCCCCCCCGACGGTGTGATTACCGGCCTCTCGGCGTCGAGCCGCAAGCAGGTGGTCCAGTCCCTTGCCGAGGTCGCGGCGCGCTTCTGCAACGCGAAACCGCGCGACATCGTCGATGCCGTGCTCGAGCGCGAACGGCTCGGCTCGACCGGCGTGGGGGACGGGGTTGCCATCCCGCATGCCCGCGTGGCGGGCGTGGACCGGGTGTTCGGCGTGTTCGCGCGCCTGCGCACCCCGGTCGATTTCGATTCGATCGACGGCCGGCCGGCCGATCTCATCATCATGCTGCTGGCGCCGGAGGATTCCACGGCCGAGCATCTCAAGGCGCTGGCCCGCGTCTCCCGCGTCCTGCGGCGCGAGGACATGCGCGAGCTTCTGCGCGGTGCGGCCGATGCCGACGCCCTCAACGCCATCCTCGGCGGCGAGATCGCATCCGACGCGGCCTGACGCAGCTGCATCCAGAACCGCAAAAGAAAAACGCCGCGCTGGCCAGCGCGGCGTTTTTTCTTCGGGTTCACCCTGCGAAGCCTT
>NZ_JBHRSV010000016.1:125385-243916 GCF_042643335.1 Hyphobacterium vulgare
CGGAATCGAACCGCCGACCTCTTGAATGCCATTCAAGCGCTCTCCCAACTGAGCTATGGCCCCTGAAACCCGTGTCGCCGCATTGGGGTGCGGCCTAGAAGGCGCGGAAACTAGTCAAAGGCGCGGCGGCGATCAAGCCGCTTGTGCGGGCCTTTGTGCAGGTCCGGTCCGCGCCTAGAGATCGTCCTCGTCTTCGTCATCTTCGAGTTCGAATTCGTCATCATCCTCGTCATCGAGAAGAATGTCGTCCTCGTCCTCGTCCTCGTCGAGATCGTCTTCGTCGTCGGCATCGGAGAAGCCCTCGGGCACATCGCCCTTGGTCTTCACGTCGTCTTCCTCGTCTTCCTCGTCCTCGAGGATCGGCGCGTCGACATCGAGATCGAGCTCGTCCGCCTCGGCGTCCTCGTCTTCCTCGTCGGCTTCAACTTCCGCCTCGTCGACCTCGTCCTCTTCGGACTCGTCAACCTCGTCCTCGGCGTCCTTCGGCTTCTTCCTGGCCGCCTTGGCGTCGTCGCCGGCCGGCTTCGCCGACTTGCGGGAGGATTCCGCCACCACTGCCTCGAAATAGGACAGCGGATACTCCTTCCCGGTGAACGGAGAAACGATCGGATCCTTGTTCAGATCGTAGAATTTCTTGCCGGTCTCAGGGCAGATACGCTTTTCGCCAAGGTCAGCTTTGGCCACAGGAACCCCCATGAACATTCGTAGGTCGGCGCGTCCGTTGCCACGACAGCGCGGCGCTGTCAAAACCTGATGCAGACCCGTCCGCAATCCCACCTTCCGGAAGCCGCGCTGTTGACCTCTCAACATCATGAAATACCAGCAATATCGCAGCCAGGACGCGGCTTGTCCGGATGCATCGCCGCGCCCGGTGACAAGTCGGTTTCCCACCGCGCGCTGATCATGGCTGCGCTCGCCGCGGGCGAAAGCCGGATCACCGGCCTGCTGGAGAGCGAAGACGTGCTCGCCACCGCACGGGCCGTGGCGGCGCTCGGGGCGGGCGTTCACCGCGACGCCGAGGGCTGGCGCGTGGTCGGGACCGGCGGACAATTCCGGTCGCCGGACCGGGCGCTCGATCTCGGCAATTCCGGCACCGGTGTGCGGCTGCTGATGGGCGCGGTCGCCGGGACGGGCGCGACGGCGGACTTCACTGGCGATGCCAGCCTGTCCTCGCGGCCGATGGCGCGGGTGCTCGATCCGCTGACGGCGATGGGGGCCGGATGCACGTCGACCGGCGGCCGCCTGCCGGCGCGGATATCCGGCGGCTGCCTGAACCCCGTCGACTGGTCGCCGGAAATCGCATCGGCCCAGGTCAAGTCGGCCATTCTGCTGGCGGCGCTCGGCGCGGCGGGGGAGACCGTGGTCCGCGAGCCGGCCCCGACGCGCGATCATACCGAACGCATGCTGCCGCTTTTCGGCGGTCGGGTGGAGGCCGATGGAAGCATCGTCCGCCTGACCGGGCCGCAGGCGCTGACCGGAACAAGGATCGAGGTGCCGGGTGACCCTTCCTCGGCGGCCTTCGCGCTGGTGGCCGGGCTGATCATGCCCGGCTCGGCAGTGACGCTGACCGGCGTGATCGCCAATCCGGCGCGCGACGGCATTTACCGGGTTCTCGAACGCATGGGCGCGAAACTGGCCCGCACCCCCGGTGCCGTCATGGCCGGCGAGGACACGGTCGATCTCGCGGTGGAAAGCAGTGCGCTCAGGGCCGTCGATCTCGAGGCAGCGATCGCCCCGTCGATGATCGACGAATACCCCATCCTCGCCGTGGCGGCGGCCTTCGCCGAAGGCGAGAGCCGCTTCCGGGGCCTGGCCGAACTGCGCGCCAAGGAAAGCGACCGCCTCGCCGGAACCGCCGCCCTCCTTGCCGCCAATGGCGTGACCGTCCGGATCGAGGGCGACGACCTGATCGTGTCGGGCATGGGACCTGCCGGCGCCCCGGGCGGCGGGACCGTGATCACCCGCGGTGATCACCGCCTCGCCATGGCCGGCCTCGTCCTGGGTTGCGCAGCGAAGTCTCCGGTGCGGATTGATGATGCAGCGATGATCGCGACCAGCTATCCCGGCTTCCTGGACGACATGCGCAAACTCGGCGCGCGGATGGGAACGGCATGATCATCGCGGTGGACGGCACGCTGGCCTCGGGCAAGGGCACGATCGCGAAAGCGCTGGCCAAGGCGTTCGGCCTTGCGCATCTCGACACCGGCGCGCTCTACCGCGCGACCGGAGTGGCGGTTGTCGAGGCCGGCGGCGATCCGACCGATCCCGATGCCGCCGAGCATGCCGCCCGGACGCTTGATGTCGAGGCGATCGACGAGGCGAAGATCCGCACCGCCGAAGCCGGGCTGAATGCCTCCATCGTCGCGGCCCAGCCCCGGGTCCGGCAGGCGCTGTTCGAATTGCAGCGCGGCTTTGCCGCCCGCCCCGGCGGCGCGGTGCTCGACGGGCGCGACATCGGCACGGTGATCTGCCCCGATGCCGACGTGAAGCTCTATGTCGATGCCGACCCTTCGGTGCGCGCCGAACGCCGCTGGAAGGAATTGACCGCAAAGGGCGAGACCGTCGCCCTCGCCACGATCGCGAAACAGCTGGCCGAGCGCGACGCCCGCGATTCGGGGCGCGCGGACGCGCCGATGCGTGCAGCCGACGACGCCGTCTTGCTGGATACGAGCCAATTGAGTATAGACGCGGCCGTCAGCGCCGCGATCCGTATCGTCTCCGACAAGACGGGTACGCAGCCTGGCATCTAAGCCGGACGACGCTTCGGACCCGTCCGCGCCGGGGAGCTTGCCTCCCGGCGGCCGGTCCGTTTCGCCGTTCACCTGTTGAACCCGAGCCCGGGCATGTCCTTCGCGGGACCTGTTCCGGTTCAAAAGAACGGGGTTGCGCCCTGAACGCGGCTTTCGCCGCCCGGCCGGTCCGAGTGACGGCCTCCCGCGCGCCCTTTGGAAACACCAAACTCCATGTCGAACAACGAAACCCTTACCCCCTCGCGCGACGATTTCGCCGCCATGCTGGAAGCCAGCCTCGCCGGCCGCGACCTCGCCGAGGGTTCTGTCGTCGATGGCCGTGTCACCGCGGTCGAGAATGATTTCGTGGTGGTTGACGTCGGTCTGAAGACCGAAGGCCGCATCCCGCTGCGTGAATTCACCGGTCCGGGCGCCAAGCTCCCGGTGGTCGGCGACACGGTCGAAGTTTTCCTCGAGCGCATCGAGAATGCGATGGGCGAGGCGGTCATTTCGCGCGACAAGGCGCGCCGCGAAGAGAGCTGGGATCGCCTCGAAAAGGCCTTCACCAAGAAAGACCCGGTCAACGGTGCCATCGTCGGCCGCGTCAAGGGCGGCTTCACCGTCGACCTCGGCGGCGCCTCGGCCTTCCTGCCGGGCTCGCAGGTCGATATCCGCCCGGTGCGCGATGTCGGCCCGCTGATGGGCATGGAACAGCCTTTCGCCATCCTCAAGATGGACCGGCCGCGCGGCAATATCGTCGTGTCCCGCCGCGCCGTTCTGGAAGAGAGCCGCGCCGAACAGCGCGCCGAGCTCGTCGGCCAGCTGGCCGAGGGCGAGACCCGCGACGGTGTGGTCAAGAACATCACCGATTACGGTGCGTTCGTTGACCTCGGCGGAATTGACGGCCTGCTGCATGTCACCGACATGAGCTGGAGCCGCGTCGGCCACCCCAGCGAAGTCGTGGAAGTCGGCCAGTCGCTGAAGGTCCAGATCATCAAGATCAATCCGGAAACCCAGCGCATCTCGCTCGGCCTGAAGCAGTTGATGAGCGATCCGTGGGAAGGCGTGAAGGCCAAGTATCCGGTCAACGCCACCTTCAAGGGCCGCGTCACCAACATCGCCGAATACGGGGCCTTCGTGGAACTGGAACCGGGCGTCGAAGGCCTGGTCCACGTCTCCGAAATGTCCTGGACGAAGAAGAACGTCCATCCGGGCAAGATCGTCTCCACCTCCGAAGAGGTCGAGGTCATGGTCCTGGACGTCGACGAGGACAAGCGCCGCATCTCGCTCGGCATCAAGCAGACCCAGCGCAATCCGTGGGACGTGCTGGCCGAGAAGCACCCGATCGGTTCGACCGTGAAGGGCGAGATCAAGAACATCACCGAATTCGGCCTCTTCGTCGGCATCGACGACGAGATCGACGGCATGATCCACCTCTCCGACCTGGACTGGAATCGCTCCGGCGACGCCGCCGTGCAGGACTACAAGAAGGGTGATGTCGTCGAGGCCAAGGTGCTGGACATCGATGTCGAGAAGGAGCGCGTCTCGCTCGGCATCAAGCAGCTGGCCAAGGATCCGATGGACTCCACCGGGGCCCGCCGCGGCGACACCGTCACCGCCACCGTCACGGAAGTGACGACCGGCGGTATCGAGGTGGCGTTCGGCGATGCCGGCATGAAGGCCTTCATCCGTAAGTCCGACCTCGCCCGCGACCGCGCCGAACAGCGGCCGGAGCGGTTTGCGGTCGGCGACAAGCTCGATGCCCGCATCACCAATATCGACAAGAGCACCCGCCGCGTCTCCCTCTCCATCAAGGCGCTGGAAATCGCCGAGGAAGAGGAAGCCGTGCGCGAATACGGTTCGTCGGATTCGGGTGCTTCACTGGGTGACATCCTCGGCGCGGCCCTGAAGGAACGCGGCGACGCCCCGGCCCAGAAGGCTCCGGCCAAGAAGGCGGAGACGGGCGGCGACACGCCGGACTTCGACGCCATGACCAAGGCCGAACTGGTCGACTATGCCGAAGCCAACGGCATCGAGATCAAGAAGAGCGCCAAGGTCGACGAAGTGCGCGAGGCGGTGAAGGCTGGCGCCTGATCCGACTGGCATTCACTGACGTGACGGACAGCCGGAGGGGCAACCCTCCGGCTGTTCACTTTTTGCGGGAAATGCGCGGACTTCATTGACGCCACTGGCTGATACAGGCACGCTTCAACTCCATGAAAGCCCGAGGATGAATGGCATGATCAAGTCCGAGCTGATCGCCCGTCTCGCCGAGGCGTATCCCAATCTCTTCCACAAGGATGTGGAGCGGATCGTCAACACCGTGTTCGACGAGATCGCCGAGGCCCTGTCGCGCGGCGACCGGGTCGAACTGCGCGGCTTTGGCGCCTTTTCCGTGCGTCACCGCCCCGCTCGCGACGGCCGCAATCCGCGCACCGGCACACCGGTCTCGGTGAAGGAAAAATTCGTGCCCTTCTTCAAGACGGGCAAGGAACTCCGCGAACGCGTCGACGCTTCGCGCTAGGCCATTTTCGCTTTCCCTTCCGGGCTTTACGGTTCATCTTCTCTCCGGATACGAAATCCGGGGAGGGATTGATTCATGTTCGAGGAATTCAAGAAATTCGCCATGCGCGGCAATGTCGTCGACCTCGCGGTCGGCTTCATTCTCGGCGGGGCGTTCTCCACCATCGTCCGCTCCTTCGTGGACGACATTCTGATGCCGCCGCTGGGCCTGCTTCTGGGCGGGGTGGATTTCACCAACCTCTTCATCGTGCTGGGCGCGGAACAGTTTGACAGCCTCGCCGCCGCACAGGAGGCCGGGGCCGCGACGATCAATTACGGCCTCTTCATCAACAACATCATTTCCTTCCTGATCCTGGCCTTCGCCCTTTTCCTGATGATCAAGGGCATGAACCGGCTGCAGGAAAAGAAGGCCGACGACGTGCCGGAACAGCCGCCGGCCAAGCCGCGCAATGAAGAACTGCTGGAAGAGATCCGCGACCTTCTCAAGAAGGGCTGAGCGGACTATCTGACAATCGGGACGGGCGGGGCCGTGAAGCCCCGCCCTTTTCATTTCGGGGATGCGCCATGCCGGTCGACGCCAAGATTTGCGGCCTGACGACGCCGGACGCGGTCGATGCCGCGCTCGCCGGCGGTGCGCGCTTTCTGGGCTTCGTGATTTTTCCGCCCAGCCCGCGTCACATCGACCCGGCGGACGCCGCCCGGCTGGCGGACCGGGCGCGCGGGAAAGCGGAGATCGTCGCTGTGACCGTCAATGCCAGCGATGCCTTGCTGGCCGACATCCGCGACACGCTGAAGCCCGACTGGATCCAGCTGCACGGCTCGGAAAGCCCGGACCGTGTGCGCGAGGCGAAAGCCTGTGCCGCCAGGGGTGTGATCAAGGCTTTGCCGATCCGCGACGCGACCGACCTTGCCGCCATCGAGGCTTTCGCGGACGCCGCCGACATGCTCCTGTTCGATGCCAAACCGCCGATGGACGCCATTCGTCCGGGCGGCTGGGGCGAGGCCTTCGACTGGACACTCCTGAAAGGCGCTGCGATTTCCCGCCCCTGGCTCTTGTCCGGCGGGCTGACCCCCGCCAATGTCCGCGCCGCCGTTTCGGCCTCCGGAGCCGGGGCGGTGGACGTCTCCTCGGGCGTGGAATCCGCGCCGGGGGTGAAGGACAACGCCCTGATCGCCCGTTTCCTCGAAGAGTGCCGAACATGACGTGTTTTGCCGTGTGCACCCCACCCCAACCCTCCCCTCAAGGGGAGGGAGTCGCGCCGGCGCTTCTTTCCCTCCCCCAACGGGGGAGGGTCAGGGTGGGGGGACCCCAAAACAACTGCGCGGGGGGATTTTCCCCCTCCGTCGGCTGCGCCGACACCTCCCCCGTAAACGGGGGAGGAAAAAGGAATCTGGACCAATGACCGCACGCCCCAACGCCTTCTCGCAATGGCCCGACGCGCAAGGCCGCTTCGGCGAGTATGGCGGCCGTTTCGTCGCCGAGACGCTGATGCCGAACATTCTCCGGCTCGAAAAGGCCTATGAGGCGGCCAAGACCGACCCGGAATTCAAGGCGGAGCTCGATGAATTCGCGCGCGATTTCGTCGGCCGCCCCAGCCCGCTCTATTTCGCCGAACGTCTGACCGAAGCCTTCGGCGGCGCGGACATCTGGTTCAAGCGCGACGAGCTCAATCACACCGGCGCGCACAAGATCAACAACTGCCTCGGCCAGGTCCTGCTGGCGAAACGCATGGGCGCGACCCGCATCATCGCGGAAACCGGCGCGGGCCAGCACGGCGTCGCCACGGCCACCGTCGCGGCACGCTTCGGCCTGCCCTGCATCGTCTATATGGGCGCGACGGACATCGAGCGGCAGAAGCCCAACGTCTTCCGCATGAAGCTCCTGGGCGCGGAAGTCGTGCCCGTCACTTCCGGCACCGGCACGCTGAAGGACGCGATGAACGAGGCGCTGCGCGACTGGGTCACGCATGTGAAAGACACTTTCTACGTCATCGGCACGGTCGCCGGCCCGCACCCCTATCCGGCCATGGTCCGCGACTTCCAGTCGGTGATCGGCCGCGAGGCGCGCGCCCAGATGCTGGACCGGATTGGCAGACTGCCCGACGCGGCGGTCGCCTGCATCGGCGGCGGCTCGAACGCCATGGGCCTCTTCCACCCTTTCCTCGAGGACGAGAGCGTCCGCCTGATCGGAGTCGAGGCCGCGGGCAGGGGGATCGGGACCGGCGAACATGCCGCCAGCCTCAATGGCGGCGAGCCGGGCATTCTCCATGGCAACCGCACCTATCTCTTGCAGGACGCGGACGGCCAGATCATCGACGCCCACTCCATCTCCGCCGGGCTCGACTATCCGGGTATCGGGCCGGAACACGCCTTCCTCCATGATGCCGGGCGCGCGGAATATGTCTCCGCGACCGACACCGAGGCGCTGGAAATGTTCCAGCTCTGCGCCAAGCTGGAAGGCATCATCCCGGCGCTCGAACCCGCCCACGCGCTGGCGCGGGTCCGCGACCTGGCCAGGGAACTGGGCAAGGACGGCGTGATCCTGATGAATATGTGCGGCCGCGGCGACAAGGACGTCTTCGCGGTGGCGGACCATCTGGGGGTGGGGCTGTGATCAGTGATCCGCGAGCGAGCGAGAAGGTAGAAGTCGGCATTGCTTTCGAAGCGATGCGGAATTTTCTGCACGCCTACTGGAATCGCGGGGCAACCCCAGATGCCCTTGAAGTGCTTCTTGGCAGCTTGAGTCCGGCAGGCAACCGAGAGCCGTTGGACTCGGCGCAATGGCGGGACTTTCTGAACGCCGTCGAGGATGCAAAGCGGGGAAATTTCGTAGAATGACCTCCCGCTTCACCACAACTTTCGCCCGCCTGCGCGTGGAGAACCGCGCCGGCTTCGTCGCCTATGTCATGGCCGGGGACGGCGACACGGAAGCCCTGCTGGATGCCCTGCCGGGTGCCGGGGCCGACGTGATCGAGCTCGGCCTGCCCTTCACCGACCCGATGGCCGATGGCGCGGCGATCCAGGAGGCCGGACAGCGCGCGCTGAAGGTCGGAATGACGACCAAGAAGGCGCTGGAGCTCGCCCGCGCCTTCCGCGCCAGGCACGCCGACACGCCCCTCGTCCTGATGGGCTATGCCAATCCGATCCACCATTATGGCTGGGCGGATTTCGCGAAAGACGCCGCGGAAGCGGGCGTCGACGGCATCATCTGCGTCGACCTGCCGCCAGAGGAGGACGCACCCCTGCGCGACGCCCTCGCACAGCACGGCCTCTCGGTCATCCGCCTCGCCACGCCGACGACCGATGACGAGCGCCTCAAGACCGTCGCCGAAGGCTCGGGCGGCTTCGTCTACTACGTCTCCACGACCGGCGTGACCGGGGCGGGGATCGGCGCGGCGACCGATGTCAGCGCCGCCGTGGCGCGCGTGCGCGCCGCCACCGGCCTGCCGGTCGTGGTCGGCTTCGGCGTGCGCACCGAAGAGGCGGCCGCGGAAATCGCCAAGGGATCGGACGCCGTCGTCGTCGGGTCGGCGATTGTCAGCGCCAACCATGACGGCGGCACACAAGCTGCTATAGACTTGGTCAAACGCCTGTCGGCCGCGGTACGCGGTGCAATGCGGGACGCTTCATGAGCTGGCTTGAAAAACTCACGCCTCCGGGCGTGCAGAAAATGTTCTCCAAGCGCGACACGCCGGAGAATCTCTGGGTGAAATGCCCGGTCTCCGGCGAGATGGTCTTCCACAAGGATCTGGAAGCCGGCCTCTATGTGACGCCCGCCGGGCATCACATGCGCATCGGCCCGGACCTGCGCTTCAAATTCACTTTTGACGGCGACTGGCGGGAAATCGCGATCCCGGACGTCCCGAAGGACCCGCTGAAATTCAAGGACGACAAGCCCTACACCTCGCGCCTGTCCGCGGCCCGCAAGAAGACCGGCCGCGAGGACGCGATGGCGATCGGCGTCGGCAATATAGGCGGCGTTGAAACCACCGTCCTGGTTCAGGATTTCGCCTTCATGGGCGGGTCGCTGGGCATGGCGGCGGGCGAAGGCTTCATCAAGGCCGCCCACACCGCGATCGAACACCGCACGCCCATGGTCGTCTTCACCGCCGCGGGCGGCGCGCGCATGCAGGAGGGCTGCCTGTCGCTGATGCAGATGCCCCGCACCACGCTGGCGGTCGAGGAGCTGCGCGAGGCGGGCCTGCCCTATATCGTCGTCCTGACCGACCCGACGACGGGCGGCGTGACCGCGAGCTACGCCATGCTGGGCGATGTCCACATCGCTGAACCGGGGGCGCTGATCGGCTTTGCCGGCCCGCGCGTGATCGAACAGACCATCCGGGAAAAGCTGCCGCCGGGCTTCCAGCGCGCCGAATACCTGCTCGACAAGGGCATGGTGGACAAGGTTGTGCACCGCCGCGACCTGCGCGGCGTGCTGTCGCGCATCTTGCGCACGCTGATGAAGCGCACCGG
This sequence comes from Hyphobacterium vulgare, assembly GCF_042643335.1. Lineage (NCBI taxonomy): Bacteria > Pseudomonadati > Pseudomonadota > Alphaproteobacteria > Maricaulales > Maricaulaceae > Hyphobacterium > Hyphobacterium vulgare. The sequence goes on from NZ_JBHRSV010000016.1 coordinate 135,111, forward strand.
GCCGAACCCGGCCGCCGAGTCCGAAAGCCGTGCCGTCGCCCTGCCGGACTCCCGCGAAGGCTGATTCGTCATGACCGGAGAGACCACCGGCGAGGTGCTGAAACGCCTCGCCGGCCTGCATCCGCGCTCGATCGACCTGTCGCTGGACCGGATCGAACGGCTTCTGGCCGCGCTCGGCCATCCGCATGAAAAGCTGCCGCCCGTCGTCCATGTCGCCGGCACCAATGGCAAGGGCTCGGTCTGCGCCTTCCTCAAGGCCATGTGCGAAGCGGCCGGCGAACGCGTCCACCTCTACACCTCGCCGCATCTCGTCCGCTTCAACGAACGCATCGAGCTGTTCGGCCAGCCGGTCGACGATGCCCGCCTGCTGGACGCGCTGAAACGGGTCGAGGCGGCCAATGGCGGCCAGAGCATCACTTTCTTCGAGGCGACGACCGCCGCCGCCCTCCTCCTCTTCTCCGAGACGCCAGCCGACCGTTTGATCCTCGAAGTGGGGCTGGGTGGGCGCTGGGACGCGACCAATGTCATCGCCCGGCCGGAACTGACCGTGATCACCCCGGTCAGCCTCGACCATCAGGACTATCTCGGCGATTCGCTCGGGGGCATTGCCGGCGAGAAGGCCGGCATCCTGAAGCCCGGCATACCCGCCATCATCGGCCCGCAGGAGGGCGAGGCGCTCGATGCGATCGAACGTCAGGCCTTCCGCCTGTCAGCACCGATGACGCTGCACGGCCGCGACTGGCGCTGCTGGAGCGAACAGGGGCGGATCGTGTTCGAGGAGGAAAGCCTCGTCTGGGATCTGCCCGCCCCGGCCCTGATCGGCGGGCACCAGGTCGACAATGCCGGCATCGCCATCGCCGCCGCGCGCGCGCTGGGCCTGGGCGAGGAAGAGGTCCGGGCCGGACTGTCAGCCGTGCGCTGGCCTGCCCGGCTGCAGCACCTGACCCGGGGCCGGCTCGCCGAACTGGTCGAGGGCGGCGGCGGCGAATTATGGGTCGATGGCGGCCACAACCCGGCGGCCGGGGAAGCGCTCGCGCGCGCCATGGCGGATCTCGAGGCGCGCCGCTCCATGCCGCTCGTTCTGGTCTGCGGCTTCTCCGCCTCGAAGGATGCGCATGCCTATCTGAAACATTTCACCGATCTGGCGCGCTGGGTGATCGCGGTCGAGTTCGACACCGGACGCGAGCCGTCGAAATCCGTCGCCGAGGTCCAGGCCGCCGGTCGGGCGGCCGACATCATGTGCGATACCGGAATCACGCTCACGGCCGCAATCGGCCGGGCGCTGACCATCACAAGGCCCGCGCCGCGCATCCTCGTCTGCGGCTCGCTCTATCTCGCCGGGCAATTGCTCGCCGAGATCGAGGGCGTGACGCCTGAGCGCACGCCCGGCTGACCGTTCACGCGAGCGTGAAGCCGCAGCCTGCATCCAACCTGCCCTGTCGGAACATCATGGGGTCACAGAAAGCCCGTTCACCGACAGGAATGCCAAATGTCCAACGCCCTCAAACTCACCGCCTGCGTTCTCACGCTGGCCTTGCTCACGCCGGCCATCACACTGGCCCAGGACGTGGCCGCCCATACCGACTTCACCGAGCTGGCGGATGCCATCAACGCAACCATGCGCGCCCACCACTATGACCCGGCAGAGCTCGAGGGGCCGGCCTATGCCGCCGTCGAACAGGCTGTTTCCAATCTCGCCTCGACCGCCACCACGGACGAGGAATTCCTATCGGGCTTCCGCACCATCTGGCGCTCAGGGCCCTTCTCCCATGTCGTGCTGCGGCAGAGCGACCAGACGGTTGCCCAGATGGGCGCCTATTTCGACAGCATGCGCATTGGAGGCGGCGGCGCCGTCCTGAGCTGGGACGGCGATATCGCGGTGCTGACGGTCAATACGATGATGGGCCAGGACACGATCGAGGAGATCGATGCGGCCTTTGACGAGATCGCCCATCACGACGCCTCTGCCCTGATTGTCGATCTGCGAGAAAATGGCGGCGGCGCCTTTGCCGTGCGGCCGCTGGTGGCGCACATTATCGACACCCCGCTCGATGCCGGTGCCTTCATCTCGCAGCCGTGGAATGCGACCATGGATCACGCCCCGGGCCGCGCGGACATCGCCGGCCTTGAGCCCTGGGAGGGCTGGTCGGTCCTCTCCTTCTGGGCCGACGTCCAGGCAAACCTGGTCACGCGGATCACCTTTCAGCCGGTCGAGCCCAGCTTTGACGGGCCGGTCTATGTGCTGACCAGCAATGAGACCGCCAGCGCGGCCGAGATGGCGTCGGATGCCCTCAAGGCGTCCGGACGGGCCACGCTCATCGGCGAGACCACGGCCGGTGAAATGCTGTCGCAGACATTGTATGACCTGCCAGGCGGATACCAGCTCGCTTTGCCGATCGCCGATTACTACTCGATGACCAATGGCCGCATCGAAGGCCATGGCGTGGTGCCGGATATCGCAACCGACGCTGCTACCGCAATGGACGCCGCGCTGACGCTCGCGCGGCAGTAGGCATCGCCGCATATAAGCCAGCGCATAAAAAAGCGGGCCACCCTGGCAAGGGCAGCCCGCTTTTCATGTGTCTGTTGGCAGATCGGATCAGGCGGCTACGCTGGCCAGCGTGTCCTTGATCCATTCCTCGATCTTGCCCTTGGCCATCGCACCGATCTTGGTCGACACGACCTGACCGTTCTTGAAGATCATCAGGGTCGGGATGCCGCGCACGCCATACTTCGCCGGCGTCATCGGATTGTCGTCGATATTCACCTTCGCGACGGTGATGTTCGAAGCCATTTCGCTGGCGATCTCGTCGAGGGCCGGGGCGATCTGTTTGCACGGTCCGCACCATTCCGCCCAGAAGTCCACCAGCACGGGAGTCTGTGCGTTGAGAACGTCGGATTCGAAAGCATCATCGCTGACGGCTTTGGTCGCCATGATCGGCTCCTTTGCAGAGATTGCGACTCATTCCGGCGATCACCGGAAACCGGCCCTCACCTAGGAAGCGGCTGCGGCATCGTCAAGCTTTGCCGCCTGTGCGGCGAAGCCTTTCGCGAGTGCAGCATCGAGTGAGTCGCCGGGCAATTCCATCAGCCGCGGCCCGTCCGTCCACAAAAGGGCGCACCGGACGGTCTTTCCGGGATGGATCGCCTGCAGCAGCGCGCGGTAGGCGGCCATCTGCATCCAGTAGATGTCCGCCACCCCGGCCAGGTCGCCGGGAGGCGGACGGTTGGTTTTGTAGTCGATGACAAGCACGTCCTGCCCCGTCACCACCAGCCGGTCGATCTGGCCGCTCAAGGTCACGTTTTCGGGAAGTCCAGGCGCATGTCCGCCGATCGACACCTCCGCCCGGCTGCCGGGGCCGAAGATCGGCGCGAAATCGGGATGGTTCAGAACAGCGAGCGTCTCGGCAGCGATCTCGGCCCGCTCGGTGTCCGGCAGGTCGGGCTGCCGCTCCAGATAACGCTCGGCTGCGCCCGCGCGCCGCTCATCCGGCAGGTCGGGCAGGGTCTGCAAGAGCTTGTGCACCAGATTGCCGCGCCGGAAGCGGTGGTCCTGGCTGCCGGACAGGGGCGACAGCGCCGCCGGTTCGCTTTCCGCAGCCAGTTGCGACGGCGCCATTGACCGGCGCGGCGCGTGCTCGACCGGTGCGGCGGAAATTGCCCAGTCCGGGACCGTGTCCTCCCTGGTCTTGCCGGTCACCGCGCCCAGTGCCTTCGGGGCCTCGCCCAGGCGGCGGCCGGGCAGAATTGCGCCGGGCACGGGAGAGGCGAACTCCGTCCAGCTCTCCCCGGCCCAAAGCGTGTTCAGCCGGTCATACCAGCTGCGTTCGGCGAGGCCCTCCTTGCGGTTCCCCATCGCCGCGCCGCACACAACGAGCCGGCTCTCCGCCCGCGTCAGCGCGACATAGAGCTGCCGCCAGCTCTCGCCTTCGGCGCGCTCGGCTTCGGCAGCCCGCAGCGCGGCGGGAAGGTCCGGCTCGGCGTCCTTCTTCAACCCCCAGACCCAGCCGAAATCCGCAGAGCGGAACAGCGAGGATTTTGACCCGGGAGACGGCGGTGACACCGTGTCGGGCAGAAAGACAACCGGGGCTTCCAGGCCTTTCGAGGCATGCACGGTCATCACCCGGACCTCGCCGCGCCCGGCCTCCATCTCGCGCTTGATCTCGCCCGTCTCCCGGTCCATCGCGCCGACGAAACGGGTCAGCGAGGGCGTCTCCTCACGCTCGAAGGCGAGCGCCCGGGCGAGGAATTCCTCGATCGCGTCGCGCTGCTCCTCGCCGAGGCGCGCGAACACCCGTTTCAGCCGCGTTTCGCCGGTCGACGTCACCTCGCCGAGAAACCGCGCGAACACCGAGTGCACACCCGTCGTCCGGGCCGAGCCAAGCACGCGTTCGAGCGCCTCGCGCGCCTCGGCGAAGCGCGCCTCGCGGCTCTCGCGCAGCACCTGCCAGAGCGTCTTGCCGCCGCGGCCATAGGCGAGGTCGTAAAGCGCCGCGTCATCGAGCACGAAAGGCCCGCCCGCGGCGTGGAAGAAGGGCGATTTCAGCACTTCGGCGAGCGACAGCTCGTCATCCGGATTGAGCGCGAAGCGGGCCAGCGAGAGCAGGTCCTGCACCGCGACCTGCTGGGTCAGCACCATACGGTCCGCCCCCGCGACCGGCACATTGCGGATTTTCAGCTGACGGATGACTTCGGAAAAGAAGCCGTCGCGCTTCCTCACCAGGATCATGATGTCCTGCGGCTGCACCGCGCGTTCGCCGCTGGGCGCATCGCGGTCGGGGACCGCCTCACCGGCTTTCAGCATGCGCTCGATCTCGCCGGCGATGGCGGCGGCCAGCTGCATTTTCGGACTGCCGGGCGAGTCGAGATCGACCGGGCTGAACGGATCAACCGCTTCGGCTTTCTCTGGCCTCGGCACCAGCGGCCAGATCTCGATCGTGCCCGGCTTGTCGAAGGCCGGAAGGTGCGACTGATAGCGCGTGAAGGCGGTCTCGCTGCGCGCATACTGCTCAGCTTCGGTGACGACGAACTTCACCTCGGGTGCGCCGCCCTCTGGGCCAAAGGCGAGATCCACGGCGGCGAGGACGAGACCGGAGGAGCGGAAGGAGGCGGCCAGCCCCGGCCGGTCGAACCTTTTCTCCGCCAGCGTCGCCTTGCCGGCCAGCCTTTCGCCCCAGGCGATGAAGCCTTTCGGATCGGCCCCCTGGAAGGAATAGATCGACTGCTTCTCGTCGCCGACGCAGAAGACTGTCTCCTCCGTCTCCCGCCCGCCGGTGAAGAATTCGTCGGCAATCGCCTCGATCAGCGACCATTGTTCCGGCGCGGTGTCCTGCGCCTCGTCGACCAGGATGTGGCGGATCCCGCCATCCATCCGGTAGCGCACCCAGTCCGCGGCCTCGGAGCGCTTCAGCAGACGCGCCGCGGCATGCACAAGGTCGGAGAAGTCGAGTTTGCGCGCCGTGGTCAGCGCTTCGCCGTATGCGGAGAGAAACACGGATGCAATGCGCAGCGCCGCCGCGGTATCGCCCGCGACCTGGGCGGCACGGACGCGGGTGATCGAAGCAACTATCCGTTCGCGCTCATCGAGAATGAAGTCGGCGATCAGTGGAAAGTCGCGCTTGAAGTCGACGGTCAGAAATCTGCTCTCTGCCCGTGGCTCGCCCTTCTGTGTCAGGAAGACCGCGCAATACGCCTCATACGCCAAAACGGAAGACGGCGCTGCAAACGCTGCTCCGATCGCAGCCGCGTGCTTTCGCTCGGTGTCCTTCACGGCATGCTGCATTTCTGCTTCAGCGGCTTTTAGACGCGCAAAATCGGTATCTTCCCATGCCTCGATACGGGCCGCGTCGGCGGTCAGGCCTTCGGGAATGCCGAGCGCTTCATGCAATCTGGCGATCAGACTCTCCGTCCCCGGTGTTTCGAACAAATCACCGAGGCGCTGCCGGTCGAAGACGGCTTCGGTCAGGACCTGGTCGAGCGCCTCGCTCGACCGCGCCGCGAGGGTTTCGAGCGCCGACCGCATTCCCTTGTCTCGCCCGGCGGCACGCATCACGGCGCTGCGGGCCGTCCGGCGGAAGCGCTCGGCATGGGCCTCGTCGACCACGTCGAAACCGGGCGGGACTCCGGCCTCAAGCGGAAACCGCTTCAGAAGGCCTTCGCAGAAGGCGTGGATGGTCTGGATCTTCAGGCCGCCGGGCGTCTCGAGCGCGCGGGCAAACAGGCGGCGGGCGCGGGTCAGGTCGTCGCGCGACGGCTCCCCGATCAGCCGCTTCAGCTCCGCTTCAAGCGGTTCGTCGGCCAACACGGACCAGCCGCCCAGCCGGTCGAACAGGCGCGTCTTCATCTCGCCCGCCGCCGCCTTGGTGTAGGTCAGGCAGAGGATCGTGTCCGGCGCCACCTCGTTGAGAAGGAGGCGCGTGACCCGGTCGACGAGCACGCGCGTCTTGCCCGATCCGGCATTGGCCTCGACGAAGATGTTGTAGCCCGGATCGGCGGCCCGGGCCTGCGCCTCGCTGGCACGAGCGATGACGGAGGTCATGACGCCTCCTCCTTTCCGTCACCCGCGGCGCTGTCAGCCCATTCGCCGCGCCGGGCGAGCTGGTCGAAGTCACCATAATCGTCCGTATACTGCGCGCGGGGCTGCGAGAGGTAGGGCGTCGCCGCGTCGGCGTATTCCGCAATCAGCTTGCGCAGGATGCCGAGATACTGATCGCGCAGTTCCAACGACGGGTCTTCCTTGTCCACACGGACTTCCTCGCCCGGTTCCGCGCCGCCGGAAATCCGCACATAGATCAGCCCGCCGGGCTCGCCGGCATCGACATCCTCGAACCCGCCCTCACTGCCGATCAGAGCGGTCAGGGGCAATTGTGGTTCGAACCCGGCTTTCGTCGCCTTCGGCTTGGGCGGGACTCCCGTCTTGTAGTCGATCAGGTCAAGACACCCGTCCGGCGTCCGATCGATCCGGTCGGCGCGGCCATGCAGCGTGAATCCGGTCTCGGGGTCACTCCAGCTGCCCGTCACCTCGATGCCGGCGGGTTTCAGGCCCAGCGCCAGACGGGCCCGGTGCCAGTCGAGGAAGTACCGCGCGGCGCGGGCAAAGCGGATCTCTTCCTGAACGCGGCGGCTGTCATCGAATCCGGCCACCTCGATCGCGGCCGCGCCGTGCTCGGCCAGCCAGCTTTCCGCATTCTCCGGCATCCGGTCGCCGAACTCGCGCACGAAAGCTTCGAACACGCCATGCCAGGCCGAACCGCGTTCGCGGTGTTCCGGCTCGAGATCGGCAGCATCGAGCTTTTTCAGGCGCAGGATCTGCCCGGCATAGATCGCATAGGGATCACGGATCCATTTCCGGATCGCGGTCACCGAAAGCCGTGTTGGCCGCGCCTCGGCCGGCGGGGTGGGCGCCGGGGGCGGGGCGGGCGAGACACTTTCGGGCCGGTCAAGCACCCCGGCCAGGGCCAGCCAGTCGCGTCCGGGTTTCAGAAGGCGGCCATCGGCATCCGTGCCGCGCGCCAGCATTTCCAACCGCCAGACCCAGCGCGAGGCGACCGCCGGGGCCCCATCGACCCGGGTCGAACGGGTCAGGATGGCCTCCGGCGCAGCGGCGGCCTGCGCGAAATCGTGCGCTGACAGGCCGATCCGGCGCTCGGGCGCGCCCAGCCCGGCTTCCAGCCGCATGCCGCGCGACATCCACGGATCGGCGCCGAGACCGGCGGGCCAGACGCCTTCATTCAGGCCTGCGAGGATCACAAGGTCGGCACTGAGCCCGCGTGCCTCCAGCGGGCCGAGCAATTTCAACCGCGGATGCAGATCGCCCTGCGGCCGCACCCGGCGCGCCCCGGCCATGTCGCGCCAGGCGGCGGCATAGTCCACGAGTGTCAGGTCCGGCAGTGTTTCTGCCTCGTCGAGAAAGGAGCGGATCAGGTCCGCCGCCGCCTCCCCTCCCTCGCCAGCCCAGAGCCGCTCCGTACCCGGACGGTCTGACGCGGTGAGCGCTTCGGCGATCTGCGCATGCGCCCGTGCCCAGTCGGCAGCGGGCCGGGCTTCGCGGTGCAAAAGCGGCGTGAAGAGCGAGTCCAGCTGGTCAATCAGGGCAAGGGCCGGTTCGGGATCATGTGGTCGGGCGTGGTTCCCGGGGTCGGTCAGGCGGCGCTTCAGCGCCGCGAAATCCAATCCCGGGCGGGGTCCGCGCAGACCGATATCGATCGCCCGGAGCAGGGCCAGACGACTGTCCCGTGCCTGCCCCAGCGCAAACAGGGGCGATGCCGCCAGCGCGGTGAAGGCCAGTGCGGACCCGGGTTCGAGCGCGAGGTCGAGCACGAGCTGCAGGAATCCGCCCGCCCCGGTTCCCGACAGCGGCAGACCGGCGGAATCATCAAGCTTGATGCCGAAGCGCTGCAGATGCGCCGAGACCCGCCGCGCCAGCGCCCGGTCGGGCGTGACGACCATGGCGGTCTTGCCCGGCGTATCGAGCGTCTCGCGCAGCATCAGCGCGATGGCGAGCGCCTCGGCGTCCGGACCGGGGGCTTCAAGCAGCGAGAGACCGTCGAATCCGCGTTTCAGATAGTCCGCACCCTGACCGCCCGCGATCCGGTCGATACGCTTCAGCCAGTCGGCCGTCTCCTCGGCGGGCCGGAGGGCTTCGGCGATCACTCGCTGACGCGCGCGCATCGCGTCGGTCTCGCCCTCGCTCGGCAGCACTTTCACATCGCCGCGCCTCACGCCCATCCGGTCGAGAAAGGCCTTCAGCGGCCATTGCGGGTGCTGCGAGTCGAGGACATCAATGGCGTCCCAGGCCGCATCGTCGGCCTCGGTGTCGAGCCCGGGCAGGATTACGCAGCCCTTTTCCAGCATCGCCGCAGCAGCCATCAGGTCGGCGGCCGCCGGGATCGAACCGGTCGAACCGGCGATGAAGACGGGCCCGCGCGGCGGCGTCTCGCGCCAGCGTTCGGCAAGCGCACGCAACAGCGCGGACCGGCGCTGTGCCGGGTCGCTCATCCCGAGTTCCGCCAGCCGTTTCGGCCACAACGCCCCCACGATCGACAGGAAATCCACCGATTCCTGGAGATGGGCCGGCAGGACGCTGGCGATCTGCTCGCCGAGCGCGGCGAAATCCCCCGTCTCCTCGGTCCAGTAATCGTCGATCAGCACGGCCAGCGGTTCGGCCAGCGCCATCGCCGCGCCGAGCGTCATCGTGCGCCCGGCGGCTTCCTCCCTGGCGAGGATCAGCCGCGTCAGCTCGAAATGCCGCCGCGCCGGGTCGATCGCCGGCGCCGCCGCATCGGCCAGTTCCCCGGGTTCGAAGGGCGGTTCGTCGGCGTCGACATCCCCGATCGGCCGGATCATCGGCAGAATGGCCGCGCCCTTTCCGCCCCGCTCGGCGGCAAAGGCTTCGATCAGCGCACGGCCCGCCCGCCGCGTCGGGGTCAGGATGGTGATGTCGGCGAGGCTTTCCGGACCCGTGGCTTCGGTCTCGGCCAGCACCTGCCGCGCCACGGCACGCAGGAAGTCGCTGCCCGGCGGCAGGGTGAATATGCGTGGACTGGGCGTTTTGAAGACGCTGTCGGTCACATCATCCCCGCGGCGAGGCGTGCTTCCGCCTCGTCGCGGGCACGCGGATCGCCAACATGCATCCAGAATGCTTTCATCGGAAGGCCATGCAGTCGGCCTTCGGTGGATAAACGCTTCCAGATCCCGGTCAGCGAAAAGCGGCGCACGCTTTCACCGGCGAAGACGCGCGGATGCACAATGTGGGCCCCGGCATAGGCGTAGGGCGCGCTTGTGCGGTCGCCGCGCCAGTCGAGGCGGCCATCATCGCCAAGGAAGAAATCCCCCGCCCCGTCGAAACCGAGCGTTTGCTCCATCGGCGCGAGCAGAAGCAGCACATCCATCCGGGCCTCGTCCCAGGCCTGCATCAGGCGGCTCAGCTCCGGCGTGCCGCGATCGACCCAGACCGCGTCGATATTGCTGACCAGGACCGGGTCCTCTCCCAGAAGCGGCAGCGCCTTGACCATGCCGCCGCCGGTCTCGAGCAGCGCGTCCGTCTCGTCGGAGATCACGATCTCCGGCGAACCCGACCGGGCCTCGATATGCGCCCGCATCCGGTCGGCGAGATGGTGGATGTTGACGACCGTGCGCGAGACCCCCGCCGCAGCGAAGCGGTCGAGCGCATGATCCAGCAACGCCTTGCCGCCGACCTCGACCAGCGCCTTCGGCCGGTCGTCCGTCAGCGGGCGCATCCGCGTGCCCAGCCCCGCGGCCAGCGCCATGCCGGTCGTGATCGCCGTCATCGTTTCGCCTCGTCGAACACGGCCGGGGCGTGCGTCTCGGTCCAGCGTTTGAGCGGCGCGAGGGCGGGATGGGCGAGATCGTTGACGAAATGCCGGGCGACGCGCGGCAGGAAGTCGAGATATTTCGGCTTCCCGTCCCGCTCCGACAGGCGGATGAAAATGCCGAGGATTTTCGCATTCCGTTGCGCACCGAGCACCGCATAGGCGGTGTCGAACGCGTCAGCGCCGGAAAGCGCCGCCTTGTCCATGAAGCGGCGCTTCAACGGTTCGGCGAGCGCGGGGTCCACGTCGCGGCGCGCATCCTCGATCAGCGAGACGAGGTCATAGGCCGGGTGGGCAAAGAGCGCGTCCTGGAAGTCGAGCAGGCCGACCTTTGCCGGGCCGTCGCGGTCCGGAAGCCAGAGCAGGTTTTCCGCATGATAGTCGCGCAGCGCGGGACCGGAGGCATGAACGTCGAGCGCGCCGAACATGTCGGACCAGATCGCGTCCCACTCGGCGCGGGCTGCGTCACTGACGGTGCCGGCGCGATGCTTTGCATACCAGTCGAGGAAAAGTCCCGTCTCGGCACCCAGCGCCGGCGCGTCATAGTCCAGCAGCGGCCATTCCGCCCCGGAATAGCTCAAGCGGTCTGGAAAACTCGACCGGTAGAGTGCCGCCAGCGTGTCGATCGCATGCTCGTAGAGCGCGGCCTCGTGCTCGCCGTCCGCGATGGCATGCACGAACAGCCGGTCGCCGAGATCTTCGAGCAGCAGGAAGCCCCGCCCGATGTCGGCGGCAAGAATGCACGGCGCTGAGAAGCCGCGCGCGGTCAGTTCGCTGGCCAGCCCGGTGAACGCCGTCAGATTGGGACCGGCGAGCCGGGCGAGCGCATTGTAGCCGAGCGTGGCGCGTTCTGCCGGCGTTGCGTCCGGCGGACACGCCGCGCTTTCCGCCTTGGCCGGCGCGTCCATCAGGATGGCGGTCTCGCCACCCCGCGTCAGGCGGAAATAGCGCCGCGTCGAGGCATCGCCCGGAAAGGGCTGCACCTGCGCATCGCCCCAACCCGCCCCGGCGACGAATTCTGTGCGTTCAGCCGCGCGGGTCGAATCCATCGAGCCTGTCCTTCCATTCCGTCCCGCCCGAGATATGCGCCATGCGTCCTTCCGGGGCGAGGCTCAGCTTCAGCGTCAGGGCCTCCTTCGGTGCGCGCTGTCCGAGCCGGTCCGGCCATTCGATCAGGACAATGGAATCGTCGAACGCATCGTCCAGGCCCAGCTCGCCCAGTTCGCCCTCGTCCTCGATCCGATAGAGATCGGCGTGGACAAGCGGCGTCCCGTCCGCGGTCTCGTAGGACTGGACCAGCGTATAGGTCGGGCTGGGCGCATCATCGACGCCGGCCAGCGCCGCGATCATCCCGCGCGCGAACGTCGTCTTGCCCGCTCCCAGATCGCCGACCAGCAACACCGTGTCCCCGCCGCGCAGGCGTGCACCGAGTGCCGCGCCGAGACGGGCGGTCGCGGCAGCGTCCTTCAGGGAGAAATCGAGCGACACACCGGTCATGCCTCCGCGCTTAGCGAAGCGCCGCGATGCGGGCAAGCGGGGTCAAGCTTGACTTCGCGCGCCTCGCCCGCCAATTGCCTGCGCTGAAACGCACCAGCCTCAAGACGAAAGCGACATGGCCAAGATCACCTATATCGAGCACAACGGAACCCGTCACGAGATCGACGTGCCGGATGGCCTGTCCGTCATGGAGGGCGCAATCCGCAACATGGTGCCCGGCATCGATGCCGATTGCGGCGGCGCCTGCGCCTGCGCCACCTGCCATGTCTATGTCGACGAGGCCTGGCGGGCGAAAGCCGGTGAGCGCTCCTCGATGGAGGATTCCATGCTCGATTTTGCTTCCGAGGTGCAGGCCAATTCGCGGCTCTCCTGCCAGATCAAGGTCACGCCGGAGCTCGACGGCCTTGTTGTGCGGATGCCTGAGTTTCAGGGGTAGGATTCACAATTCCGTCACTCCCGCGCAGGCGGGAGTCCAGTCTTTCGGTTGCTCTGGATTCCCGCCTTCGCGGGAATGACGAATGCCCTAAACCGCCTTGGCTTCGCCCTTGAGCCGGCCCTTGAGGTCCAGCTCGGGGGCGGCATGGGCTTCGGCCGCCTCCTCGGGCAGGTGAACCACGACCGTGGTGCCGCGTTCGGGTTCGGATTCGAGATCGACCCAGCCGCCGTGCAGCTCGACGATCTCCTTGACCAGAGCCAGGCCCAGCCCGGCTCCGCCGCGCACGCCGCGTTCGAAACGTTCGAAGACGCGCGCCAGGCGTTCGGGATCGATCCCCTCGCCCTCGTCCTTCACCGCAATCGTCGCGCTACCGTCCCGGTGCTCCAGCGCGATCGTCACCGTGCCGCCCTTCGGCGTGTGACGGATGGCGTTCGACAGAAGGTTCAGCACGACCTGTTTCAGCCGCCGCGCATCGGCCCGGATCAGGCTGGCCTCGCCGGTCCGGTCGTCGAGCGAGATCCTCACCCCGGCATGCTCGGCCTTGGCGGCGAAGAAGGCGGCGCTTTCTTCCGCAATCGCGCCGAGATCGGCATCGCCCAGTTCCAGTTCCAGCTGTCCGGCATCGATCGCGGCGACGTCGAGCACGTTGTCGATCAGCTTGGCGAGCTCTTCGGAGGCTTCCTTGATCGCCGTCATCGGGCCCTGCTGGCGCTCCGACAGCTCGCCGGCAAAGCCCTGCATGATCATGTCGGTATAGCCGGAAATCGTGGTGAGCGGCGTGCGCAGCTGATAGCTGACATGCTCCACGAACTCGCTCTTGATCCGGTCGGACGCCTCCAGCGCCTCGGCGCGGTCGCGCAGCGCCTCCTCGATCCGGCGGGAGTCGGTGACATCGTCCCAGGCGATCAGCGTCGCCCCGTCGGGCAGCGGCCGCGACAGATAGGTCAGCACCTTGTCGTCCGAGCGCACCCATTCGCCGGTCACATGCTTGCGCGCCTGCGGTGAAGGATCGGTCACGCGCGCCTTCATCTCCGCCCAGGCCTCGGCGTCGGGGTGCAGGCTCTCGCAGCGTTTCACGATGCTTTCGAAGGCGGGCTGGCCCTCGAGATCGGTCGACGAAAGCTTCCACAAACCCTCGAACGCCGTGTTGTGCAGGCGCAGCCGGCCATCCGAACCGAACACGGCGACGGCCTCGTGCAGCTTGTCGAGTGTCGCACGCTGGACGTTGATCAGCGTGTTGTAGCGCGCGCGCAGGGCCAGCTCGTCCGTCTTGTCCTCGAAGATCAGCATCAGCCCGCCCAAGGGATGGCGCTGGCGCGCGACGCGCAGCGTGCGCCCGTCGGGCAGCGGCCACAGCTCGTCGGGGCTTTCCTCGCCGGGCGCGGCGTCATAGCGGTTGAGCTCGCCCTTCTTCCACGCCGCATAGTCGGCCTGTTCCGGAAGCAGGCGCTTTTCGCGCAGCCGGTCGAGCAATTCGCCATGGCTCGGCCGGTCGTTCAGCCAGGACGGGTCAAGCGAATAAAGATGTTCGAACGCCGTATTGTGGAAGACCAGGCGCTGGCCGCGGTCGAACACGGCGACCGCCTCGGCCATGTGGTTGAGCGTGTCGTCATGTGCGCGGCGGAAGCGCTTGAGCGCGGCCTTGGACTCTTCCGCCTCGGTCACGTCGAGCGCGAACCCTGCCGCTCCGCCGGACACCGGGAATGTGACGAGATCGAGCGCGCGGCGCTTGCCGGCAATCACCACGGGACGCGTCTTGGCGACGGCCTCGCCGGCCTTCACCGCTTCGCCGGCCTGGCCTTTCAGACCCGGATCGAGCGCGATCTGGCGCGCGACGGCGTCGGCGGCGTCCTTGGCGTCGACCGCGGCGGCATAGGCGGCATTGGCCCATTCCAGACGCCCCGAAGCATTCATCCGCCAAGCCGGGAAGGGCGCGCGTTCCAGCGTGTCGAGGAAGGCGGCCGGATCCGCTTCGACAGTTCGGCGGCTTTCCTCCACCCGGCCGCGCGCTCCGGAGATTTCCATGCCGCGGATGGTCGCGTCGGACAGGAAGAGCGCGATCTGCAGGCCGGCGGCACGGCCATCGGCCTCGAGGAAGCGGCCCTCGGGCCCCAGAATGGTCAGCGACAGCGGCTTGCCCTCGGTCACCAGCTGGGCGAAGCGGCGGCGCAGCGTGGTTTCCTCGCCATCGGCGGCGCGGGCCTCGTAATCGGCCACGCCTTCCAGCAGCAGACTGCCCGGATCGGGCCCGTCGGCGGCTTCGGCGAATTTCAGCAGGCTGGCCAGCGCGGAGGGCGAGCCGAAAATGCGCGGCTTGGCCCAGTCCTCGACCGCGCCGCCGGCGAGATCGGGCGGCGTGTCCCACACAAGAACAAGGCCGGGATAGGCGCCAAAGGTGGAATCGGCGCGGGTCAGCTTGTCTTCGAGATCGGTGACGCGGCGTTTCCAGATCGCCTGCGCGGCGCGCGCGCCCGTGGTGACGCGCATCGCCCAGACGCTCGCCGCGACGGCGAACATCACCGCCCCGGCGGTGACGACGAGGGTCGCGATCTGGATGCTTTCAGCGCCTGCGGACATGCCCCGTTTCCGTTGGCCCCCTCGATTGGACGCGCGCCCATGATTCGTCCGAATCGGGACTTTAGCGTTAACGCGCCGCTGCGGCGAACGCTAAGGCAGTCGGGTGAGGGATTAATCTGGGGCCTGATCCGGGTTCGATTGGCGCACGCGGAAGGTGACAGCACGATGGTAGGCAAGCTGGAAGTCGATGAATGCGTGGACATGCTCCAATGAGTGGTCAAACAACTCGGTATCGTTTCCAGCAGCCGGGGGACTACACAGACACAAAGGGCGCAACTGCTCAGGATCGAACGCGCCCCCATATTCAGGCGGATTGGCCTCCTGCCACGCAATCAGCGCGCGCCCCGGTTCCGGATCGCCGATTCGGATCATCGACGGCATCGCCACAAACAGCCCGCCCGTGACGGCGGCTGCGCCGAGTGCGGCGAGTATCCAGCGGACCCATGCGGGCATTCGAGGCGCCTCCCGCACGTGATGATATAGTATTACAATCGAAGATCAACGCCGTCCCGGCCTTGTGCCGGGACCTACCGTCAGAGACGGGTTCGCATTGTGGGTGGGCCCCGAAATCCCCGCCTCCGCGGGGACAGGTAAATCCGGGGCGGAAAAGGCTTGAAGATCGCCTGCGTTCGCCCTCCCGCTTGAGGCTTCGACCCGTCCCTCAGGGCGAAACGCTCCAGTGGAGCGTTTCGAGGGGAGAAGGGCCGGGAGGCTGAGCGTCAGCCAGCCGACCGGGGTGGGGGTGTTTTTTTGAAGGGCCTCTCACCCCACCCCGCTCCCGTCGCCCTGACGGGCGTCGCTCGCGTCCCTCCCCCTCAAGGGGAGGGAAAAGGGCTACCTTATCCGCACCTCACCCATGCGGAATTCGAACAGGACGACGCAATTGGTCAGCGCCATGCCTTCGGGCAGCCCCTGGAAGCGCCAGTCCTCCACCGCCGCGACCGCGACGCCGTCGAACGGACCCGACGGCACCGCCCGCGCCACCCGCACCCGGTGCGTATTGCCGGTGTCATAGACGTGGAAGCGCACCACGACCCAGCCCTGCAGGCCTCGCGCATAGGCTCCGACCGGATAGTCCGGCAGTTCGAACCGTTGCGCGGCGAGCTGCGAGCCCTGGCAGTCTTCCGGACCGATCAGGGAGTCCACATTCGGCGGCACCGGATAGTCCGAGCGCGGGCGGAAGGGCCGCTCGCGCGGATCGAGCCGGTCGGGCGTCATCGCATCGGGCAACACCGCCGCGGGAAGCGTCGAGCAGGCGGCGAGAAACAGGGCGGGCAGAAGGGAAATCAGGCGCATGTCGCGCACGCTAGCGGCTTTGCCGCATCCCGCAAGCGGTCGGTTGCGGCCCCGGCCCCCGCGCCTGCTTCGCCTCAGACAAGAAACCCCTGCCACAGGACTGAACAAACTGTTACCGTTTTGGCCTAACATGGCCCCAAACTTGTAGGGTGATGGAGTGGAGTTCGCCGCTTGTGCGCCAGAGCGATACGGTTCTGGTGCGATCCTGCGGCGCAAGGGGAGTAAGCCGATGCCAGTTCTGCCGACGGCCCATGCCAGTCAGTCCTATGGGCGCCGCCAGCTCGAATTCTTTGCCACGACCGGCCATATCGCCAGTCCGGACCGCCGTCAGCGCGCCTCCGAGCGCCGCTTTCAGGACATGGATGGCGGGTTGCACACGGTCCGGCTCGCCAACGGCGATGCGCCGATGGAGACTGGTGACAGCATCGCCGTCCTGCGCGCGCAGTCGGGCCCCGACCGCCAGTCGCGCCCGGTCTCGGTGATCAACTATCGCACCAACAGCTGGGAACCGGCCGCCCCCGACGCGACCCGCGCCCTGTCCCGCGCCGGGATCACGCGCGGCGCGAACTGGTGGCTGTCGATGATCGCGGTGGCGCTGTTTGCCATCGTGCTCGTCTGGCCAGCCCTGCGGGCCGCCTTCCTCGAGCTGAACCCGTCCCTGTTTGCCGGCCTGCCGGCATTCGACCTTGTCGCCCTCGTCGCGTCCCAGGCCGGCTTCCTGATCGGGGCCGATCCGGCTGCCAGCATTGGCGGGCTTGACCGCGTCGTCGCCTCGACCGGCATTGTGGAAGCCGAAGCAGCGAATGCCGTCCTGCTTGGCGCCGGCCTCGCCTTGCTGGGCCTCATCGCCTATGTCGGCCGTACCTGGCGCGTGGTCTGGGTGCCGCTCTTCATCGCCGCCGCGCTGTCGGCCGGCCTCGTCCTCGGTGGTGTCGACGGCGCCACCGGGATCGTCCTGATGGCGATCGGCGGCCTCGTCCTCTTCTTCAGCCTGGCCGGATTCATCAACCGGGTGCGCGATGCCTCGCGCTTCCGCGGCCGTGTCGCGCGCCTGTCGGAACACATGCTGCGCAACCCGCCGCAGGAAAGCGTGGTCAGCCCGCCGGCGGCCCGCAGTTCCGAACCCGCAATGGCGGTGGCGACCCTGTCGGCTGGCGCTGTCGCGATGGACGCTGCGGAACCGGCCGAAAATGCGCCTGCCGACGACGAAGCGGAACAGGTCTCCGAAGCCGCCAATGACGCGGCGGAACGCACCCATGCCGATCCGGCCGAAGACGCGGCCGAAGGCCTCGCCGCCGAGGCTGCCGAACCCGCTGCCGAAGCTCCCGAAGCGGTGTCCGAACCGGACATTCCCGAAGCCGCCTCCCCCCCGACTGAAGTCGAGGACGCGCCGCGTACGCTGAGCGCCACTGCCACGGCCGAGGATACCACGCTGACCCGGGACGCCCGGACCAGCGCCGCCTTCGGCGCGCTCGCGGCCGCCATGGCCGGTGAGGACACGCAGACCCTCGAAGCCGATGACGACCTGCCGTCCGACGCCGAACTGGCCCGCGCCCGCGGCGAGACCGAGCCGGGCGACGCCGTCGTCAGCCTGCGCGCGCCCGAACCCGAAATGCCGGACAATTCGGACCGCGACATGAGCTTGCCGGAACCTCCGCCGCTGGCGGCGCAGCCCGAACCGGCGGGCGAAGACACGATCACGACCCAGGCGGACGCGCCCGACCTCCCGGACGAGGCGGACACGCCGGAATTGGCATCCGACGTTGATCATGACCCGATGATGGCGCACGACGCGCCGTCCGGTGAGGATGCCGACCGCCAGTCCTGACGGCGAACCGGATCAGTCGGTCTCGTGAAAGCCGGCGGCGACGAGCGCTTCGAGCGCATCGGCCGCCGCTTCCGCGTCCGGCCCGCGCGTCTCCAGCGTCAGCTCGGTGCCCGGCCCGGCGGCCAGCATCAGCAATTCCATGATCGAATCGGCGTCGATCGCTTCCGCTGAGGTCGCCACGCGCGCCTCGGCATCGAAACCGCGCAGTGTCTCGACGAATTTTGCCGCGGCGCGTGCATGCAGGCCGCGCGCATTGCGCACCGTGACCTTGCGGACGACGGAACTCACTTGGCGGAGCCGTCAAGCACCCGAGACGCCACCGCGATATAGCGCTGTCCGGCGGCCGCACCGGTGTCGGCGAGCGTCGCCACGTCCTGGTCCTCGCGCGCTTCGGCCAGCTTGATCATCATCGGCAGATTGACCCCGGCGACGACCTCGATCCGCCCCTTTTCCAGCAGCGAAATCGCCAGGTTGGATGGCGTGCCGCCGAACATGTCGGTCAGGATCAGCACACCCTCGCCGCGGTCAGCCGACTCGACGGCCTCGCGGATATCGTCTCGCCGCTGCTCCATGTCGTCGTCGGGTCCGATGCACACGGCGCTGCACGCCGGCAATTCCCCCACGACGTGCTCGGCGGCGGCAACGAGTTCCTCCGCCAGTCGACCATGCGTGACAACAACCAGTCCGATCATGCGACCTCCCCAAGCCTGCGCATCTAATCGTGCCAGGGCGCCGGGGAAAAGGCCTTTGTGCGCTGACACCCTGTCGCAGGCATCAGCCGCGGTCGGCGGGAAGCAGGATGACGAAGCGCGCGCCCTTCACCGCCCCGTCCGGCCCGGTGCGGTTTTCCGCGAGGATCGAGCCGCCATGCGCCTTGACGATCTGCCGGGCGATGGCAAGGCCGAGACCGGAATGCGTTCCGAAGGCCGCGCCCCTGGGCCGGTCGGTGTAGAAGCGTTTGAAAACCGTCTCCAGATTGTCCGGGGGAATTCCCGGCCCGTCATCCTCGACCGTGACGGTCCAGGCCGGGAAACCGTCGCGGTGCCCGCGAAACAGCGACACCCGGACTTTCGAGGGACGGTCCTCCGGCGAAAAGGTGATCGCGTTGTCGATCAGGTTGCGGACCACCTGGCCCAGCGGTCCGGCGCGGCCCCGTATCGGGGCCGCCTCGGCGGCCGGCTCGAACACGATCTCCGGCCCATCCCCGCGCGAGTCCCGGTAGGACTGGACGATGTCGCGCAACAACGCCGCCAGATCGACGGGCGCGGTATCCTCGCGGGCCAGCTCGGCATCGAGGCGAGAGGCGCGCGAAATATCGGTGATCAGCCGGTCGAGCCGCTTCACATCGGACTGGATGACGGCGAGCAGCCGGTCGCGGCGCTCGGCATCGGCGGCCTTGGGCAGCACCTCGACCGCCGACCGGATCGAGGTCAGCGGATTCTTCAGCTCGTGCGCGACATCGGCCGCGAACTGCTCGATCGCGTCCATCCGGTCATACAGCGCCTCGGTCATGGCGTGCAGGGCCAGTCCCAATTCGCCGATCTCGTCCTTGCGCCCTTCGAGATGAGGCATCTTTACCCGGCGTCCGCCTGCGAGCCGGGCTTCGTGAGCCGCCAGCGCAAGGCGGCGCACCGGCCGCGCGATGAACACGGTGAGCGCCAGCGAGGACAGGATGGTGACGACAGCCGCCAGCAGGATGAAGGGCAGCAAGGCCCGCCGCTCGGAGGCGATCAGCGCGTCGAGGTCGAAGCTTTCGAGCGTCACCACGCCGACCACGGCCTGCACCGGCTGGATCGGGATGGAGACCGAGACGACCCGCGTTCCGTCCTCCTGCCGCCGGACGCCTGACACCGCCTCGCCGAGTATCGCGAGATCGACCTCGTCGCGCAGCGAGCGGCGCAGCGCCTCACGTTCTTCCTGCGTGCGCAGGAGCGCGCCCAGTCCTTCCAGAAGGCGCGTGAACACGGGCCGCTGGTCGCGGCCCGGCGCGCCGGTATCGCCGATATCGGGCAGGGGCTCGACATCGAACCGGCTGACCAGAAGGTGGCTGTCGGCGACCGTGCGCACACCCTTGTCGAAAATCCGCACGCGCACGTCTTCGGGAACATAGAGCTGGCGCAATATCGCCCGCGCCTCGCCATCGAGCAGGACCGGAGTCGGATCGCTCTCCGCAGCTCCCTCGGCGAGGATGTTGGCGATCAGTTCGCCTTCCGCCCGCAGCGCGTCGATCTTGGCCTCGACAAGGCCGCGCCGTGTCTCCGACACGGCCAGCATGCCGATGATCAGGATGAGGAGCGCAAGCCCGTTCGCGGCCAGGATGATCTGCGCCAGGCGCGGCGCGGACCATCGTGGCCGGGTCAGGCGCGGCCAGGACAGGCGCGGCCAGCGGAAACCGGCGTCATCGCCCTCGGACCGGTCACGATTCCTTATAGCGATACCCCACGCCATAAAGCGTCTCGATCGCGTCGAATTCCCGGTCGGTCTCGCGGAATTTCTTGCGGATCCGCTTGATGTGGCTGTCGATCGTGCGGTCGTCGACATAGACCTGATCGTCATAGGCCGCGTCCATCAGCGCGTCCCGGCTTTTCACATAGCCCGGGCGCGTGGCCAGGGCCTGCAGAATCAGGAACTCGGTCACCGTCAGGCGTACCGGCTCGCCATCCCAGGAGCAGGCATGGCGGTTCGGGTCGAGCAGAAGCCGTCCGCGCATGATCGGCTTGCGGTCGCCCGGCTCCGGCTCGCCCGGCGTCGCCGGTTCGGGGCGCGCGCGGCGCAGCACCGCCTTGACCCGCTCGCCGAGAAGCCGTTGCGAGAAGGGCTTCGTGATGTAGTCGTCCGCCCCGAGATTGAGGCCGAGCGCCTCGTCGAACTCATCATCCTTCGAGGTCAGGAAGATCACCGGCATGTTCGAGGTCTGCCGCAACCGGCGAAGCAGCTCCATGCCGTCCATGCGCGGCATCTTCACGTCGAAAATGCCGAGATCGGCCGGACTTTCCGACAGGGCCGCCAGGGCTGACGCGCCGTCATTGTAGACCCGCACGTGATAGCCCTCGCCCTCGAGAAAGATGGAAACCGAGGTGATGATATTCTCGTCGTCGTCGACCAGCGCGATCGTAGCCAAGTGTCTGCCCTTCCTCGCCTGAGGCGATTCCCCGAAATTGTGGCAACTCTATCCAAGCCGGGGCGCGTCACAAAGCCCCCATGGTTCACCCGGTCTTAAACCTGTCTGTGGCATTCTCGTGACCGGCCTGAACCGGCCGGGACAAATAGCGTGACTGGGGACGGGAATGGCGGCTGACGGCATTCACTACGAGATCTTCGTGAAGCGCCACCGCAAGGCCGGCTGGTCGCTTGCCGAGGCGCGCGAGGATCGCGAGGAAGCGATCGCGCTCGCCGAAAAGCTGCTGACGACGCTTCCGACCGGTTCGGTCCGCGTGTCCAAGGAGCGCTATGATGACGGCTCGCGGACCTTCCGCTCCTCGACCGTGTTCGAGAAGGGTGCGGAAAAATTCGAGCAGGAAAAGGAAAAGGCCGGGGATGCCTCCCTGCCCTGTCTGACACCGGACGATCTGTCCAATCCCGCCGCCCGCGACACGATCCACCGTACGCTCGCCCAATGGCTGGAACGCCAGCAGGCCAGTCCGATGGAACTGCTTCACCGGCCCGACCTCGTCGAAATGCTGGAGACCGGCGGCACCGAGCTGCAGCACGCCATCCAGAAGGTGGCCGTGGCCAGTGCCCGCGACGGCGAGGCCAATGTCCACGCCTATACCCGCCAGCTGCAGGATCTGATCGGGCGCGCGCTGACCCGCATCTATCAGGACGGCCGCAACAAGAAGCTTCCCAATTTTCCCGCCGGACGGTCCTTCGCCAGCACGGTTGAAGAGATCTGTGCCAAACCGAATATCTATCGGTTGCGGGCCGCGATCGCCGACCGCCTCAGCGAGGAACGGTCCTATCGCGACAAGGTGAAATGCCTGATCGGCTTCACGGACGATCTGCCGGCAGATCCGGAATTGCGCGAGATTGCCCTCACCGAGACCGATACCTTCCTGTCGGAAATCCTGGCATTCGACAGCGGCATTGCCGGTCTCGTCGGTGACGTGAGCGATCTGGGCGGCGAGGTGCAGCGTCTGGCGGACATCTATTGCGGCAAGCCCGATGCCGAAGATCTGTGCGATGCTCCGGCAGCCGCACGTCAGCTCGCCGGCATGATCAAGTCACTGTCCGCGACACGCACGGCGGTGGCACGCCGCCTTCTGGCCCAGCTGAGAAAGCCGCGGCGGATGAAGCCCGACTGCGTCGCCTCTGAAGTGAAGCTCGCCCGCGCCCTCGCCCAGCAACTCGTGCTGGCCCAGGGGCCGGAATTGCCGGTGGACTCGCTCCAGGATGCCTTTTCGCAGCGCTCGGCCCGACTGCTCACCCCGGAAACGATCGCCGACTATCTCGAGGATGCCGAGGACGCCAACACGGAAATCGCACGGCTTCTGGCGCTGGAAGAGAACATCGTCGGTGAACAGAACAAGAAGAAGCTCGCAGGATATATCCGTGCCGCGCTCGGCGCTCACAGGACCGAGAGCTGGTTCACGCGCGGACCGGGAAATGCACTCGACCGACTGGCCCGCCTCGCGCGTCACCAGGCCCGCGCCCTGAAGGGACACTATCCGGACGAAGACCTCGCCGACCTGTCACGCGCCTTCGACAAGCTGGGCAGGAAGCTGCTGGAGGCAAGCAACCTGCTCGACCAGGTCGCGAACAGCGATCGTCCTGTCCTCGACCGGGTCACCTCGCTTCTGAAGCTCGCGGCAACCGGCGTGCTCCCGCTCGGCGAATGCGTCGCCGAAGCGCAGGCACGGGCGGTGAAACTGCTGCGCTCCGAGGCCGGCCTGAGCGAAGCGCGCGCCGACGGCGAACGCACGAAGCTGGGCGAGATAGAAACACTGATGAAGTCGCTGGCGGCCTGAGGCCCGGCGACGCGATCCCGATCGATATCGGGATGACCCGAGCGCTGCCCCCGAAATGGATCCCCACCTGCGCGAGGATGACGACCTGACGGCCGTCACTTCTTCTTTTTCTTCTTGTCTTTCTTCCGGGCCTTCTTGGAGGCTTTCTTCGCCGCCTTCTTGACCGCTTCCTTCTCTCTCAGCGCGTCGGCCTTCAGCTTGGCCTCGGCCTCCTCGATCGACATCGCGATCCGGCGCAGGGTTTCCAGGAAGCTGGAGCGCTTGTTCTTCGGCAGCGACTCCATGATCGACGCATCGGCCGCCACGGCGCTGGCCAGCGCCGTGTCATAGACGGTGCGGCCCTCATCGGTCAGGTGAATGGCATTGGCGCGGGCATCGCCCGGCACCCGCTCCCGTCGGAGCAGCTTGCGCGTCACCATCCGCGAGACGAGTTCGGCCAGCGTCGACCGGTCGATACCCGTCGCCCGGACGAGATCGGTCTGGGTCAGGCCTTCCTGCCCGGCCGTCGCGGCGAGCACCGCAAACTGGCGCTGGGTCAGCTTCATGTCGTCCGGCATCGCCTTGGCGAAATGCTCGGCCGCGAATTGCTGCGCACGATGCAGGAGATGGCCGGGCGAACCCGCGAGATCGAATTCCGGTGTCTTGCCCATGGGATCGCCTCCGCTGGCTGTCCTCTCGATGCAGTCTAGCCGAGGCGCGTCTCAATTCAATGACAACGTTCCGGGGACGGAGGAACCCCCTGTTTATTCGGATTTGGCGGCTTCGTCCGTTGTCTGATGCTTCATCACGATCGGAATGTTGAGCAGGCCGAAGACCAGCGTCAGCCCCATGATGACGAGCTTGAAATTCACCCAGAAGCCTTCGGTGACGGAAAAATCGGCGAACCAGCGTGCGCTTTCCGCGACATCACCGTCCGAGATATGGCGCCAGATCAGTTCGTTGAGGAAGGCGAGGAATTGCAGGAACAGCGCCCAGCGGATCGCCAGGATCGTCCAGGCCCGGTCCGGCAGGTCGAAAACCTCCTTGAAGAAAAACTTCCAGATATTCACGCCGAAGGCGAAGCTGAACAGGATCAGATAGGACAGGAAGAGGTTCACGATCGTCGGCTTCACATAGATGAAGATCGGATCCTTCAGGAGGATGCCGAGCCCGCCCATGACCGTGACGATCACCGCCGACAGCAAAAGCATGGGCGGCCAGCGCTTGTGCGCGGTGCGCGCATAGGCAAGGGCGGCAAGCATGGCGACGATGAAAAGGCCTGTCGCCCAGTACAGGGCATCCTCGCCCACCACGCGCCGGCCCAGGAAATAGGTCAGGATGAAGAGCGCCACCGGCCCGACATCTGTCAGCAGGCGTGCCCCCTGGCCCGCCGCCTTGCTGGAAGTCTCGCTCATGTCCCGTCTCCGAATCCTGATCTAGCCAATCTGTAGCAATACGAGGCCGGCGGCCAAAAGGATTGCCAGCACGGTGCGCTTGAGGCCGAAAGGCTCCTTCAGCACGAGCGCGGCGAGGATGGCACCGAACACGACCGACGTCTCCCGCATCGCCGCCATCGGCGCGACGTCTGCGAGCGAAAAGGCGTAAAGCGCAAGGCCGTAACTCGCCGCGCCGAACAGCGCCGCGACCCCGGCCATCCGCAGTTCGCCCTTCGCGAGCCCCGCCCATCGGCGTCCGCGCCGGACGAGGGACACCACCGTCACCGGGACGGACGACACCACGAAGAACCAGGCGACGTAGACGAGCGGGGAATGCGCCGCCCGTACGCCCGATGCATCGTTTACGGAATAGAGCGCCGTCATACTGGCCGCACACAGCGCAAAGGCGATGGCCGCGGCCTTCGGGGCCTGTCCCTTCTCCGGCCAGGCAAAACCGATGATCATCGCCGTCGCCAGTGACAGACCGGCGATCTGGATCGGGCTGAGCGTCTCGCCGAGGAACACGAAGGCCGCGATCCCCGCGAGCGCCGGCGCACCACCGCGCATCACCGGATAGACCAGATTCATGTTGCCGCGCTCGAAGGCGGAAATCATCGCCATCTGGAAGGCGAAATGCAGGCCCGCCCCGATCAGCAGGAAGCGCCACGCCTCCCAGGGCGGTGGCGGAAACAGAATGAGGACGGGGGAATAGAGCAGCGCGCCGGCCATCATCATCAGGGCGCGGAAGACCAGACGGTCCTGGGACTGTTTCGTCAGAAGCCCCATGCCGGCGTGCAGCACGGCAGAGCCCAGCATGGCCAGCGCGCCGAGCGCCGCCGCGTTCAGCCGGCCAGGCCCGACAGGGCGCGGGCAAAGGCCCGCGCATCGAAGGGTTGAAGGTCGTCGATGCCTTCGCCGATGCCGATCGCGTGAACCGGCAACTGGAATCTGTCGGCGACCTGCACCAGCGCCCCGCCTTTCGCCGTCCCGTCGAGCTTGGTCATGACGAGGCCGGTGACTTGGCTGGCTTCGAGGAAGGCTTCCGCCTGCGACACCGCATTGGCCCCGACCGTCCCGTCGAGCACCAGAATGACCCGGTGTGGTGCCGTCTCGTCGAGCTTGCGGATCACACGGACGATCTTGCGAAGCTCGTCCATCAGCGCGGTCTTGGTCTGCAGCCGCCCGGCGGTGTCGATCAGCACGACGTCGAAGCCGTCGCGCTGCGCGCGGGACACGGCGTCATAGGCGAGCCCCGCCGCATCCGCGCCGATCTCGCGCTTTTCCACCGGCGCGCCGGCGCGCTCGCCCCACACCGAGACCTGTTCCACGGCCGCCGCGCGGAAGGTGTCGCCCGCGACCAGCAGCGTTTTCTTGCCCGCGCGGGTCAGGGTCGCGGCGATCTTGCCCAGCGTCGTCGTCTTGCCCGAGCCGTTGACCCCGACGAAGAGGACGATTTCCGGCCGGGGGCCAGACGAGAAGTCGAGCGGGGCTTCGAGCGGCTTCAGCGTTTCCTCGATCGTCGCGGCGAGCGCGTCCTTTACCTCTTCGTCGGTGACGTCCTTGTCGAACCGGTCCCTGGCCAGCCGGTCGGTCACTCGCATCGCGGCGGCCGGTCCGAGATCGGCGGCGATGAGCAACTCTTCCAGTTCCTCGATCGCGGCGGCATCGAGCTTGCGCTTGGTGAACACCGCGCTGACGCTTTCGGTCAGCTTCTCCGAGGAGCGACGGAGGCCGGACGTCAGGCGGGAAAAGAAGCCCGGCTTTTTCTCGCCCTCCTTCACGCCTTCACCTCTCCGGTCAGTTCCTGCCCGTCATGGCCGGAAATCACCAGATCGACAATCGCTCCGGCACGCGCCGGGGAATGCTCATCGAAACGGATCGCCGCGAAATTCGGCGCCCGCGCGAAACCCGGCCGTTCCACCAGCGCGGCCTGCGTTGACCCGATCATGCCCGAAAGGTGCCGGGCGAGCGCCGCGTCGCCCTTGGCGCGCAGCCGCGCGGCGCGTTCTTTCGCGACGCCGCCGCCGCTCCACGGCATGCGGGCGGCCGGCGTGCCGGGGCGCGGGCTGAACGGGAAGACGTGCAGATAGGCGAGATCGCAGTCGTCGACCAGTTTGATCGAGTTCTCGAACATCTCCTCGGTCTCGGTCGGGAAGCCGGCGATCAGGTCCGCGCCGAAGGCGATGTCCGGCCGCGCCGCCTTCAGCGACTGGCAAAGCTGGATCGCGTCATCGCGCAGATGGCGGCGCTTCATCCGCTTCAGGATCATGTCGTCGCCAGCCTGCAGCGACAGGTGAAGGTGCGGCGCGATGCGCGCATCACCCGTCACCGCCTCGAACAGGTCCGGATCGATCTCGATCGCATCGATCGAGGACAGCCTGAGGCGCGGCAGGTCCGGCACATCCTTCAGGATCGCCTTCACCAGACGCCCCAGCTTCGGCTCGCCGTCGAGATCCGCGCCCCAACTCGTCAGGTCGACGCCAGTCAGCACGATCTCCTGGTGCCCGGTATCCACCAGGCGGCGGATCTGGTCGGTTATCTCCGTGTCCGGGACGGACCGGGAATTCCCGCGGCCATAGGGGATGATGCAGAAGGTGCAGCGATGGTCGCACCCGGTCTGCACCTGTACATAGGCGCGGGTCCGGCCGTCCAGCCCGTCGACCAGATGGCCGGCCGTCTCGCGCACGCTCATGATGTCGTTGACCAGGGTGCGGGCCGCATCGCCGCGTGCCACGGCCTCCCACGTCTCGGCCTTCATCTTTTCCATGTTGCCGACGACACGCGTGACTTCCGGCATCGCCGCGAAGCGCTCCGGCTCGATCTGCGCGGCGCAGCCGGTGACGATGATCGACGCGTCGGGATGATCGCGGCGGGCGCGTCGGATCGACTGGCGTGCCTGGCGCACCGCCTCATTCGTCACCGCGCAGGTGTTGATGATGATTGCCTCGCCAAGGCCGGCCGCCCGGGCGTGATCGCGCATGATCTCGCTCTCCCAGGCATTCAGCCGGCAGCCAAAGGTCCTTATGTCCGGGCCGGCCATCGCATCTGCGTTCGCAGACGGGGCCTTGTTCTCGATCAGCGTGGCCATGAAGCCGGACTAAGTGGGCGAGCGGGGGGGTGAGGTCAAGCCGTGTGGAAGCGCGGCACGAACAGGACGAGGACGGTGAACACTTCCAGCCGGCCAAGCACCATGATTGCGCCAAGCACCAGCTTCGTGGAATCCGGCAGGCCGGAGAAATTGCCGGCCGGGCCGATGATCGCACCGAGGCCGGGGCCGACATTGGCCAGCGCCGTCGCCGACCCCGACAGCGAGGTCATCAGGTCGAGCCCCGTCGCGGACAGCACCAGCGCCCCGATGGCGAATGTCGCCACATAGACCGCGGAAAACAGCGCCACCGAGGCGACGTCGCCGGGACCAAGCGGCTGGCCGTTGATGCGCGCAGGCGACAATGAATGCGGTTGAGCGGTGCGATTGAGATTCTGAAGCAGCGCTTTGGCGAGGACCTCGAAGCGGAACATCTTGAACCCGCCCGACGTTGAACCGGCGCACCCGCCGACGAAGGTCAGGAAGAAGAAGACCGCCATCGCGAACGGCCCCCAGAGCTGGTAGTCGGCCGTCGCATACCCGGTTGTCGTGATGACCGAGACCACGTTGAACAGCGCCTCGCGCAGGGCGGTCGCGAAGGACTGGTCCTCGATCAGCCGCAGAACGAACATCAGGCCGGCCGCCATCGCCACGATCATGAAGAACAGGCCGATCTGCCCCATTCCCGTGCCATGCGTGCGCATGTTCTGACGCGTCAGCCGGACATAGGCCAGGAAGGGCAGGGCGCCGGCCGCCATGAAACCGATGGCGACCCAGTGCGTGCCGGTCGAGAAATGCCCGAGCGAGGAATCCGAGGTCGAATACCCGCCGGTCGAGACCGTGGTCAGCGCGTGGTTGAGCGCCTCGAACCCGGTCATGCCATTGATCCGGTAGCCGATCATGCAGGCCAGGGTCAGGCCGAGATAGATCGAGCCGATGGCGATCGCCAGCTGGTTGGGCCGCGCGATCAGCCGCTCCGACGAGGTGTCGGAGGATTCCATCTTGAACAACTGCATCCCGCCGACTTTCAGGAAAGGCAGGATGGCGATCGACAGGGCGATGATCCCGACCCCGCCAATCCATTGCAGGACCGAGCGCCACAGGAGGAGCGAGGGCGGGCTGTCATCGAGCCCGGAGACGACGGTCGATCCCGTCGTGGTCAGTCCGGACACGGATTCGAACACCGCATCGACGAAGGACAGCTGCCAGGTCCCGAGCATGAAGGGCAGGGCGCAGAAGATGGGCAGGCCGAACCAGGCCATCACCGTGATCACCACCGCCTGCCGGAACCGGAGCTCCGGCTTCGCGCCCCAGCCGGCCGCGAGTGCCACGGCAGCCGGTACGAAGCCGATCACGGCCGTCGCGTAGAAGGCCCCGGCCTCGCTGTCGCGCGCCAGGCTCGACCCGATCGCATGCATCAGGGCCAGCACGGACATGCCTGCGAGCAGCCAGCCGGAGGTCAGGAAGATGACCCGGAAATCGCGCAACATGCCCTCGAAGGCTTCGCGGCGGACCATGACTTGTCCGTCAGGCCGGGCGCTTTACGCCTCCTGGCAGGCGGGCGCAAGAAAGCCGGGTCAGACCGGAATTGCGATTTCGCCGTCCACGGCGACCGGGCCTTCCAGCGTGACATGGCCGTCGGCTCGCCATTCCACCTGCAATTCCCCGCCATCGGCGACCACCGTGACGGCCTGTCCGGTCAGCCCCTTGCGGTGCCCGGCGACGACGGCGGCCGCCGCGCCGGTGCCGCAGGCCCGGGTGAGGCCTGCACCGCGCTCCCAGACCCGCACACGGATCCGGTCGGGCGCGATCACCTGCGCGAAGCCGATATTGGCGCGTTCGGGAAACAGCGTGTCGTGTTCCAGCACCGGTCCGATCGTTTCGGCTGGCACGGCGTCCACGTCAGTGACGAAGAAGACGCAATGCGGATTGCCCATCGACACCGCGCCGGGTCCGGCCAGCGACAGGCCGGGAGCCTCGACCGCCAGTTCCAGCGTGACCGTGTCCATTTCGCGCGCCAGCGGAATCTCGCGCCAGCCGGTCCGCGCCGGGCCGAGATCGACCCGGACTCGCATCGCGCCGGCGGTCTCGGCCACCAGGTCTCCGCCAAGCGAGCCCATCGTCACCGTGTCCATGCCGCCGGCCTGCATCAGATACCAGCCGACGCAGCGCGCACCATTGCCGCACGCCCCGACCTCGCCGCCATCGGCGTTCACAACGCGCATCACGGGAGCGTCCGCATTTCCGGCGATCAGCAGGATCTGGTCGAGATGATGGGCCGCCGCGAGCGCCCTTGCCCGCTCCGGCGTGAACGCCTGCGCGCCGCCGCCGCGAATGTCGGCGAGCAGGAAGGCGTTGCCCGCCCCGTTCATCAGAAGGCCTTTCATGACGCAGCGGTAATCCCGGCGCGGCTTTGCGTCAAACGCCCTTCAGGCTATGTGTGGCCCGGACAGCTTGTCCTGGGGAGTATGACATGACACTGCGTATCGCGATGTCGGTTGCTGCCGCGGCGCTTCTCGCCGCCTGCAACCCGTCCACCGAAACCGCCAACGAGGCCGACGAGACCGAAACGACCGAGGCCGAGACCGGCATGACCGACAACCAGACCGCCGAACGCGACATCGTTGCCATCGATCCGGAAAACGATCCGCGCATCTGGCTCGAAGAGGTCGAGGGAGAGCAGGCACTGGACTGGGCGCGAGCGCAGAACGAGCGCACCTTCGCGCGTCTGCAGGACGATCCGCGCTTCGAGGCATTCTACCAGCAGGCGCTGGAAATCTATCAGAGCGAGGACCGCATCCCCTACGGGTCCTATCGTGACGGCCACATCTACAATTTCTGGCAGGACGCCGCCAACACGCACGGCCTGTGGCGCCGCGCGACGCTTGAGAGCTACGAGACCGACAGCCCGGAATGGGAGGTCATCCTCGACCTCGACGCCCTGTCCGAGGAAGAGGGCATCAACTGGGTCTGGCGCGGCGCCGACTGCCTGTCGCCGGAAAACCTGCGCTGCATGATCACCCTGTCCGATGGCGGCCGTGATGCCGCGCATCGCCGGGAATTCGACATGCAGACCCGCAGCTTCGTTGAAGACGGCTTCGTCACGCCGGAAGCCAAGGGCGGCGTCGCCTGGGTCGATCAGGACACGCTCCTGGTGATGCTGGCGACCAGCCCGGAAACCTCCACCGAGTCGGGCTATCCCTACATCGTGCGCCGCTGGGAACGCGGCACGCCGCTGGAAGACGCCGTCGAAGTGCTGCGCGGCGACACCAGTGATGTCGGTGTCTGGGCCTTCCGCACCGAAGGCACGGGCGGCGCGCACCACATGATGGTGTCCGAAGCCAACACCTTCTACGACACCACCTGGTGGGCGCTGCCGGAAGGCCGCGACCCGGTGCAGCTGCCGCTGCCGGCGAAATCCTCGATCCAGTCGCTCTATGACGGCCAGCTGGTCTTCACCATCGAAGAGGAATGGTCGCCGGACGGCGCCGGGGAGACCTTCCCGCAGGGCGCGCTCCTGTCCTTCGGCTACCAGAACTGGCTCGACACCGGCGAGATCGCCGTCGAGACCGTCTTCATCGCCGGCGAGCGTGAATCCATCGGCGGCGTCGGCGCGACGGCCTCGGCGCTTCTGGTCCAGATTGATGCCAATGTCGTGGGCGGCCTGTCGGCCTTCACCCATGGCGGGGATGGCTGGACCCGCGAAGACGTCGAGACCCCGGCCAACATGACGCTGGGCCTGACCGGCACCGGCCCGGACCATGACGTCGCCTTCCTCAACGCCCAGGGCTTCCTGACGCCGGATTCGCTCTACCGGGTGAATGTCGCTGAGCGCACGACCTCACCGCTGAAGTCGACGCCGGAGCGGTTCGACACCGAGGGTCTCGTCGTCGAGCAGCGCGAGGCGCAATCGCCCGACGGCACGATGATCCCGTATTTCGTGGTGCGCCGCGAAGACACGGTGATGGACGGCACGACGCCGACCCTGCTCTACGCCTATGGCGGTTTCCAGGTCTCGATCACGCCGAGCTATTCCGGCGTACGCGGCCGCCTCTGGCTGGATCGCGGCGGTGCCTATGTCGTCGCCAATATTCGCGGCGGCGGCGAATTCGGCCCGGCCTGGCACCAGGCCGGCCTGACGATGAACCGTCAGCGCATCTATGACGATCTGATTGCCGTGGCCGAGGACATGATCGACACCGGCCTGACCAGCCCGCGCCATCTCGGCGTCTATGGCGGGTCGAATGGCGGTCTCCTGACCGGCGTGATGTACACCCAGCGCCCGGACCTGTGGAATGCGGTCGTCTCGGCCGTGCCGCTGCTCGACATGCTGCGCTTCGACCGCCTGCTGGCCGGCGCCAGCTGGGTCGGGGAATACGGCTCGCCGTCCAACCCGGACGAGGGCGCCTTCCTGCAGTCGATCTCGCCCTATCACAATGTCGATGCGAACGGGGATTATCCGGAGATCTACCTCTTCACCTCGACCGCGGACGACCGGGTCCATCCGGGCCATGCGCGGAAATTCGCCCACCTCCTGTCGGAGACCGGTCACCCCTATCTCTATTACGAGAACATCGAGGGCGGTCACTCGGCGGCGGCGAACCTGCCCGAACTCGCCCGGCGGGACGCCATGCTCTACGTCTTCCTGACGCAGAAGCTGATGGACGAGACCGCGCCGGAAGGCTCGGCGGACTGATCCCCGCCTGACAGCGGAACCGAAACGGGCGCTGGAGACATCCGGCGCCCGTTTTCATTGTATCTGCGGGCGTTTGGCCCTCCCCCTTGAGGGGAGGGGGAAGTCAGTCCTCTAGTCCTTCACCAATGCCCCGATCGCCTGGGCGATCATACGCGCCTCGGCTTCGCGGGCCGACCCCTTGCGCCAGGCGACGCCGATCTCCCGGCCGACGATCGGCGGGTCGAACGGGATCACCGACAGGTCGAGGCCTTCGGTCAGCCCGCCCTCGACCGCGAGACTGGGCAGCAGGGTCACGCCGAGGCCCGAGCGCACCATCTGCGCCAGCGTGTGCAGGCTGGTCGCTGCGAAATCATTGCGCACCGAGGAATCGGCACAGACGCTGACCGCGTGATCGCGCAGGCAATGCCCGTCCTCGAGCAGCAGGAGCTTTTCGCCCGCCACATCCGAAAGGGTGACGGTCTTGCGCGCCGCCAGCCTGTGGTCATGCGGTGCGGCGAAGAAGAATTCGTCCGGCCCCACCGAAACGGTCTCGATCGCCGTGCCCTCATAGGGCAGCGCGATGAGCGCCGCATCCAGCCGCCGGTCCTTCAGCGCGTCATACAGCCGCCCGGTCAGATCCTCGCGCAGGAAAAGCTCCAGTTTCGGGAAGCGTTTGCGCAGCGCCGGAACGACCTGCGGCAGGAGGAAGGGTGCAATCGTCGGGATCACGCCGAGCCGGAAGGCGCCGGTCAGCGGCTCGCCCGCCGCGCGCGCGGCCTGGACCAGGTCTTCAGCCTCGGTCAGCGCCTTGCGCGCGCGTTCCGCGGCGACTTCGCCGGCCGGGGTCAGCGTCGCGCCCCGCGCCCCGCGTTCGACCAGGATCACGCCCAGAATGCCTTCCAGCTCCTTGATCGCGGCCGACAGGGTCGGCTGCGTCACGAAGCTGGCCTCGGCGGCACGGGAGAAACTGCCATGCTCGGCCAGGGCCAGCAGGAAGGAGAGTTGGCGGAGGGTCGGAAGCGTCGCGCTCATGGGTATCGAATATAACTATACCGGCACAAAAAACAATTCATTGGATAAATGTTGCGATTGCGAACATATCAGCGTCGAGAGTGCGGCCGCCAGACCCTCCCACTGATGTCCGGCGTGCCGCGTTTCGCTGCGAAATCAAGAGGAGAATCCCATGCTGGGCGTTGGCGAGAAGCTTCCCGCATTTGAAGTCACCGGCGTGAAGCCGAAATTCAACCACCACGAGGAAAACGGCGAGTCGGCGTTTGAGCCGATCACCGAATCCTCGTTCGAGGGCAAGTGGAAGATCATCTTCTTCTACCCGAAGGACTTCACCTTCGTGTGCCCGACCGAGATCAAGGCCTTTGCCGACCTCGCGGGCGAATTCGAAGACCGCGACGCCGTCGTGCTCGGTGGTTCGGCCGACAACGAATTCTGCAAGCTGGCCTGGCGCCGCGATCACAAGGACCTGAACAGCCTGCCGATCTGGAATTTCGCCGACACCACCGGCTCGCTGATCGACGCGCTGGGCATCCGTTCCGACGAGGGCGTGCCGCTGCGCGCGACCTTCATCGTCGATCCGGAAGGCACCATCCAGCACGTTTACGTGACCAATCTGAATGTCGGCCGGAACCCGGAAGACACGCTGCGCGTCCTCGACGCGCTGCAGACCGACGAACTGTGCCCGTGCAACCGTCAGGTTGGCGGCGAAACGCTGGCGGCCTGATCGCCGTCTGACATGATCGCACCGGGGCGGTGCTGGCGGGATCCCCCGTCCTGACTTGCCCTCCAAGCACGCCGGCTCGTTCCGGTGCGACGCCTTCCCGGACAATCGGAACCCGAAGCTTCGCGCGCCCGCCGCGCGGACACGATGGAGTGCGCCATGAGCCTGGACACGCTGAAAGACAGCCTTCCCGACTACGCCAAGGATTTGAAGCTGAACCTGTCGAGCCTCGCCCGCGAGACGGTGCTGGCTGACCAGACCAAGTGGGGCACCTTTCTGGCTGCCGCCCACGCGACCGGTGAAGCGGAAACCCTGAAGGCGCTGGCCGCCGAGGCCGAGGCCAAGCTGTCACCCGAGGCCCTGACCGCGGCGAAGGCCGCTTCCGCCATCATGGGCATGAACAATGTCTATTACCGCTTCCTGCACCTCGTGAAGTCGGCGGACTACAAGCAGCTTCCCGCCAAGCTGCGCATGAATGCGCTCGCCAATCCGGGCGTCGACAAGGCCGACTTCGAGCTCTGGTCGCTTGCCGTCTCGGCCATCAATGGCTGCGGCATGTGCATCGAGAGCCACGAAGCCGAGGTCCGCAAGCACGGCGTCACCGCCGAACAGGTCCAGGCCGTGGTCCGGATCGCCAGCGTCGTGAATGCGGTCGCGGCCGTGAAACGGGCCGAAGCGGCCTGAAATGCGTACGGCTGAACGCCGTTTATCACCACAACATTTTGTGTATGGGGCCCTGCGGGGCCCCATTTTCTTTGCGGCAACACTCTGTTTCGCCGCGTCAAAAATCGTGTGCGACAGAATTTTGACAGTTCTGTAAAATGTCCGTATAGTCACTAATTATGAGATCGCTCAACAACGCCCATAACGCAGCCCACCTGCCTCATCGCCACGGACACGACACCGGGGTGGCAGCGGATTCGCGGCGTTTCTTCTCGTCGAATACGTGCCGCGATGCCGAGCATTATCCTGATTTCAGCTGGTCGCGTGTGCTTTCCAGCCTGCTCGGAGCCGTGGTCCTGGTGATCGCATCGCTGGTGCTGGGCCGGATCGAGGCGGTGGGCGGCATCGCCGTCCTGCTCCTCCTCGTCGGCGTGGTCTGGACGGGGCTCTCCCTGCGTGTGCTGGCGATCAAGCTGACCACCGGCAAGGATCGCAGCGCAGCCTGACGGTCGCACCGGTCGCCATCTTCCTCCGCTGATTGACGCGCCACCTTCACACCTTAGTGTGACGGCGACGATCCTGTGCGCCGGGGAGGGCGATATCCATGAATTGGTGGTTTGGCGTCACGCTGTGGAAGCGTGTCCTCGGTGCCCTCATCCTCGGCATCGCGTTTGGTCTCCTGATGACACAGCTCATGGGGCAGCAAGCTGCGGCCGCCTGGCTGCACGCCTATGTCCAGCCGGTCGGTGATCTCTTCATCCGCCTGATCCGGATGATGGTCGTGCCGCTGATCTTCACGACACTGGTCGCCGGTGTCGTGGCGATGCGCGAACCGGCAAAGCTTGGCTCCCTGGGCGCCAAGACGATCATTCTCTACCTCGTGACCACCTTTTTCGCGAACCTGATCGGCCTGTTTTTCGGCACGATCATGCGCCCCGGCGAAGGGGCGTTCGAAACGGTGAGTGCTGCCGAGGCGGTGCCGACCAGCACCGAGGCACCATCCATCGTCGAACGCCTGATGGGCGTGGTCCCGGACAATCCCGTCGCCGCGCTCGCCGATGCCGACGTGCTTGCCATCATCTTCTTCGCCATTCTCTTCGGTGTCGGCATCCTGATGGCGCGCGAAAAGGGCGAAGTCGTCGGGAAATTCTTCGACAGCGCCTCGGACGTGGTGCTCAAGGTCACCCACATCGTGATGGAAGTCGCCCCGTTCGGCGTGTTCGCGCTGATCGCCTATACCACGGCGGCCTACGGGCTGGAGGCCTTCGCCTCGATCGGCTGGCTCATCCTGGCGGTCTATCTCGGACTGCTGACCCACATGATCCTGATCTATGGCGGCCTGATCCGGATTGTGCTGCGGCTGCCGCTGATCCGCTTCTTCCGCGGCATCACGGACGCGCAGGCAGTCGCCTTCTCGACCTCGTCCAGCTCGGCGACGCTACCGGTCACCATCACGAACGTGACCGAGAATCTCGGCGTGAAGCGGTCCGTTTCCGGGTCGGTCCTGCCGCTCGGCGCCACCATCAACATGGACGGCACCGCGCTCTATCTCGGCATTCTGGCGCTCTTCACCGCCCAGGCCTTCGGCTATGAGCTGACCGCGCTCAACTATCTCCTCATCGCGCTGACCGCGGCGATCGTGTCGATCGGGGCTGCCGGCATCCCGTCCGCCTCGCTCTTCCTTCTGGCCATCGTGCTCGACACGTTCGGGGTGACGCCGGAACATACCGCGCTGATCGTCGGCTTCATCCTGCCGGTCGACCGGGTGATGGACATGGCCCGCACCGTGGTCAACGTCACCGGCGACGCCGCGGTCGCGGTCACGGTCGCGAAATGGGAAGGCGAGCTGGACGAGGAGACCTTCCGCGCCCCGGCCACGGTGTGACGCCAGGAATCGGTCGCGGGTGCGGCAGTGCCGGGTTCGCGATCCCGGCTGATCAGAAATTCCGCCCGACATGAAGGAAGACCGACGTGTTGCCGCGTTCGCGGCCGGTTTTTCAATGTCGGTCCGCGCGGCATTGATCCGCAGCGGTCAGGGGAACGTATCGGGTGTGAGCGCTGTTCAGGGATCGTGGCCATGAAAATTCTCCAACTCCTCCCCTTCGTGGCTGCGCTCGTTCTGGCCGCCCTGATCATCTGGGCGGCCGGCGCGGGTGACTTCATGGGCTTCGGCGCGGTGCTGTTGTCGGATCCCTGGGGCGTGGTGACGCTGGCCGATCTCTATATCGGCTTCCTGTTCGCCGCCCTGATCATCTGGTTCAGTCACGACAACAAGCTCGTCGCCATTCTCTGGATCCTGCCCCTGCCCGTGCTCGGCAATGTCTGGACCGGGATCTGGTTCGCCATCCACCTGCCGCGCATTGTCCGGGCCCTGCGGGACGCCCGGCGCGGCAATACCGCTGGCGCCTAGGGCCGAAATCGTCAGACTTTGCGGATGCGTGTTCTGCGTGACTTCGCGCTGACGGCCCTTATTGCCGGGGCCGGGCTCTGGCTGTTTCTCGGTCCGGGTGCGGTCCCGTTCGCAATGCTGGCCGGCACCCTCGTCGCCTGGGACAATGCGCGGCGGCGTCAGCTGCGCGCTTCCGGCTTCTCCATCAGATAGCACAGGCAATCATCGCGGATCGCGCGGACCGAGGTCGTCAGCATCACCGGCGTGACATCGCGCTTCAGCACAACCCGGTCGCCTTCGATGGTCAGAAAGCGATCCGTCAGGTCCCGTCCGGTCTCGTCGATGACCGACAGCGGACAACGCCCGTTCGGCAATCTCGCAAACACACTGCCGGCCGGCCGTTCAAAGAAATTCCACTTCTCCAGATTCGCCGGCAATTCCAGATCAGCGTCCGTCCCCGCCTCGAAACTGATCTCCACGTCCGGGGCCACTTCGACCCGGCCGGTGATCTCGTAGAGCCTGAGCGCCCGGTCCTCCTCCGAATGCCAGTGATCGAGATGCAGGACCGCCATCAGGAAGTCGAAGCCGGCCTCGCCGCCCTGCGCGTCCCGGGCCTGGCCGCATTCTGCGGTGACCGAGGGACAGAGCGGCCGCATCGCCAGCGACATCATCGCCGGCGGGGTCAGCGTCAATATGGCGTTGGGCGAGAACAGGCTGGCGAGATGCCGGTCCTCGGGCCCGAGCCCGTGCACCAGCGTGTAATGCGGATTGGCTCCGGTATTGTTGTGAAAGTCGATCGCCGCAAAGGGTCTGGCGGCCGCCAGCTCCGCCTTGATCGTCTCCGCCATCGCATGCAGCGGCGTGGTCCCGCCGGCCCACAGCCGGTTGAAGTCGGTGTCGGCCGACAGCCGCCGCACGCCGGCTTCCGCCGCTTCGACATTGCCGACGAAAACCCACAGCGTGCGCGGCAGGGGATGGGATTCCATCCAGGCCTTCAGCCGCTTCAGCACATCGAGCCCCACCGTCTCGTCGCCGTGCTGCATCACGGCGATGAAGACCGGCTCGGGGCGGCGGCCGTCGAGCTGGATCAGCGCCGGGCGCGGAAACACCGACCGTATCGTCCGGCCGGTGACGCCGTTGAGGTCGGGCAGGGCGGTGAGGCGGTCGAAGACAGATATGGCCGACAAGGGATGCCTAAGGTTGATTCGTAAGAATGAGTTACTTATATATTGCCCATACCCGCTGACGGCGTGCCGTCAGCTCAAAGGCCGCACCGGAGTAATCTGGGCGGCCTTTGCGGTTTCCGGGGGTCGCGATGCGGGTTGCTGTCTATGTCGACGGGTTCAACCTTTATTACAGGGCGCTCAAAGGGTCCGCTCATAAATGGTTGGACCCGGTCAAGCTCGCCAGAAGCCTGCTTGGTGACGATGACGATATCGTCTTGCTTCGATATTTCACGGCTCGAATAAGCCCGAGAGCAGGTGACCCCGATGCCCCCCGGCGTCAACAGATCTATCTGAGTGCGCTCGCCACCCTGCCTGAAGTTAAATTCCACTACGGCCGATTCCTGTCGAAAACAAAAGTCAGGCCATTGGTTGCCGAGCCTGAACGATACGTCGAAGTATTTGATACCGAGGAGAAGGGGTCTGACGTCAATCTGGCATCGTATCTTCTCCATGATGGGTTCAGCGATCGATACGATGTCGCGCTCGTTGTCTCCCAGGATACCGATCTGTGTGAACCGATGCGGCTGACGCGCGATCATCTTCAGAAGACGGTTGGTCTTGTCTGGCTGGATGGAAAGCTTCCGGGCAAGCGTCTCAAAAGCGTTTCGTCCTTTGTCCGTCATGCAACGCCCTCGCGGCTTGCCTCCGCGCAACTGCCTGAGTCGGTTCTCGGCCGGAACGGGCATTTGCTCCGTCGTCCACTGGAATGGACGGCCGGCTAAGCGCATTTCCTTGACTCCCCCGCCCCGCGCGCGTATGTCCCGCCGCCTACAGCGCAAGCGTCATCGCTTGCCTTGACCAGCCCGACGAGGCTGGCGAGGTCCCCCGGTCAGCGAAGTTTTCGCCCACCGGGGTGCGATAGCCATTGCGCGATGGGCAACTTGACCGGGGTCGCATGTTCGACGCGCTGACAGAACGGCTTTCAAAAGCCTTCGATAGCCTGACGGGCCGCGGCATCCTGTCGGAGAAGGACGTCGACGCGGCGCTGCGCGAGATCCGCGTCGCGCTGCTCGAGGCCGACGTCGCCCTGCCGGTGGTCAAGGACTTCGTGACGAAGGTGCGCGAGCGCGCCATCGGCGAGGACGTCATCAAGGCCGTCGCGCCGGGCCAGCAGGTCGTCAAGATCGTCCATGACGCGCTGGTCGATTTGCTGGGCGGACCCGGTGAACCGGAAGGCCTGTCGCTCGAGGGCGAGCCGCCTGTCGCCATCCTGATGGCCGGTCTGCAGGGTTCGGGCAAGACCACCACCGCCGCCAAGCTGGCGCGCCGCATCCAGAAGACCGAGAAGAAGAAGGTTCTTCTCGCCTCGCTCGACACGCGCCGCCCCGCCGCGATGGAACAGCTGCAGCAGATGGCCGCACAGGCCGAGGCCGGCTTCCTGCCCATTGTGCCGGGCCAGACCGCCGTCGAGATTGCCCGCCGCGCGATGAATGCCGGCCGGCTGCAGGGCTATGACGTCGTCATCCTCGACACCGCCGGCCGCACCTCGATCGACGAGGAGCTGATGGCCGAGGCGAAGGCGATCTCCGACGTCGCCCGCCCGCGCGAGACGCTTCTGGTCGCCGACGCGCTGACCGGCCAGGACGCGGTGGAGACCGCGCGGCGCTTCAACGAACGCCTGCCGCTGACCGGCCTCGTCCTGACGCGGATGGACGGCGACGGGCGCGGCGGTGCGGCGCTCTCCATGCGCCATGTCACCGGCCTGCCGGTGAAATTCGTCGGCGTCTCGGAAAAGGTCGACGGGCTCGACGTGTTCGACGCGTCCCGCATGGCCGGACGCATCCTCGGGCGCGGCGACATCGTCTCGCTGGTCGAGCGCGCGGCGGAAGACGTTGACAAGGAAAAGGCTGAACGCCTCGCCAGGAAGATGGCGAAGGGCAAGTTCGACCTCGAGGACATGGCCGACCAGTTCGCCCAGATGCAGAAGATGGGCGGCCTGGCCGGCATCATGGGCTTCCTGCCGGGCATGAACAAGGCGGCGCAGGGCCAGATGGCCGCCGCCGGTCTCGACGACAGGATGCTGAAGCGCCAGGGCGCGATCATCTCCTCCATGACGCGGGAGGAGCGCCGCAAGCCCGACCTCCTCAAGGCCTCGCGCAAGCGCCGCATCGCGGCGGGTGCCGGCGTCGAGGTTCAGGACGTGAACCGCCTTTTGAAGATGCACCGCCAGATGGCGGACATGATGAAGAAGGTCGGCAAGAAGGGCCCGAAAGGCCTGATGGGCGGCCTGACGCCGCCGGGCGGCGGCCCGAACCCGGAACTGATCGAGCGCATGCGCGGCGGCGGCAAGGGCGGACAGGGCGGCGGCCTGCCCGGTCTTCCCGGTTCGGGCTCGACCAACACGCTTCCTGGCCTGCCCGGTGGCGGCACGCCGCCGCTCGGGCCAGACGGCCTGCCGATCGGCTGGGGCAAGAAATGATCCTGCCCGCGCTGATACTCGCGCTGATGGTTCAGGCGGCCGAAGATGGACCGCAACCCATCGAACGGCAGGAGCCGATGTATCCGGCTGTTGGCGCGCAATTCGGTATACAGGCCAATTGCCGCGCCCGCTTCGACGTGACCCCGCAGGGCCGGGCGGAGAATATCTGCGTGGCGTGCGGAACGACCGCGCCCGCCGATCTGCCGTCGAGCGCGGCCGATTACGTGGCCCAGCAATTCATCAATGCTTCGCGCGATGCGATGGCCGCGTGGCGCTACACCGCAGCGCCCGAAACCCGCGTCGGCGTCGAAACCCAATTCGTCTTCCGCCTCATGGAAGATGACGGAACGCCAATGGAGGGAGATGTCGACACTCCTTCCCTCGACACCTGTGACTCGAACCGAATTTCTTATCTCTCAACTCAAACGCCCCAAGCCCAAGGACTGAACTGACATGGCACTGAAAATCCGTCTCGCCCGTGGCGGCGCGAAGAAGCGTCCCTTCTTCTCCGTCGTGATCGCCGACAGCCGCTATCCGCGCGATGGCCGCTTCATCGAGAAGATCGGCACCTACAACCCGATGCTCCCGAAGGACGGCGAGCGCGTGAAGATCGACATCGAGAAGGCCCGCGAATGGTACAGGAAGGGCGCCCGCCCGACCGACCGCGTCGCCCGTTTCCTTGCCCAGCTCGATGGCGAGACCTTCGCCTGGGAAAACAGCAACAATCCGAACAAGGGCAAGCCCGGCCAGAAGGCGCAGGAACGCGCCGCCGAGAAGGCCGAGAAGGAAGCCGAGCTGAAGGCCGCCGCCGAGGAAGCCATGAAAGCCCCGGCCGAGGAAGAAGCCCCGGCTGAGGAAGCCGCCGCCGAAGAGACCCCGGTCGAAGAAGCCGCTGCTGAGGAGGCTCCGGCCGAAGCCGCTGCCGACGAAGACAAGAAGGAAGGCTGAGGCCTTCCAGATAGGCAACGCCCTCCCTCCCCTTGATGGGGAGGGTGGCGCGAAGCGCCGGGTGGGGTGAGCGTATAAACCGCCACCCCCTCCGCCCCGGAACACGTCCGGGGCACCTCCCCCATGAAGGGGGAGGAGGGAAGACAGGCCCAATGACCGACCCGCTCGTCTGCATCGCCGCCCTGAAAGGCGCCCACGGCGTGAAGGGGGAGGCGCGCGTCCTCAGCTTCACCGAGAACCCCGAAAGCTGCTTCGCCTACCGCCCCTGGCGGGACGCGGCGGGCAAGCCATTGCTGACGCCGAAACGCTGGCGGCCAGGCAAAAACGAATTCATCGTCACCTTCGAGGAAACCTTCCAGCGCGAGGCGCTGGACGCGATGAAGGGCACGCTTCTCTACGTCCCGCGCTCGGCCCTGCCCGAACCCGAGGAAGACGAATTCTACCACGCCGACCTGATCGGCCTCTCCGTCCTTGATACGAACGGAACGCCGATGGGCCGGATCGTCGCCGTGCCCGATTTCGGGGCGGGGGCCCTGATCGAAATCGACGGCCCGGACGGGGTCTTCTTCCACCCCTTCACCCGCGATGCGGTGCCGGAGATCGACCTCGATGCCGGCCGCTGCGTCATCCGCGTGCAAGACGCGGAGGAATAGACCCCTCACCCTCCCCAACCTTCGCCTTCGGCTCAGGCCGGGTCCCCTCCCTCTCCCTTGAGGGAGAGGGAAAGACGTACGGCCCTGAAAGGGACGCGCGTCAGGGTGAGGGGGTTATCTCGAATCTAACCCTGTAAATCCGGGTTCGACGGGTCGAGCCAGCGCGCTCGCTCCAGCAGGTCCTTCATGGCCGACGGGTCGTCCTTCGCCCGCACGATCAGGGCGGCAAGCTCGCGGTCGCGGTCGAGCCGCGTCGCCGTCTCTTGATAGAGCTTTCCGGCCAGCGCATCGCGCTCGCTGAGATGGGGCAGGATGGCGGACAGATAGGCGCGGGCCTCGTCCGCGATCCCCGACGCATCGGCGGGACCGTCTTCCAGTATCGCCGCATAGTCGCCGAGATAGTCCGCCACCGTGTTCGTGAAGGGTGCCTCTTCGCGGACCCGCGCCGAGACCCGGGCCGCATCGTCCCAGTCGAGCGCGGCGATCGCTGCTTGAAGCACCCCCTGGTCAGGCGGGTCGTTGATCACGGCGATGCCGAAATTCTCCGACCGCAAGGCGCCGAAATTCGCCGTGGTGACCAGCGGGCCGATCCGGCCATAGTCGGCGAGCATGACGGCGCAGCCCGACGCCATCGCCTCGATCGCAGCGCGCCCCTTGGCAAAAGCCAGACCGTAGCGGGGCAGTTCCTCTTCCGGTGCTCCGAGGACTTTCCCGGCCCGGCCGGCGTGGTCGAGCCGCATGCCGTGGGCGGCACAGGCCGCGCGAAAGGGCAGCAGGTCAACCGGCTGGGCGATGTTCGAGAACAGCAGCGCTCGCGTCTTCCGGTCCGCATCATTCGCCGCCGGCTCTCCCCGATTGAACCGCGCCGCGTCGAAGCCGTTCAGACGCATCACGATCTGATCCGCGGGAATACCCGCGTCCAGCAGTTTCCGGCGGCAGGCTTCGCTGACCGCGGCGTAGCGGCGGATGTTGGAAAACCGCGCCAGCGGCGCTTCCTGCCAGGGCAGGACGCCGTGGCAAACGAACAGCGCCGGCGTCGCCGGGAAGGCAAGGCAGGCCAGCGCCGTCGTATGGTGGTGATGGCCGTGCAGAATGTCCGGCGCGTCGAACCCTTCGAGCGTGTCC
The DNA here is from genome assembly GCF_042643335.1 of Hyphobacterium vulgare. NCBI lineage: Bacteria > Pseudomonadati > Pseudomonadota > Alphaproteobacteria > Maricaulales > Maricaulaceae > Hyphobacterium > Hyphobacterium vulgare. Next base: position 178,370 of record NZ_JBHRSV010000016.1, read on the forward strand.
GTGACCGCGATCCCCGCTGCGCTGATCTCCGCGGCCACTTCGCCCAGGACCGGGGCAAAGCAGACCGGCGCATGCCCGGCGGCTTTGAGGCCAAGCGCCAGATCGCGCACATAGAGTTCCGTTCCGGCGCGAGCGTCGAGCCCGTGATTGGTGATCAGGATTCTCATGCCGGGACCATCATTCCGGCCAGCACGGGGCGGAGATGATCGCGATACGACAGCGCCGTTCTGTACTTGCCCTCGCGCACCCGTTTCAGGCCATGGCGCTCGAAGAAGGGAGCCTCGCTCGTCCACCGCGCGTCATAGGCGTCCCAGCCCGGCGCGGGCCGGAGAATCTCGTCCGCCTGCGCCTGTTCACCATAAAGCGCCAGCAAGTGACCGGTTTCTTCCGCGAGCATTGTTCCGGCGAGTGCAGCGTATTGGCGGACGAAGGCCAGCTTGCGCGCCAGCGCCGCGCCGTCGAGCGACCAGACGCGGCAATCCTCCGGCTTTGCGGAGCCGAAATCCCCCGGATCGCCATCGAGCGCGATGTCATAGACCTCGATCCCGAGCGCATGGCCCAGTTCCAATGCCATGAAATGGCAGAAATCGTGGGCCGGATTGTAGCCTTCCGCGGAATCCGTGATCAGGAAGGCCGGGAGCAGGCGCGTCACATGGGCCGTCAGGTCACGGCGCAGCTCGTCGATCACCGCATTGTCCCGGTTCAGAAGCGCGGCATAGAGCGCCGCATCCGGGATGAATGGAAACGGGACTCGATCCGGCAATCCCGCCTCGGCGAGGAGGTCCGTCGTCAGCGGGATTCGCGAAACGCCGGTCGAGCCCGACGCATCGGTGAGATAGAGGCAGGACGCCTTCAGGTCGCCGAGCGCATGCAGGATGCGCAATTCATGGCCGGGATGGGCAAAGATGGCCAGGGGGGCATTCGACGGCTGCATGAACTCGCCCTTCCGGTCAGTGCGCCTCGCCCCAATGGTGGCCGGAGGCAGCCTCGACCGTCAGCGGGACGGAGATTTCCAGCGCCGGGCGAGCGGCGGTCTCCATCACGGCCTTGGCGAGCGCGATCAGCGCCGGGGCCTCGCCCTCCGGCACTTCGAACACCAGCTCGTCATGCACCTGGAGCAGCATGCGGGCGTTCAGCCCCTTCGCCTCGATCGCGCCGGGCAGGCGGATCATGGCGCGGCGGATGACGTCGGCGGCCGAACCCTGGATCGGCGCATTGATCGCCTGGCGCTCGGCGAACTGGCGCATGTTCGGATTCTTGTCCTTGATCCCCGGCAGATGGACGCGGCGGCCGAAAATGGTCTCGACGAAGCCGCGATCACGCACCTCGGCCTTCTTCGCCTCCATGTAGTCGGCGACGCCGGGGAATTTCTCGAAATACCGTTCGATGAACTCCTTCGCCTCATCCCGGCCGATCGAGAGATTGGCGGCGAGGCCGAAGGCGGAAATGCCGTAGATGATGCCGAAATTGATCGCCTTGGCGCGGCGGCGGACCATCGGGTCCATGCCCTCGATCGGCACACCGAACATTTCCGATGCCGTCATGGCGTGGATGTCGAGCCCGTCGCGGAACGCCTTCTTCAGCTCCGGCACGTCGGCGATATGCGCCAGCAGGCGCAGCTCGATCTGCGAATAGTCGGCGGAAACCAGCACATTGCCCGGCTCCGCGATGAAGGCTTCGCGAATCTTGCGGCCCTCCTCGGTGCGGATCGGGATGTTCATCAGATTGGGGTCGGTCGAGGCCAGCCGCCCGGTCGAGGTCGAGGCCAGCGAGAAGGAGGTGTGCACCCGCCCCGTCGACGAATTGATCGCAGCCTTCAGCGCGTCGGCATAGGTCGATTTCAGCTTCGCATAGGTGCGGTAGCCGAGAATCGCGCCGGGCAGCTCATGGCCCTCCGCCGCCAGCTTCTCCATCACCGACACATCGGTCGACCAGGCCCCGCCCTGCGTCTTCTTTCCCCCGGGAAGGCCCATCTCGCCGAACAGGATTTCACCGATCTGCTTCGGGCTGGAAATGTTGAACGACCGGCCCGCAATCCGGTAGGCCTCGTCCTCGTGCTCGGCCATCTTCTGCGCGAACTCGCCCGACAGGCGCGACAGGCGCTGCGGGTCGACCTTCACGCCGGCCAGTTCCATGTCGGCCAGCACGCGCGGCAGCGGGCGTTCCAACGTCTCGTAGACGGTCAGCTTGCCGCGCGGACCGAGCGCGGGTTTCAGGATTTCATGCAGCCGCAGCGTCACGTCCGCGTCCTCGGCGGCGTATTCCGTCGCCTTATCCAGTGGCACCCGGTCGAAGCTGATCTGCTTCGCGCCCGAGCCGCAGACATCCTTGAAGCTCAGCGGCTTGTGACCGAGATGCAGCTCGGAAAGCTCGTCCATTCCATGGCCGTGCAGGCCCGATTCCATGACGTAGGAGATCAGCATCGTGTCGTCATAGGGGCGCACATCCACGCCGTAGCGCGACAACACGGCGAGATCGTATTTCAGATTCTGCCCGACTTTAAGGACGGACGGGTCCTGCAGGAGCGGCTTCAGCGCCGCGAGCGCGTCTTCGCGCGCGATCTGTTCCGGCGCCGCGCCGCCGCCCAGCAGATCGCCCTCGTCCGGGTGGACATGCGCCAGCGGGATGTAGCAGGCCCGGCCCGGCGCGGTCGCCAGCGACACGCCGACGAGATTCGCGCCGCAGGCCGACAGCGCGTCGGTCTCGGTATCAACCGCGATCACCCCGGCCGACTGCGCCTCTGCGATCCACGCTTCGAGGTCCGCCATCGTGGTGACGCAGGCATAGGCCGAGCGGTCGATCGGTGCGGTCGCGCTGCCCGTCTCGTCGGATACCGGCGCGCCCAGCGTCTCCTCGACGCGGCGCGTCAGCGTGCGGAATTCCATCGATTTCAGGAAATCGGTCAGCGTCTCTGCGTCCGGGTCCGCCGTGCCGAACGCCTCCATCGGTTCGGGCAGGTCGCAATCCTGTTTCAGGATGACGAGCGTCTTCGACAGGCGCGCCGCCTCGGCGAAGGCGATCAGGTTTTCCCGGCGCTTGGGCTGTTTGATCTCTTCCGCGTGGGCCAGCAGCGTTTCCAGATCGCCATAGGTCTCGATCAGCTCCGCCGCCGTCTTCGGCCCGATCCCGGGCACGCCAGGGACGTTGTCGACGCTGTCGCCGATCAGCGCCTGCACCTCGATCACCTTGTCGGGCGTGACGCCGAACTTCTCGCGCACGCCTTCGGAGTCGATGCGCTTGTTCTTCATCGTGTCGAACAGCGTGACCTGACCGTCCTCGATCAGCTGCATCAGATCCTTGTCGGACGACACGATGGTGACCCGCGCCCCGGCCTCGCGGGCCTGGCGCGTATAGGTCGCGATCAGATCGTCGGCCTCGTAATTCTCCAGCTCCACACACGGCACGCCGAAGGCGCGCGTCGCGTCGCGGATCAGCGGGAATTGCGGCACCAGGTCTTCCGGCGCGGGCGGGCGATTGGCCTTGTACTGGTCGTAGAGATCGTTGCGGAAGGACTTGCCGGAATGATCGAAGATCACGGCCAGATGGCTCGGCTGGTCCTCGCCTTTGAGGTCTTCCAGCAGCTTCCACAGCATATTGCAGAAGCCCTGCACCGCCCCGACCGGCGTCCCGTCCGACCGGGTCAGTGGGGGCAGGGCGTGATAGGCGCGGAAGATATAGCCCGACCCGTCGATCAGATAGAGATGCGAATCGCTGTCGAGCTTGCGCTGCACGGCCATGTTCGGTCCTTCGGGAATTCGTCTTTGCGGTTCGACGCAAGCTAGGCGGGGGGAGGCGTGGGGGCAATCGCCGCGGCTGACCTCGGCGGTGCATGAACCCGATTTTCCACGACGCAGGCCAGATCCCTGATACACTTCAAGCGTGTGAGGGGAGAGGCACATGGAGGAAAAGCGCAAACGCCTGAAATGGGGTCGCTGGCTGCTGCTTACGCTGGCCGGGCTCTATTTCGCGCCGGTGATTCCGGAGACGACGCCCGCGCCAAGGTGCTGGGCGATCGATTCGACGGCAACATGCGGCCCGGAAGACGAAATCCATGAATGGATCTCTCCGTCGGCCGTAGTCGGAAGCATGATGTTCAATCAGTTCGTGACGCGCGCCCGTATGTACGGCGTCAGTTACGAGATCTACCGCCCCGACGTCGCCGAGCAAAGAGTCTCGCAGGCGCGGTTCGGCTTGACCCCGGCCAGTATCTCGACCTTCCGGTCCGCGGTGTTCGAGCGCCGACTGCAGCGGGAACGCGCCTTCCTGCGTCAGTATGCGGGGGAGTACGAACATGCCTCTCGCATGTTTGAAAGCCTGACCGAAGACGAGCGCTTTGCCTGGCCGGGTGAGCCCTACACCGGCGTTGACTTTCATTTCGCACGGCTGAACGCACAACTGGCTGGCGATATGGACCGCGTTTACGCGCTTACCGAACGCGGTTTTGAGTATGAATCCGAAGAGTCGGCGGAGAACCGGGTCAACTGGTTGCTCCAGAGCGCCGGTATGGCCCGGGAGGCCGCTGACTTCGAACAGGCTGACACGTACATCGCCCGCGCCGAGGGGATGGCGAGCGAGCCCCATCTGGAGGCGGCCGTCCTGGACGCGCGGGCCAATCTGGCACTCGCCCGTTTCGAAGACAGTGGTGACCCGGCATTGGCCGAAGCGGCGCTGGCGGATTACGAGGCTGCAGACGCCGCTATCGGAACTCAGTCCTACCAAGAGAACGACCTCCGAGCGCTATCCCATCTCGCGCGGTGCGAGGAGGCCAGCGCTGCCATTGGTGCACGACTGGCGGTGCTCGATACCGAAGAGGTCGACAGCTTCTGTTACGAGCCAGAGAACGGAATCACGTTCGACATTTGGCGCGTCCAGGTGCGACGTTGCCGGCTTATGCTACTCGGCAATCGAGACGGTGCGGACGAGGCGTGCGCGGAGATCGAACGCATGGCTGAGCGCGGCTGTACCGATACCGATTTCGGCTACGATTTCATGAATATGGATGAACCCCTCCCCCAACCCCTCGCCTGTTTCGCGTCAGGCGACGCTCCAGATCAGGGCGGCGCCGCCAATCAGGCTGACCGGGGATAGCGCGCGGAAGGCCATCAGCGGCAGGCGATCGGCCCACCAGACGGCATAGGCGGCATGCCAGCGTCTCGGTGCTAGGGCGATGACGATCGAGCTGATCACGATGAACCCCCCGGCCACGGTCAGGATCAGCGGCGCCTTCGAGGCCGAAGCTGCGCCGATCAGGCAGAGGCCGCCCAGCGCCCGGATGGCATGCTCGCCATAATGGATGAGCGGGGTGGACCCCATCTTTGACAGGATAGCGCGGCAGGCGGCCGGGCGGAAGGCCATCCAGACGCCGGCTAGGATGAGGAAAAGCCCGAAGGTGATGACCCCGTAGCGGGCGATTTCGGCGAGCATCGCCCTAGCCGCCGAACAGGATCGGGCCGATCAGCGCGCCGACAGCAGTGATGGCCAGCGCGGCGAGGAGGTTCAGCCGAACGCCGGCCTTGATCATCTGCCCCTGCGTCACCGCGCCGGAGGCGTAGACGATGGCGTTGGGCGCGGTCGCGACCGGCAGCATGAAGGCGCAGCTCGCCGCGATCGCCACCGGCACGATCAGCTGCTCGGGCGGCACCCCCGCCCCGGCCGCCAGCGCCGCCATGACGGGCAGGAAGGCCGAGATGGTCGCGACATTGGAGGTCAGCTCGGTCAGGAAGAGCACGAACAGGACGAGCGCGAAGACGAGGAGGGCCGGGTGCCAGGCGGCGGCGAAACTCATCGTGCTGCCGAGCCAGTCGGCCAGCCCGGTCGAGGACAGCGCCGCGGCCAGCGAAATGCCGCCGCCGAACAGGATGATGACATTCCACGGCAGGCGCGCCGCCGTCTCCCAGTCGATCAGCGCCTGGCCCTTCGCATGCCCGCCCGCCGGGATCAGGAAGGCGGCGAGCGCGCCCATCACGGCGATCTGCATGTCGTTGAGCACGAGCGTGATGCCGAGCCCGGCCTGTTCGGAAATCCACGCGAGGAGCGGGTTCCAGCCCCAGTCGCCGCCGGACCACAGACCCGTCCAGGCAATCAGCTCCGGCGGCAGCACCCGGCCCATCCACAGGATCGCCACCACGCCGAACAGCATCGCCGCGCGGGCCTCCGGCGCGGTGATCGGTCCCAGCCCGCGCAGCTCCTCGCGCACCACGTCGCGGGCTGCGGGATTGCCCTCCCCCTTCACCCGGAAGGCCCATTTCGTCAGCACGAACCAGCCGAGCGGGATGACGAGGAGGGCGGCGGGCACGCCCATCGCCATCCATTCGGGAAAGCTCATCCGCGGCGTGCCGAATTCGCGCGCCATGAATTCCAGCGCGATCAGATTGGTCGGCGTGCCGACCGGCGTCGCCACCCCGCCGATCGAGGCGGCATAGGCCACGCCCAGCGCCAGCGCCGGGGCGAAGAGTTTCGACCCCGCGCCCTCGCGTTGGATCTCCTCGGCGACCTTCAGCGCGATCGGGATCATCATCAGCGTCGTCGCGGTATTGGAAATCCACATCGACAGCAGCGCCGACGCCGCCATGAAGCCGGCGATCATCATCGACGGCTTGCCGCCGAAGGCCGACACGACATTGAGCGCGATGCGCGAATGCAGATTCCAGCGCTCGATCGTCATTGCCACGATGAAGCCGCCAAGGAGGAGCATAACCGTCGTCGAAGCATAGGGCGCGGCCGCGGCGCCTGCGCTGGCGATGCCCAGCAGCGGGAACAGCGCCATGGGAATGAGCGCGGTCGCGGCGATCGGGATGGCTTCCGTGGCCCACCACGCCGCCATCAGCGCCGCGAGCGAAGCGAGCAGCCAGGCTTCGCGCGTGAGACCGTCGGGAACGGGGATGAGCTGAATGAAGCCGGCGAGCGCCAGCCCGGTAAAGAGGCCGATCGTTTTCGAATTCAGGCCGGGTTTCGGGCTGCGCGCCACCGGTCCGGTGCCGCTCTACTTCCCGGTATCGGCGGGACCGCCACGCTCGACGAAACGCCGGTCGCAATAGCCGCATTCGACGAAGCCCTTGTCGTGGTCGATCTCGAGCCAGACTTTCGGATGGCCGAGCGCGCCGCCACCGCCATCGCAGGACGTGCGGTGACCGTCGATCACGATGGTTTCAGGCGCGGGAAGCGCATTAGCCGTCACTGTGCTCGCCATGTCCCGTCTCCCTGCATGGACTTCAACCGGTGCCGGGCATAGGTATGACGCACGCTTTGACCCGTCAATCGCGAGGCCCCGCCCCATGTCCGAGACCCTGCCCGAATTCGCCCTCGAAGCGGAAGGCCTCAGGAAGACTTATGGCGGATCGAAGAAGCGCCCGCCCAAGGAGGCGCTGAAGGGCGTCGACCTGAAAATCCGCCGCGGCAGCATTTTCGGCCTTCTCGGCCCCAATGGCGCGGGCAAGTCGACCTTCATCAACATCTTCGCCGGGTTGACGAAAAAGACGGCGGGCAAGGCCCGTATCTGGGGCCGCGACATCGACACGGACGGGCGCAATGCCCGCGCCGCGATCGGCGTCGTGCCGCAGGAAATCAACATGGATGTCTTCTTCACGCCCTTCGAGACGCTGGAATTGATGGCCGGCTTCTATGGCGTGCCGAAGCGCGAGCGCCGGACGATGGACATCCTTCGCGCCGTCGGGCTCGAGGACAAGAAGCACGCCTATGTCCGCCAGCTCTCCGGCGGCATGAAGCGCCGCCTTCTTGTGGCCAAGGCGCTGGTCCATACCCCGCCCGTCCTGGTGCTCGACGAGCCGACCGCCGGCGTCGATATCGAGCTCCGCCGCCAGCTTTGGGACTATGTCCGCGAACTGCACGCGAACGGCACAACCATCGTGCTGACGACGCACTATCTCGAAGAAGCGCAGGAGCTGTGCGACGAGATCGCCATCATCAATGAAGGCGAGGTCGTCGCCTGCGAACCGACGGAGGAACTGCTCAAACGCCTCGACACCAAGTCACTGGTGATTGTCCCGGCCGAGCCCTTGACCGCCGTTCCCGAAACCCTGTCGGGATATGATGCGAAGATCCGCGACACCGGCGAGATCGCCATCAGCTACAAGTTCGGCCAGGTCTCGGTCGCCAAGATCATCGAGGCCTTCCACGCCTCCGGTGCCCGGATCGGCGATCTCAGAACCGAGGAACCGGACCTCGAGGACGTCTTCCTCGCCCTGACCTATCACCGGGGCGACGCGGCGTAGCGGCGCGGGATTCGTCCCGCAGCAATCCCACATTCCTGCGACGAAATGTTGTATATGTATGACAACTCGTCGAGGGAGTGAGACATGGTTCACAACCGCCTGCCCGTCCTGAGAGCCGAGCGCGGCCTGTCGCGCAAGGCGCTGGCCGATGCGGTGGGCGTGAACTACCAGACGATCGGCTATCTCGAGCGCGGCGACTTCAACCCCAGTCTCGAACTGGCTTTGAAGCTCTCCGACTTCTTCGACCTGCCGGTCGAGATGATCTTCTCCCTCACCCCCTTCCGGCCTCTGTCCGAGGCCATCAGAGCGGAGCAGGAGTGATGAGCTTCTTTTATCGCGGCCGGTCCGGCCGCATCGCCGAACGCAGCCCGGCCATGTTGCGCCTGGCCACCACCACCGCGCTGGCAGCCTATCCGGCCGGCGCGCTCCTCATGGTGCTGTCGCCGGAGTCCGGCTCGCCCGCCGCCGTGTGGGGCGATATCGCCGGCCTGGCCCTGATCGTCGTGGCGCTGCTCGCGGTCGCCACCTTCGCGGCCTCGCGCCAGCAGCGCATCGCCGGCGAGGAGCAGGGCCGGCTCGACGAATTCGAACTGGCCTTGCGGCTCAGGGCGCGCGGCTTCGCCTACAATGTCTTCACAGCGCTCGTCCTCATCGGCGTCGTCTATCTCGGCATCGCCTCGGACGTGAACGCCTCGGGCCGCGCCGATCTCTGGGTGCCGCAGGGTTATGACCACTGGAACGGCGTGTTCTGGGGCGTCCTGCTCTACGCCTTTGTCCTGCCGACCGCATGGCTCAGCTGGACGCTCCCCGCCCCGCCGCCGGCCGACGAGGCCTGACCGCCGCTTTTTCGCCCCTTATCGCGGCCAGTCTCGAACAGGGCCGAAACAGGGAGGGCCGCACATGCTGGCGATCAGACGCTTCTTTTCCGCGCTTGTGGCGGTCGGCCTCTTTGCCTTCCTGGCCTATGTCTTCACCCTCTTCTTCCAGCCGCAGGGTCAGGGCGGATGGATCACCGCTCTCATCCTCGTTGCGGTTTCCGGGATTGCGAGCCTTCTGATCTATCGCTGGCTGTCTGTGCCGGGCCGGTCGCGCCGCCGCGAGAACGGCCTGCCGGACGACGGGTCCGGGCTGGGCCTCGGCCTGCTCGGCGCATCGGCCGCCGACCGCCGCCGCCGCGAGGACACCGATGGCGACGATTTCGGCTCCGGCCGCCGCGGCCAGCATGACGGCGATGGCGATGCGGACGCCGACGACGACCCGTCCGGGCTGCACTGACCTGACAAGTTGGCACCCCACCTTGACCCTCCCGGCTCAGTGGAGGGTTGGGGCGGGGTGATCTATTCCCCCTCAGCCACCGGATCGAACCGCTCGAGATCGTCCGGGCCCGTCATCACCGCGCGCACCTGGTCGACATAGGCCGGATCGTCAGCGTAGGGGCTGATCTCCTCGACCAGCGCCGGGCCGGTAATCGGCGCTTCGGCCGCGCGCAGCGCCGCGCGCTCGGCCCGGAAATTCTCGAAGGCCGGATGCGAATTGAGATAGCGGACATAGTCCTCCGCCGAGGCCGCCAGGCTGTCGAACCCGCCATCGCCCGGGAAGCGGCCGAACAACACGTTGCGTTCGCGCGCCGCCGCGCTGCCGCCCCAGCCGGTGGCCAGCACCGCCTGTGAAATCGCCAACGAGGGCGGGATGATGTCCGCACGCGCGAGCAGATCGTCCAGATCGCCGTACGTGCCGCCAAACTTACGCGCCAGCCGGTCGCGTTCGGCCTGCTGCGACAGGTCGAGCCGGTCGCCTGCGGCCTCCATCCGCGCGAAACGATGCAGCGCCTCCCGGTCGCGCTGCACGCGCTCATTTTCTGCTGCGATGACGCTCGCCACGATGCGCGCGAACAGCCGCCGCCGCTCCTCCATGTCGAGTGCCATCCAGTCGTCCGGCAGCGTACCCAGCCGCACTCCGCCCGAAGACGGCGAGGTTGGCGGGGCGACCAGCTCGCGCAATTCCGCCACGGTCGGAGCGGTAAAGACCGGCCCGTTGCGGTCGATCAGCCCCGCCGCGACCGAGGCCAGGACGGACACGCCGGCAAAGCCCGCCGTCACCGCGCCGATCGCACCATAATCGCGCCAGCGCGGACGGCCCTCGATCGGCGGCGCGACCCGGGCAAGACGGGTCACCGGACCGGCGGTCCAGCCCTGGATCACAAGCGAGGCCACCACGACCGCAAAGGCGGTCGAGAAATAGAGATTGGCATTCTCCACACCGGCCAGAACCGGGAAGCCGCCGAGGAAGATCGGCACCGCGCCTCTGAGGCCCATCCAGGCGATGAAGACGCGCTCATTGGGCCGGAATTTCTCCGGCAACAGGCAGATCAGCACCGCCAGCGGCCGCGCCACCAGGATCAGCACCAACGCCACGCCCAGCGCCGGTACCGCCACGGCCAGCGCATGGCTCGGCGTGATCAGCAGGCCGAGCATCAGGAAGAGGCCGATCTGCGACAGCCAGGCCATGCCGTCGGAAAAACGCGCCGTCGCGTCGGCTGCCCGCCGTTTCGGCGCGGAGCGAAGGGCCACACCGGCGAGATACGCCGCGAGGAAGCCCGACGCGCCGATCGACTGGGCGAAGGCGAACAGGAAGACCGCCGCAGCGGCCGCGAAGATCGGATAGAGGCCGAGCGGCAGACCCATGCGCCGCTCGAGAACAGCGATGCCGCGCCCGCCAAACCAGCCGATCAGACCGCCCGCGATGAGCGACCAGACAATGCCGATGCCGAACCAAACCGGGTTCGGCGCCTCGCCCGCGCCCAGCCAGGCGACCAGCGCGGTGACGAGGATCACCGCCATCGGGTCGTTGAACCCGGATTCGGCTTCCAGCGTGGTGGCGACGCGCGGCCGCGCCTTCAGTTCGCGCCCCGCGATCAGCATCAGCACCGCTGCGGCGTCGGTCGACGACACGATCGCGCCCATCAGCAGGCTTTCCACCCAGGTCAGCCCGAACAGGTAGTGCGCGCCAATGCCTGTCACCGCCGCGGTGATCAGAACACCCGCCGTGGCCAGCGACAGTGACGGGCGCAGCACGCCCTTGAGGCGCCTCAGGCTCGTCCCCAGCCCGCCATCGAACAGGATCAGCGCCAGCGCCAGCGAGCCGACCGCATAGGCGACCCCGTAATCGTTGAACATGATCCGGCCCGGCCCCTCCTCGCCGGCCAGCATGCCGATCCCGAGAAACAGGAGGAGGAGCGGCGCGCCCGCCAGACGCAGCAGCGCCGCCCCGCCAATGGCGAGGAGAACAAGGCCGGCGGCCACGAGAAGCAGGAGATGGGCAGCGTCCATTCGGTCGCCCAAGCATGGCTGAAGTGCGCATCACGGGAATGGGCGCATTGAACGCGGCGCGCAAGCCCTGTATGGGAAGCATCAACGCACCCATAGCTCAGCTGGATAGAGCGTTGCCCTCCGAAGGCAAAGGTCAGAGGTTCGAATCCTCTTGGGTGCGCCATTTCCCAATCATCGACGATGTTGCTAGAATGTTCCGGATCTGGATTCGGAGTGACGAATGCCGCGCGAAGACAAGCCTGTGCGCCTGATCGAGGACGAGGAAACCGGCGACCGGTTTCTCGTCTATGGCGGCAAGGACGGATTCCGGCTCGACATCCGCTATCAAGGCGAAACCCTGTGGATGACACAGGCCCAGATCGCGCAGCTGTTTGGGCGTGAGCGAAGCGTCGTCACCAAACACATCAACAATATTCTGGCCGAGGGTGAACTCGACGAGGATAGCAATGTGCAAAAAATGCACATTGCCAATTCCTCAAAACCGACAACGCTTTACAGCCTCGATATGGTGATTTCGGTCGGCTACCGCGTGTCTTCGGCTCAGGCGACCGTCTTCCGCCGCTGGGCGACCGGCATCCTCGTTCAGTTCGCGAAACAGGGTTTCGTCGTCGACGCGCAGAGGCTGAAACGTCCTGGGGAAACCGACCGCGTCGCCGAACTGCGCGAGATCATCCGCGACATTCGGTCGGACGAGGCGAATGTCTACCGGGAGCTGAAGCGCATCTGCGCCATGTGTCAGGATTACGAGCCGTCATCGAAAGCGGCCCTGACATTCTATCAGCATACACAGGCAAAACTGGTTTTCGCCGTCACGTCGAAGACGCCGTCCGAACTGATTGCGGAGCGCGCCGATCCCGACGCGCCGAATATGGGACTGCAGACCTGGCCGAAGGACAATATCCGCAAGGCTGATGTGACAGTATCCAAGAACTATCTCGGCGAGTCCGAAATCCGCGAACTCAACCGGCTGACCACCATCCTCCTGGACATTTTCGAGGACCAGCTCGACCTCGGCCGGATCGTGGTGATGGCGGATGCCGAAACTCTGCTCGATCAACAATTGAAACAGCTTGGCCGTGCCGTTCTCGAGGGCGGAGGCCGCATACAGCGTTCCGAAGCCGATCGCATCGCGGAAGGGGCGTACGTAGCGTTCAACCGGCAACGCAAGCTGGAACGCCATGCAGAAGCCGACGCGGCAATCCAGGAATTGGCCAAGGAGGCGAAGGCCTTGCCTCGCGGCAAGACCCGCACGGGCTAGCCTACACCTCCCTTTCGATCACCCCGCACGCGATGCGCTCACCCGCCGCGCCGGAGGGCTGGGTCTCGTAATCGTCGGCGCCGGAATGGAGGATCAGGGCCGAGCCGTCGGCGTCGAACAGGGCGTTGTCGCCGTCGAAGCTGATACGGGCGTTGAGCACCTCGATGTGGAGCGCGCCACTCTCCGGCACGTGGATGTTGGGCATGTCACCCGGATGCGGCCCTGCCGCGCGTTCGAAGCCGTGTACTGCCTCGTCCGTCCCGGCGGCCATGTGGCCACCGGCGGCGGTGAAGTCCGGGCTGCAGGATCCGGTCTCGTGGATGTGAAAGCCGTGCTCGCCTGCGGGCAGACCGGTCAGCTCCGCCTCGATCAGTACGCCATTGGGCGTTTCGGTGAAAATCGCCTCGCCGGCGGGCGAGCCGTCCGCGCGCAACAGCTGCGCGCTGGCCACGGGGTGCTCGACCTGGACCCGCATCGCAACGGGATCATCGGCCCGGGCGGCGTGGGCGAGCGCGGCCGCGGGAAGGGCGGCGACCGCAGCGAGGACGAGGACTGCAGGGCGGGGCATGGAAACCTCCCGTTTCGGCTGTTCTGGTCTTGAAACCCACTCCCCCCGTCCCACGTTCCATACCGGGCGTCCGGCCCGTCCGGCCGCTCACCTCCCCCAAAAGAAAAAGGACGATGACCATGACCGACATGAAACAAACCCACTCGCCCCCGATGACCGCGCACGAACCGATGCACCCCACACGCAAATTTCCGGTGCCGCGCGAAGACCGCAGCCGCACCCAGCGCTGGATTCACCGCGCGGCGCTGACGGCCTTCGTCGCGATCGCGGTCGCCGTTGTTGCCAACCAGGCGGTCAGCTACCTGGCCTGACCGCACTTTTCTCCCGAAAGACAGCGGGCCGCCCTTCCGGGGTGGCCCGCTTGCGTTCGAGGCAGCGTTCTGACGTCAGCGGTCTCCGGACCGCTCGCCGGGATCGATGGCCTGCCGGTCGATTTCCCGCCGGATATCCGCAATCAGTTTTGAGCGTTCCCCATCGGGGTTTCCGGCGTCTGCCTCCTCGCTCGACAACACCGTCAGGGCCTGCTTCAGCCTTTCGTCCCGGTCGTCTGCAGAATAACCCGGATCGGTCAGCAATTGCTGGATTTCCTGTCGGTTGACGGTCTGTTTCATGTCGGATGTCCTGTGTCGCGGCGCGGCTCCAAACGCCTGAACGCTTGCGGGATGCCGGGCGTTCCCCGGAATGACGGGCCGGGCTAGGATGGGCGTTGGCTGGAAGCGAGGTCCATCATGCTCCGTACGATCCTGATCACGCTGCTCGCCGGATTCTTGGCCGCCTGTTCGGCCGGCGATTCCCTCGCGTCCGGCCCCGACCCGGTGATGCTCACCGTCCATGGCGATGTGACGGACACCAATCGGGGCGCCATGGAGGCGGACCGCGAACCCCTGTTCGCGCGTTACGACATGGCGTTCGACGAGGCCCGAAGCTTCACGCGCGCCGAGCTTCTGGCGCTGGAACAGAATGAGATCGTCGTGCGCTATCCCCTCGGCGGTGCCGCGCACACCTTCACCGGTCCACGTCTAAGCGCCGTTCTCGGCGCGGCCGGGGCGAACGGCGAACGCGCCATTGTCTCGGCTTTCGACGGCTATCAGCGCTTCATTCCTGTCGCGGATCTGCGCAGCCGAGGCGTCATCCTTGCGCTGACGCGTGACGGTGCGCCCTTGACGATTGGGGATTACGGACCTGCCATGCTGGTCTGGCCGCGCGACGACGATGCCACGCTGGCCGGTCAGAATGACGACGACTGGGTCTGGGGCGTGTTTGCGATCGAAATCGTTCCGGAATGATCCTATTCGGTGCGCGGTGACGCGCTGTCAGGCCGGTCGAGCGACTGGAGCGTCATGCCCGTCACGGCATCGCCGTCGCGGCTGAACACCACGCGGAGATCGTCGAGCCCTTCGAGCATGAAACGGTCATTGCCGAGCGGCAGCATCCGCAGGGCCGGCCCGCCCTGGCGCTGGTAGAATAGCGCCCCGTCCTCGAAATAGACCCGCCGCGGACCGTAAACGCCTTCATAGGCGAGCGCGCCATCCAGGCTCACCGGATTGCGGCGGGCCTCGATCGCTTCTCCGGCCCATTCGAGACCCCGGCGCTGCGCCGGGTCGTCGAGGGTTTCGATGATGCGGTCATAGGCCAGCAGCAGGGCGGCATCGAGCGCCTCGTCGGCGGGCACATCGACATCCGGGATCACGCCCGTGCCTTCCCAATTCGTGCCGGTGATCGGATTGCGCGCCGAGCCATCGGACACGAAGATTTCCAGCCCGCCCGGCAAGGGGTGAAAGCCGCCCGGATTGCCCGCGCCATAGGTGGTTTCGCCAACAATCGTCGCGCGTTCCATCGCCTGGAGATGATAGGGGAAGGCCTCGCCCGCCGAGCCGGTGCGCCCGCTGGTCAGCACGTAAAGCGGCACTTCAGGGCGTGATTCGCCCGGCAGCCAGGCCAGCGCCACGAGTTCGGACGGATACTCCCGCGCGCTCGACACGAAGGTGTTGATCACCGTCTCTTCGCGCGGGTCGAGGAAATGGCTGATGATGAATTGCACCATGGACGGTGCGCCGCCGGTGTTCTGGCGCATGTCGAAAATCACCGCATCGGTGTTTTCCACGAAATTCAGCGCCGCCAGCGCGGTGTCACCGCCGACCTGTGCCGGGGCGAAGCTGCGCATGTCGATATAGCCGATATTGCCCGGCAGGATGGACACTTCCTGGAAACCGTAATTGCTCCGCGCCATCGCGGCGAGCCAGGCGGCTTCGCCGCCGCCTTCGTCCTCGCCGCCGCCCGGTTGCGGTCGCGGAGGGGCCATGCGCACGGCAAAGTGATTGTCCTGCGGTCGCAACGCCTGGGTCAGCGCGCCGGCGAGCTCCGCTGCCGTACCGGAAGTGTCAAACCCGCCCGATTCCAGCTGGTTACGCAGGTCTGCGGCGATCTGTGCGCCGCGATCGGAATCATAGAAATTCTCCGCCACCGCATCGGCAGCGGCCGTGACGATCTCGCTGCGCAGGCTTGCGCTTAGCGTTTCGCTGTCTTGCGCGCGCACAGCGCCGTCGGCAAGAAGAAGCAGGGCGGCCGCCCCGAACAGAATGGATCGCATCACGGTCCCTCCAGAAGGAAATGTCGGGGACGAGACTAGACCCGGATGATCCGATTCGGACCTTAATTCGCGGTCAGCAGCCGGAAAGGCGGGCGCAAAAACCCGTTGCGTCGCGAGTCAGGCCTTCTAGGCTGCGCGCAAACGAGGGAAACTCGGGGAGAGACATGGACGGATTTTTCGAAGCGGCCACCACCTTCAGTGACTTTCTGTGGGGCGGCACCTGGGGCGACCAGCGCATCCTGCCGGTCGGCATCATCACCATCGCCCTTCTGGGCACGGGTCTTTACTTCATGCTGATGCTGGGATTCCGGCCGCTCAAGCGGCTCTTCCCCGCTTTCGGCGAGCTGTTCGGCGCCGGCCGAAAGGGATCCGGGGAGGGCGAGATCACGCCCTGGAACGCGCTTTCGACGGCGTTGTCGGGTCAGGTCGGCACCGGCAATCTCGCCGGCGTGGCGACCGCCATCGCGCTTGGTGGGCCGGGCGCGATCTTCTGGATGTGGATTACCGCGATCGTCGGCATGGCCGCGGCCTTTGCCGAATCGAGCCTTGCCGTGCGCTACCGCGAGAAGCATCCCGACGGCCATTTCCATGGCGGTCCGATGTATTACATCAAGAACGGCCTCGGTAAGGGCTGGGGCTGGCTCGCCATCCTCTTCTGTCTCGGAACGCTGCTGTCGGCAGTTGTGACCGGCGGCGCGTTGCAGGCCAATTCGGTCACTCAATCGGCCGTCGAGGCCGCGACCACGCTGGGCATCACGCTGCCGAACTGGGCGGTCGGGGCCTTCCTCGCGGCGCTGGTCTTCCTCGTCATCATTGGCGGCATCAAGTCGATCGGCAAGGTTGCCGGCAATCTCGTTCCGCTGATGGCGGGCGCCTACATCCTTGCCGCGCTCTACGTGCTCGTGACCCATGCCGACCACATTCCGGGCGCGTTCGGACAGATTTTCGGCCATGCCTTCGGCCTGCAACAGGCCGCTGGCGGCCTGGCGGGCTACGGCGTGCTCGCTGCGATCCGCGCCGGCGTGGCACGCGGCCTGTTCTCCAACGAGGCGGGTCAGGGCTCGGCCCCGATCGCCCACGCGGCGGCGCAGACCAAGAACCCGATCAAGCAGGGCGAATTCGCCATGCTCGGCGTCTTCATCGATACGATGATCATCTGCACCATGACGGCGCTGGTCATTCTCGTCGTCGAGGGGGCCTATCCGTCAAACGGCACGACCGTGCCCTATGCCTGGATGTCGACCGAGCTCGAAGCTTCGGCCATCACCACGGCGGCCTTCTCTACCGGCATGCTCGGCGGTGCATGGGTCATCCTGGCGGCCCAGGGCCTGTTCGCCTTCACCACCATCATCGGCTGGTCCTATTACGCCGAACAATCGGTGACCTATCTGGTCGGCGATTGGGCGGCGCGGCCCTTCCGCTTCCTCTGGGTGGCCGTCGCCTTCATCGGCACGCTGATCATCAATGTCGACGGGCTATGGCGCTTTGGCGACATTGCCAACGCCTCGATGCTGCTGCCGAACGTCGTGGCACTGCTGCTGCTGTCGGGCGTTGTCATCGCGATGACCCGCCGCTTCGACAAGACCGGCGAACTGCCGCCGAACTGGGCCGGCGATCACTGGGGCACGGAACCCCCGGTGGAAGGCCAGCCTGATCCCTCCGATCCGGAGGATCCGAACTATACGCCGCCGAACAGCTAAGGCGGTCCTGAACAGGAAAAGCCCCGGCGGAAACGCCGGGGCTTTTTCTATGCGAGGGCCTTGAGGGCCGCTTCGACATGGCCGCCGAACTGGCCCCAGCGCTTGTAGGCCAGCGCATCGTCCGATGCCGCGCGCCAGTTCCTGGCGAACGCCTCCCGGTCTTCCGGGTCGGCCAGGGCCGTTGCAATCGGGTCAAGGCAGATGCGGATGCAGAACAGCGCCGCGCCGGTCTCTTCAAGCCGTACCAGCGTCTGGCGCTCGACCCGCAGATAGAGGTGATTGACGGCGTCCTCGAGCGGCAGTGCCTTCAACTGTTCGCGCATTGCCGAGCCATGCGGCCACCAGCGTTCGTCGCCGATCTGGACCGTCCAGTTGAAGCGTTCGAACACGCCGCCTGCGGGCATGCGGTCGAACACTTTCGCGATCTTCGTGGCCAGTCCCGGCACGCCGCCGGGAACCGGGGTGTGCAGCGCGAACAGCTCCTTCCCGAAACTGTCTTCCAGCGAGAAGAAGGTCGGCTGCGTCAGGAGCAGGGCGGTTGCGGTCCAGCCCTCGCCCCTGTCCTCCATCACGACGAGGTCGTCGCTGACCAGCCGTCCGGCACGGATCAGGTCCGGCTCGCTCCGGTCCGGCGCGTTCCGGCCAGTCGCCCCGGCGACCCGGCGCAGCGTCTCGTCCTCGGCCGGCGCGGCTTCGGGCTTGGCGCGGTAATAGCGCTCGGGATCGGTATCGAGCCGGCGGTTCTTCTCCGGCAGCCAGTGGGCGTCCGGGTCGGGCGAGAGCCAGCGTTCCGGCTCGATCTGCCGCAGCGCCACCTGAAAGCGCGGCGGGCCGTCATGGAAGGGTTTGTAGGGCGGTCTGGTCATGCGCGGCGGACCCGGTGAAAGATCGAGATCGCGGCGAATCCGAGCGCAATCCCGATCGCATCGGCGGCCAGATCGGCCAGCGACATCTCCCGTTGCAGGATGGGCGAGCCCTGCACGATCTCGATGAAGGCCCCATGCGCCATCAGCACCGCCGCGCCGAGCCACAGGGCCAGGCCCGGCCATCCCAGACGTACGAGCCCCGCCAGCGTCGCAAAGGCGGCGATATGCTTCAGCTTGTCGGCCCCGAGCAGAACCGGCGGCATCGCCGGCCCGGGCGTCAGGGCCAGCGCGGTGATCGCGATCAGCGCGATCCAGAACGCGGCGCGGATTGCTTGCCGCGGCCAGACACCCTGCCTAGTTTGCCGGTCAACCTCAACGGGATTCGACATGCCTCTGGACCTTTCCGACATCGACCGGCTTTCCACCCCGCGCACCAATTGGACCCGCGAGGAGGCCGCCGCCCTTTACCGCGCTCCGTTTAACGACCTGATCTTCGCCGCGCAAAGCGTGCATCGCCGGCACCACAATGCCAATGCGGTGCAGAAATCCCAGCTGCTGTCGATCAAGACCGGCGGCTGCGCCGAGGACTGCGGCTATTGCAGCCAGTCCGCCTTTCACGACACCGGGCTGAAAGCGTCCAGGCTGATGCCCCTCGATGACGTGATCGAGGCGGCCAGCCGGGCCAAGGCGGGCGGCGCGACGCGCTTCTGCATGGGTGCGGCCTGGCGCGACCTCAAACCGCGCGACGAGCAGGCGGTCTGCGAGATGATCGAAGGCGTGAAGGGGCTGGGTCTGGAGACTTGCGTCACGCTGGGCATGCTGAAGGAGGGTCAGGCCGAAACGCTGAAAGCGGCCGGGCTCGACTATTACAACCACAATCTCGATACCAGCCGCGAATACTACGGCTCGGTAATCACCACGCGGACCTATGACGACCGGCTCGACACGCTGGCCAAGGTCCGCGATGCGGGCATTTCGGTCTGCTGCGGCGGGATTATCGGCATGGGCGAGCGCGAGGACGACCGCATCGGTCTCCTGATGGAACTCGCCAATCTCGACCCGCATCCCGAAAGCGTGCCGGTCAATCACCTCGTCCCGGTGGGCGGCACGCCGCTGGCGCATGCCGAACCGCTGGACGGGCTCGACTTCGTGCGCGCCATCGCGGCGGCGCGGATCATGATGCCGAAATCGACCGTGCGCCTGTCGGCCGGGCGCGAAGGCATGAGCCGCGAGCTTCAGGCGCTCTGCTTCCTTGCGGGTGCCGGATCGATCTTCGTCGGTGAGGAATTGCTGACCACGCCCAATCCGGACCTGTCGGCCGATACCGGCATGTTCGACGCGCTGGGCCTGACCGCAGCGGAGTGAGTTTGCCCTAAGCCACGCCGATCCGCGGCGGGCCGCCATGGCGGGCTTCCGACGGGCCGAAGGCGCGGTCGAGTAGCGTGGTTGAATCCTGCGCCAGTTCGATGGCGGCCGTGAGGTGTTCGAGCACCTTCACATTGTTCGCCAGCACGTGCAGTGCCTCGGGCCGGTGGTCCTCGGCGATCTTGGTGCAGCGCTTCAGAACATCCGAACGCAGGTCGAGCAGGATGTCCTCGAGCTTGCGCCCGTCCGGATTGCTGTCGGAGACGAGAAAGCGTGTCATGACGCCCTCCTTTCCCATTTAAGGAGAGCGGAGCCTGCATCCGGACCGGTTAAAATTGCGCTGATGCCTTGCCCCGGCGGGGGGAAGCCGCCAGCTTTTCGTCAAACAGGGTAAAGGGAGCGATAATCATGACCGACCGCATCGGGGCCAACGAGGCCTTGGCCAGACTCTCCGGCTGGAGCGCCGTCGATGGCCGTGACGCCATCCGCAAAGTCTATGAATTCGCCGATTTCAACGCCGCCTGGGGCTTCATGTCCCGCGTCGCGCTGAAGGCCGACCAGATGGACCACCATCCCGAATGGTTCAATGTCTACAACAAGGTAGATGTCACACTGGCCACACATGACGCCTCCGGCGTCACCGAGAAGGACGTCGCGCTCGCCACCTTCATGGACGGGATCGCATGACCCGGCCGCTGGCCCTCGTCACCGGCGCATCCGGGGGGATCGGTGAGGCCTTCGCCCGCGAACTTGCCGGGCGCGGCTACGATCTCGTTCTCGCGGCGCGCTCCGCAGACAAGCTCCAATCCCTCGCCGAAGAATTGCGCGGGCAGGGTGCCGGGGCGCATGTCTTCCCCGCCGATCTCGGCGCGGCGGATGGACCCAAGACGCTGATCGACGCCGTCCACGGGGCGGGGCTGACCGTCGATCTCCTGGTGAATAATGCCGGTTTTGGTGATCTCGAACCCTTCGACCGGGCTGACCCCGGAAAACTGACGGACATGATCAATCTGAATGTCCGGGCGCTGACCGCGCTCTCGCATGCGGTCACGCCAGGTCTGGTTGCGCGCGGGCACGGCGGCATCATCAATATCGCGTCGACCGCCGCCTTCCTGCCGGGTCCGGGCATGGCGACCTATTACGCGACGAAGGCCTTCGTCCTGTCCCTCTCGGAAGCCCTGCATGTGGAAATGAAGCCGAAGGGTGTGACCGTCACGGCGGTTTGTCCGGGCCCGACCTGGTCGGGATTCCAGGAAAAGGCCGACATGGAGGGCTCGAAGCTTCTGAAGGCGTCGCGAATGATGACGCCGAAAGATGTCGCCCGCATCGGCATGGACGGGTTCGAGAGGAAGAAACGCGTCGTCGTGACCGGCGTATCGAACAAGATCACGATCGCGATCGCGAAACTGACGCCGAAAACCCTTCTGATGAAGGCCGTCTCGGGTCTGCAGGAAAAGCCCTAGCGCCGCCGCGCCGCGCGCATCGCCAGTTTCAGGATCAGGTCGCCGACGAGGCTTTCCGCCGGGCTGCCGGTCGACTTGACCGCGCGTTCGGTATCGAGCGCCGCTTCCCGCGCCGCCTCGAAACCCGCCGTGCGCCAGATCTCGACCTGGCGGCCGAAAATCGCCTGAGCCGGTCCGAAACGCGGTGCGCCGAACCGTTGGGCCGCCGCGGGACCGCCCCCGGCATGCGCTTCCCCGATCAGGTCGAGTCGCCGCTGGATCGCCCGCAATATGCCGACCGGATTGTCCCCGGCCGCCAGCAGCCGCGCATAGGCCCGATCGGCGGCGCCGACATCGCCTGCCAGGGCGGGCTCGACCAGCCGGTCCATCGCGTCGTCTCCACCAGCGGCGGCAATGGCGCGGATGTCCTCGGCGGTGACGAGATCGTCGCCCTCGGGCCGTTGGCCGCGCAATCCCTTGTAAAGCAGCAGCTTCTCGATCTCGGATCGGGCAATGCCCCGGTCGCCCTCCAGCTGCGGGACGAACAGCGCCCGCGCTTCGGGTTCGAGCGACAACCCCTCGGCGGCCAGCGCTTCGTTGACCAGGCTCGCCGTGTCGGCCGCGCTGTCGGCATAGCAGGGCACCGCCAGCGCAATACCGCTGGCTTCGACCGTCTTGCGCAGCGCGTCGCCGCCCTTCAGATCGCCCGCCTCGATGATCAGCCGCGCTTCGGCTTGGTATTCGCCTTTTTCGAGATCTTTCAGATAGGTGGCGGCCGAGGCGCTGCCCGAGGACAGGCGCAGTTCCACGAGGCGCGCCCCGCCCATCAGCGACATCGCGGCCATGGCATCGGCCAGGCTCGCGGGATCGGACTTGATGTCGTCCTCGGTCAGCCGCGTGAGCGCGAAATCATCACCTTCGGGGAGGAGTTTCCTTGCCAGTTCGGCGGCGCGTTCTCGGACCAGGCCCCGGTCGGGACCGTAGATCAGCCAGGCCCGGAAATCGCCCGGGCGGGCTATCGCGCCGGCGGCTTCGCGGGCGCTCGCCTTCATCTAGTTGCCTTCGCGGGTCCGCAGGAAGCGGGCGACCTGAAGCGTGATGCGGCTCGCTGCCGAACGGGCGGCCAGTTCTTCGCCCTCACGTTGGCTGGTAATCGCGGCATAGGGCTGGATCGGAATATTGTAGGTGCCCGCACCCGAGGCGGACCCGTCAAACACGTGTTGCGGATTGCCGTCCTCGTAAATGCGGTAGGACACTGTCAGCAACAGGTCGTAACGCGTGGCGATGCCGTCGGCCCCGATGCCGGATCCGGTCCTTCGCACATCCGCCGGCTCAAGCACCAGACGGTAGCGGCCGGCATCGTCCGGAAAGGAATTGCGCAGTTCGTCGCGCAGCAGGTAATCGATGCGCTGATCGCCCTCCTGAACGAGCGCAATGCCGTCGAGCCGCACGCCGGAGGGCCCGCCATAGAGCGGCTGGAAACCGCAGCCGGTCAGGGCGATCGCACTGGCCGCCAGGGCGGCGGCGAGAAAGATCCTGCGATGCATGCGTCTACCCCGCGACAATGTTGACGATCCGGTCCGGCACCACGATCACCTTGCGCACCGTGAGCCCGTCCAGGGACCGCGCCACGCCGGCTTCCGCGAGCGCGGCAGCCTCGACATCGCCTGCCTGCGCACCGCGCGGGACGACGATCTCGCCGCGGCGTTTGCCATTGACCTGCACCGGCAGGGTAACGGTATCGGCCGTGACGAGCGAGGGATCATAGTCGGGCCAGCCCTGCGTGGCCACAAGGCCTTCGCCGCCGATCCGTTCCCAGCAGGATTCCGCGAGATGCGGCATGAAGGGCGAGAGCAGCCGGGCCATCAGCCCGAGTGCCTCGCCGCGCACGGCGAGGGCGGCATCGTCCTCGCCCTTGTGGCGGCGAATCTCGTTGACCAGTTCGTGAATGCTCGCGACCGCCGAGTTGAAGCGGAAGCCCTCGATCGCCTCGGACACATCCTTGACCGCGCGGTGGACCGTGCGGCGCAGTTCGAGGTCCGCGCCCTCGCAGGCCGGGACGTCTGCCGTCGGAGCGGGCGCACCTTGCGGATGCGCGTCGCACAGCGCCCAGACCCGCTGGATGAAGCGCCAGACCCCGTCCACGCCCTCGGCTGTGTATTCCACATCGCGTTCCGGCGGGGAATCCGACAGCACGAACCAGCGCGCCGCATCGGCACCGAAATCCTCGATGAAGGCGTCGAGATCGACGACATTCTTCTTCGACTTCGACATCTTTTCGAGCGCGCCGACCGACACTGACTTGCCGGTCTGGATCTCGACCGTCTGGCCATCGCGCTCCTCGACCTCGCCCGGCCCGAGCCAGCGGCCATCATCGGAGCGGTAGGTCCGGTGCGTGACCATGCCCTGGGTGAACAGGCCGGCAAACGGTTCACCGGACGGCAGATCGATCAGGCCGGCATCGCGCAGCGCCCGTGTGAAGAACCGCGCATACAGCAGGTGCAGGATGGCGTGCTCGATCCCGCCGACATACTGGTCGACGGGCATCCACGCCTTCGCCACGTCGGGATCGAAGGCAATGTCGGTGCGCCAGGGCGAGGTGAAGCGCAGGAAATACCAGGACGAACACACGAAGGTGTCGAGCGTGTCGGTCTCTCGCCGCGCCGGCGCGCCGCATTCCGGGCAATCGACATGGCGCCAGCCGTCATGCCGGTCGAGCGGATTGCCCGGCTTGTCGAACCGCACATCGTCGGGCAGCCGCACCGGCAGCAATTCTTCCTGCACCGGTACCGCGCCGCAATTGTCGCAATGGATGATCGGAATCGGACAGCCCCAGTAACGCTGCCGCGACACCAGCCAGTCGCGCAGGCGGTAGGTGGTCGCACCTTCGCCCAGGCCCGCTTCTTCCAGCTTCGCGATCGCGCGCTCGATCCCCTCGGCGGTGGTCAGCCCGTCGAGGAAGCGCGAATTGTAGAGCGTTCCCTCACCGGTATAGGCCACGTCGGTGATGACATGCACCTTCGGATCGGCGTGGGGCGGCAGCACGACCGGCGTGACCGGCAGATCGTATTTCCGGGCGAAATCGAGGTCGCGCTGATCCCCGGCCGGAGAGCCGAAAATCGCCCCTGTCCCGTATGTTGACAGGACGAAATTCGCGGTCCAGACGGGCAATTCCCAGGACGCGTCGAACGGATGGCGGACCTTCACGCCGAGATCGAGCCCGCGCTTCGGCGCCTTCTCGATCTCTTCCTCGCTGACGCCGGTACGGCGGCAATAGTCCTGGAAGGACTCGATCGAGGGATCTTCCACGCCCAGCGCATTGGTCACCGCATGATCGGGGGCCAGCGCGAGGAAGCTGGCGCCGAACAGCGTGTCCGGACGCGTGGTGAAGACCTCGATCCCCTCGCAGCCGAACCGGCGCGCATCTTCCTTCTCGGCGAAGGGAAAGAGAATTCGCGCGCCGCGCGACTTGCCGATCCAGTTCTTCTGCATCAGCCGGACTTTTTCCGGCCAGCGATCGAGCGTTTCGATGCCTTCGAGCAATTCGTCGGCATAATCGGTGATCTTGAAGAACCACTGGTCCAGCTCGCGCTGCACCACGATCGCGCCGGACCGCCAGCCGCGACCGTCAACGACCTGTTCGTTGGCCAGCACGGTCTGGTCGACCGGGTCCCAGTTCACCTTCGCCTTCTTCCGGTGCACCAGGCCGCGCTCGTAGAGCTTCAGGAAGATGGCTTGCTGGTGTTTGTAATAGTCCGGCTCGCAGGTCGCGATCTCGCGTGACCAGTCGATCGCCAGGCCGAGCCGCTTCAGCTGGCCGCGCATCACGCGGATATTCTCGAGCGTCCAGTCGCGCGGGTGCACGCCGCGCTCGCGCGCCGCATTTTCTGCCGGCAGGCCGAACGCGTCCCAGCCCATCGGGTGAAGCACGTCAAAGCCCTTGGCGCGCTTGTAGCGGGCAACAACGTCACCCATCGTGTAGTTGCGCGAATGGCCGACATGGATGCGCCCCGACGGATAGGGGAACATCTCCAGCACGTAGTATTTTTCGCGATCCGACGTGGTCGGGTCGGCGGCCGCATCGGCGCCGGCTTCGGCCCAGGCGGCCTGCCATTTCGGCTCGGCCTCGCGGGGATTGTATCGGGTCATGGCAAGGGCGCCCTCAACGGGTCGGGCGCGACCGGAGATCCGGCGCCGGACTATTCGGTTTCCAGATTGGAAATCCGCAGCTGGCGGGCACGGGTCAGGATCGCGTTCTCGATTTCAACGGCGGTTTCAGGACTCACGGCGGCATCGATCCAGCTGCCGTTCTCCTGCTGCTCCTGGCGGAAGACGCGCACGGATAGCGCGTCGGCGCGAAGCCGCGTGTCGAGGATATAGACCGTGACCTTGAAACGCTCGGTCGTGAACTCCGGATTGGCGTACCAGTCCGTGATGATGACACCGCCGAACGGATCGACTTCCTGCAGCGGCATGAAGTTGATCGTGTCGAGGCTGGCGCGCCACAGATAGGAATTGACGCCAATGCCGGCGACTTCATCGCTGCCGCCGCCGCCAAAACTCGGGATGCGAAGCCCGCCACGGCCCTCCGACTCGGCATTGTCACCGCCTCCGCCAAGCGAGGAACAGGCCGGCGAAAGGACGAGAATCGAGGCGAGAATCGCCCACAGGATCGGCTGACGGACAGGCATCGTGAAAAGGCTCCTTGAAACGGCGCGAAACCAGAGCATGGAACGCGGCGGCGCCGCAAGACGGGACCGCTCTATAACATGCAATCGGTTCAGTGCCAGCGCCGCGATGTGTTCGACGCGGCCAACTGCATCTGTGGCGGGAACGACACAGCGGCCATCTTCCTGCCGCATTTCATGGCACCGCCGCTTGACCGGAGGGGGTGTGCTGGCGTGTTTTCGTGCCGGAACGTCCGGGGGGACGGGGCCGACCGGTGAGGCCGCGAGCGACCATGAAGCGGACGACGGCAGTTTTATACTCCGCCTTCCTGCTCTCGACAGTCCTCGCGGCCACGCCATCGCCCGCTGCGGCTGTCACGCTTCAGGACACACAATGGGGTCCGTTCGAGATCGAGACCGGTCTCGACCTGACCCTTGCCGCAGGTGCGGGCGATACTGACGCGATCAATGACGGCCTTCTCGCCGATCTCGACGCCTTCCTCGATGCCGAGGCGATCACCGACACGGGACTGAGATGGGGCGCACGCTTTCGCCTGCGTGCCCAGCGCGACCATGGCCGATCGGGATTTGCTGACAGCGTGGGCGACTGCACCGATGCCGCCGCCGATTGCCCGGTCGCGGGCACGATCCTCCAGCGTTCACTCGCGACCGGTCGATACGTATCGGCACCCCGGCCGGATGAACCGGGCCGGACGGCGGTCGAAAGCGCGCATCTTTTCGTGCGCGGCGGCTGGGGCGAGTTCCGGGCCGGCCTGACGCCGGGCGCGGCGGCGATGGAAGCGATTCCCGCCGTCACCGCCATGCGCAGTCTCGCCCTCGATGCCGGCGCGCTCGACCCGGGCGGCCATGCGGCGATCCGGACCGTCAATGACGCCTCGGGCTTCGGGCCGCGCATCGCGGTGCAGAGCCAGCGCATCGTCGGCTTGCGTCTTTCGGCCTCTTTCGCCGCCGAGACCCGGGGCTGCGGTGTCGATGTCTGCGTCCGGGGCCGGCAGGCCGTGTCCGTAACGGGCACGCCCGTGACGGCGCTGGCGGGCAACCGGCTCGACAATGCCGCCGAGATCGCCGTCTCCTTCGATCACACCTTTTCACGAGACACCCGCATCGAAGCGGCAGTCTCGCTGTTGACCGCCGATCCTTCGGACCCGGCAGCACCGAATGGCTACACCGCGGTGCAGGCAGGCATGCGTGTCGAACGCGGCGACTGGCTGTTCGGCGCTTCGGCGCTCGACGCGGAAAGCTATTCCGCGCTGTCCGCGGGCCTCGCCCGGGATTTCGGTCCCTGGCGCATCGCCGTCGAGGCCGGCCTGTCCGACGACAGCCGGATCCACGAATCCCAGCGCGCGTTTCAGATCGGCGTCTCGCGGCTCGTCGGGGACCACGGCCTCATCGGTGCGGCCCTGCGACGGGAAGAGACCGGATTCGCCTTGCCAGGCGGCCCCGGACAGCGACAGGCAGGCGGGCGCGACGATGTCAGCCTGTTGTTCGAGACGGGGCTGCGCTACTGATCCCCGCGACGGGGAGCATGGATTCTGCGCAACACTTTCCGGCGAGAGTCGTTCTATCTCTGAAAAGGGCTTCGATTCATCCGTTCAACTCGCTATATTGACCAGCTGGAAGGGATCAATACCGTGACCAATCGGGTCTACCACATTGGTTTGGCAAGTGTTTTCGCCGCCGCAACGCTTTGCGTGACGGCGCCGTCGGCCTTTGCCTTCCAGGAACAGACCAGCGAAACCGGGTCCGCGGCGGTCCAGCCCTGGTATGAGGCCTTCACCTTCGCCACGTCCGACAACGTGCCGAGCGTGGCCTTCGACAATCCCGATACGCAGTTCGAATTCAACGCGACCGAGCGCTGGGGCTTTACCCTGGGACTCGATAACGATCCGAACGAACGCTACGACCTCGACAGCTTCTCGGCCGGGGCCTTCGTCAATGTTGGCGAACGCTTCCGCTTCGGTGGCGCGGTCCGGTTCACGGCGCAGGAAGACCTGCTGACCGGCACGCTGGCCGACAATGAGCGCGCGCCCGAGGTCAAGTTCGAATCCGCCCTGCGCTTCTAGCGGCGGGCATTTCCCGTCCTGTGCCCGGCCTGCGTGCCGGGTTTTTTATTGCCCGGATTTCACTGCGCCGCCGAGACGGCGGCAATCCCCGAAAATCCCAGATTCGTCAGCCGTCTCGCCCGTTCCGGCGTGATCCCGCCGAGCGCGTAGACCGGAGCGGCGACCGACCGGGCGATCGCACCGGCCGTCCAGAGGCCGAGCGATCTGCCCGCCCCGGGGCTCAGCGTCGGGAAGACCGGCGACAGCAGCACCGCGTCCGCACCCAGCCGTGCTGCGCGTTCCGCCGCCGCGCGCGAATGGGCGGACAGGGTCAGCCACATCCCCGCCGGATGGCGCAGGCGAACCTGCCCGGCTAGGCGCTCCGGCCAGTGTACGCCGTCCGCACCGCACTGCAGCGCCAGCGCCGGGTCAGCCGCGATCAGGAGGATCAGTCCCTTCCGGTCGGCGATGCGGCGCAGCGCATGCGCCTCGCGTGCGGCCTCCGGGCGGCCGAAATGCCGGTGGACCAGCACGGAACGGGACGGGACCGATTCGGCAAACGCCTCGATATCGGGATAACGGCGCGGATCGGTCAGCACGATCAATGGAGGCAACGGGCCGGGCGTGCGCCGCGCCACGCGCGCCGCGGCCCTTGCCAGCGCCCGGCCTGCGTCATACCACCCGCCCGTCATGACCGATCTTGTCCCCGATATTGCCGCCGAAATCGCGGAGCGCCGCACCGCCATCCTGCAGCGCATCGCCGCCGCCGCGCAAACCGCCCGGCGCAGCGCGAGCGATATCGCGCTGGTCGCCGTCTCGAAAGTCCAGCCGGACGACCGCGTCGACGCCATGCTCGCGGCCGGTCAGCGCATATTCGGCGAGAACCGCGTGCAGGAAGCGCAGGCGCGCTGGTCCGGGCGCCGCGCAAACTATCCTGATCTCGAATTGCGCCTTGTCGGCCCGCTGCAATCGAACAAGGCCGGCGATGCGGTTGCCCTGTTCGACGTGATCGAGACGCTCGACCGTGACAGCCTCGCCAGGGCGCTGCGCAAGGAAATCGGCAAGCAGGGCCGCACCCCGCGCCTCTTCATCCAGGTCAATACCGGCGAGGAAGACCAGAAATCCGGCATCCCCCCGCAGGAGACGGCGGGATTCATTGCGCGCATGCGCCGCGAATACGGCTTCGCCATCGACGGCCTGATGTGCATTCCGCCGGTCGGCGAGCCGGCCGGCCCGCATTTCGCGCTGCTGGCGGATCTCGCCCGGGCCTGCGGGGTTGAAAAGCTGTCCATGGGCATGAGCGGCGATTTCGAAACCGCCATCCGCTTCGGCGCGACCTCGGTCCGGGTCGGAACCGCCCTGTTCGGTGAACGCGGCTGAACCTCTCCGCAATGTGATCTCGCGTCGCGCAAGATCCGGATTGCCCGAATCCGCCGCGCATGCGCTCCTGCAGAAATGCTCGACCTCGGACTCCTGCCGCTCTTTTTCGCGGGTGCCTTCGCGCTCGCGATCGCGCCCGGCCCCGACATGGCCTTCACGCTGGCGACCACCGCCTCGAAGGGCTGGCGCGCGGGCCTGATGGCCGTGGCCGGGATCAATCTCGGCGCCGCGAGCTGGACGCTCGCCACCGTCCTCGGTCTCTCCGCCATGCTGGCGGCAACGGAACACGCCCTGACCGTCGTGCGCTGGGTTGGCGGGGCCTATCTCGTCTGGCTCGCCATCCAGACAATCCGCAAGCTGGATGCCTTGCCCGAGGGCCGTGCGGCGAAGGGCATGTGGCCCGCCTTCCGCCGCGGTTTCCTGACTAATCTGCTCAACCCGAAGGTCGGCCTCTTCTACATGGCTTTCCTGCCGCAATTCACCAATGCGGAGATCGGCCCGGTCTGGATCCAGATGCTGACGCTGGCGGGGATCTTCTTCGTGATCGGAGATCTGGTCCTCCTGACGGTGGTTCTGGCGGCCGGTGCCGCCCGGTCCCGGCTTGAGCGGTCGGCGGCCTGGCGGCGCGCACTCAATGCCGTGGCCGCCACGGCATTCGGCGGACTCGGTTTGCGCTTGCTCATCGCCCGCGATGCGGGGTAAACGGCCCGTCTCATGGACAGCCGATTGATCGTTGCCCTCGACGTCCCGCGTCTCGCGGATGCCGAAGCGCTCGCCGCGCGCCTTGATGGCGCGGTTTCCTGGTTCAAGCTGGGCCTCCAGCTCTTTCCCCTCGGCGCGATGGACCTCTCCGCCCGCCTCAGGGCGAAGGGCAAGAAGACCTTTCTCGACTGGAAGCTTCACGACATCCCGAAGACGGTCGAGCGGGCGACGCGCTCGATCGCTGACGCCGGCGGGGACATGCTGACCATCCACGCCGAACCCGACATCATGAGCGCTGCGGTGCAGGGCAAGGCCGGCGACCCGGATCTCAACCTGATGGCTGTGACGGTCCTTACCGCCTATGACGACGCGATGCTGACCGAGATGGGCTACGCCTATACGGCGCGCGACCTCGTCTTCCGGCGCGTCGAGCAGGCGCTCGAAGCTGGCATGGACGGCATCATCGCCAGCCCTCTGGAGGCCGTGGAAATCCGCAAGCGGTTCGGCCGCGGCTTCTTGCTGGCCACGCCCGGTGTACGGCCCGCCGGCGCAGACGCAGGCGACCAGAAACGCGTCGCCACGCCGGGCGAAGCGATGCGGATGGGTGCGGACTATGTCGTGGTCGGGCGGCCGGTCGCGGAAGCGCCCGATCCGGTCGCCGCGGCAAACGCCATCAATGCGGAAATCGCCGAAGCATTGGGCAATTAACTGCCATGGGATTCCCGCGAAGGCGGGAATCCGAACCCTGGTGCGGGCTTCAGCCCCCCATGCTCATGGGGACCCCATCAGACCTCAGACTAGTGGTGACCACCACCATGGCCGCAGCCTGAGCGGCAGCCGCCGCCACCATGGCCGCCGCGCCAGCCTCCGCCGCCACCCACGCGGACATGCACGCCGGTATTCACCCGCGTGTTCACGCTGACATTGGCGTTTGCACTGGCCCCGGCGCCCGCTCCCGCGCCGGCAAAGGCGCGGGCGCGCGCTCCGGCGCTCGGCAGGACGAGTTCGCGGTGGTACCCGCCGCCGCCGGCCGTGCCGTAATACGCCCCGGACCTCGCCCCGAAATACGACCAGGCCAGACCGTCGTCGTAATAGCCGTACCCGCCATCGTAATGCGTGGTGTGATCGTAGTGGCCGCACTCCGAATAGTGCCGGTCGCGCGAGTAACCCTCGCAGGCGCAGCCCGAGCGGCCGCCTGATCCGGGGACCTCGCGCCAGTAGCGGCCATCCTGGCCGTACCATTCGCGCGGATAGACGCGCAGATCGATGTCGCCGCGGGACTCGGTCCGCCGATAGTCGGTCCATTCCCGGCTCTGATAGCAGCCGCTCCAGTCCCGCTGGCGGGTCTCGCACGGCGAGGCGGGCGGGCGATAGGTCTCGCGATGGCGATAGCTTGCCTCGTCGCGATAGCTGTAGCGCCGTTCGTCATAGGTCTCGCGATAGCCGCCGCGCTCTTCATAGCGCGGTGCGTGCCGCGGCAGGTCGTCTCGCGTGGTCACGCGCCCCGACCGGCGCAGGCAGATGCGTTCGCCGTCATCGCCAACGCTTGGCTCGGTTCCCGCCGGACAATCGGCATAGGTGTAGTCGCGGCCTTCGAGATGCGCATAGGTCTGCACATTCGTGCTGCGGCGCTCGTCGCGGCGATAGCGGTCAGCATTGTAGCCGCCACATGGATTGCTCTGGCAATAGGCGTAGGGCCGCCAGCTTTCGCCATCCCAGATCTCGATCGTTCCGGGCGGGGCGTCGCCGCCGCCGCCGCGATAGTCCGGACGATCCCCGTCCGGTCCGCCGGCGAGATAGCCCGGCTGAGCCGCGGCCGGCGCGGCGAGGGCGATCAGGGCAATGAGACAGGCGAGGATCTGGCGCATGGTCCAGACGTTAACAGCGCGTTAACCCGTCGCGAAGCGGATTCCCTTTGCGGGCGAAGGCGATAGGGTTAATTCCGGCGCGGTTAGAAATCCACCGCGACGCCCTTGCGTTCCCAGTCGCCATAGCGGGTCGGTTCCGGCCCCTTCGGCCCGCCCTCCTCGGAGACCCGATCGGCGGCTTCCGTTTCGGCCTTGCGGCGTGTCTCGGCTTCCTCCAGCGCGCGGATCGCGGCGGGGCTCAGCGTCTTTCCGGGGGCGGCATTCTCGGGCGTGTGCGTCATGCGCAAAGAGATAGGCCGTGCGTGCCTCTCTGTCCAAGGGCGCACGCGCATGCTAACGCCGCCGCCATGAGAGAAACACTGGCATGAGTGAAGGACTGGAAGCCCGGCGCGCGGCGATCGCCGCCGTCCATGCCGTTATGGCCGGCCGGAGCGCGCTCGATGCCGCGCTGAACAACACGCCCGAAATGCGCGTGATGGAGGCGCGCGACCGCGCTTTTGCGCGCCAACTGGCCGCGACGCCGCTGCGCCGCGCCGGCCAGACCGAGGCGCTGATTGCCCGCTTTCTCAATCGCCCGCTGCCCAACAATGCCGCGCTGGGGCGGACCATCCTGCTTGTCGGCGCTGCCCAGATGCTCTGGCTCGGCACCCCGGCCCATGCCGCCGTATCCTCGTCCGTGGCGATCGCCAAGGAGAACAAGGCGACCGAACGCCTGGCCGGCATGGTCAATGCCGTCCTCCGGAAAGTGGCCGCAGCCGGCCGCACCGCGGCCGACCGCATTCCCGTGACCGAAAATCTGCCGCGCTGGCTCATGGAAAGCTGGACGAAGGCCTATGGCATACAGCGCACCGCCGCGATCGCCGAGGCCGTGACCCGTGATCCGCCGCTCGACCTGACCGTCAGGGTCGCGGCAGATGCGGAAAAATGGGCCGAAACGCTCGAGGCGAAAGTCCTGTCGACCGGCACGCTGCGCAAGGCCGGAATCGGCGACATCACCACCCTGCCTGGCTATGCCGAAGGGGCCTGGTGGGCGCAGGATGCCGGTGCGGCCCTGCCGGCACTCCTGCTAGGCGCTAAGACGGGCGAGCGTGTGCTCGATCTCTGCGCGGCCCCGGGCGGTAAAACGCTGCAACTCGCGGCAACGGGCGCGATCGTGACGGCGCTTGATGCCTCGCCGAAACGGTTGAAGCGGGTCGAGGAGAATCTCGCCCGAACCGGGTTGAAGGCCGAATGCGTTGCCGCCGACGGGCGCACGTGGAAAGCTCCGCAGCCCTTCGATGCCATCCTCGTCGACGCGCCCTGCTCGTCGACCGGAACACTCAGGCGCCGTCCTGATGTCGCCTATGCGAAGTCGCCCGAAGACGTGACATCGCTGGCGGCCATCCAGGACGATCTGGTCAAGGCCGCCTTCGCCAATCTGAAGCCCGGCGGGCGCATGGTGGTCTGCACCTGCTCGCTGCAGCCCGAGGAGGGCGAGTTCTGGCTGAGGCGGATTCTCGCAGCCCTGCCAGGCTTGAAGCTCGACCCGGTAAAGCCGGAGGAATTGCCCGGTCTGCGCGAAGCCGTCCGGAAGGACGGCAGCATTCGCCTGACCCCCGACATGTGGGCCAACCGCAATGGAATCGACGGGTTTTTCATTGCCCGGCTGACCCGCCGGAAAGCGTGATGCAGGCGGGGATACGCCCGCCGCTTGCCCCGTCTGATCCACGCTGTTATGCCCCTTGGCCATGGCTAAAAGCGCGCTGATCGCCCCGTCGATCCTTTCCGCCGACTTCGCCCGTCTGGGCGAGGAAGTCCGCGCGATTGACGCGGCCGGCGCCGACTGGATCCATATCGACGTGATGGACGGGCATTACGTTCCCAATCTCACCATCGGCCCGTCGGTCATCAAGGCGCTTCGCCCGCACACCAGGAAGCCGTTCGACGTGCACCTGATGATCACGCCGGTGGACCCCTATATCGAGGCCTTCCGCGACGCCGGTGCCGACATCATCACCGCTCACCCCGAAGCCGGCCCGCACTTTCACCGGACGGTTCAGGCGATCCGCGCCACGGGCGCGAAAGCCGGAGCCGCGCTGAATCCGTCAACGCCGGAAGCCGTGCTCGACTACGTTCTCGAAGAGCTCGATGTCATCCTTGTGATGAGCGTCAATCCGGGATTCGGCGGTCAGAGTTTCATCGACAGCCAGTTGAGGAAGATTTCCGCCCTGCGCACGCGGATCGACGCCATGGGTCTCGGCACGCTTGTCGAGGTGGATGGCGGCGTGAATCCGGACACGTCCCGGCAATGCCGCGACGCCGGCGCGCATGCGCTCGTCGCCGGCACCGCCGTCTTCAAGGGCGGCCCGGAGGCTTATGCCGGCAATATCGCCGCCCTGCGCGGCGGTTGATCCGGCATGGTCCGGCGCATCGGGTTCCGGGACGTCGCGGACGCGGTTTCGCTGTCCATGCGGCGCGAGCTTTCCGACACGCTTCATGCGATTCCGCCGCTGCGCGCGGCACTCGTCCCGGGAAAATCCGCGCCGCGCATCGAGACCCGGCCGCCGCGCCTGCGCACACCGGACACGGCTCGCGGTTCGGCCATTCTCGATGGTCGCTTCGTGTTTTGCGGCGACACGTTGACGGTAGACGACGAGACCCCGTCTCCGTGGGCCCGCCCCCTGCCATCGCGCGAATTCGCGGCCCAGCTGCACGGCTTTCACTGGCTGCGCGATCTTCTGTCCTGCGCCGACGCCGACGCGCCGGACCGAGCCTGCCAGCTGGTCGACAGCTGGATCGGGACCCTGGGCGGCTGGAACAGCTTTTCCTGGTCGCCGGACGTTCTGCCCGAACGGATCGCGCAGTGGCTCGAGGCCGGCGACATCCTGTTCGCGGGCGAAGCCGGCCGCAAGCGTCTTGCCTCGCTCGACCGTCAGTTGCGCCATCTCAGGCGTACCGCAGGGATGGCCAGCGATGGACGCCCGCGCCTGAAAGCGGCCTGGGCACTCTCCCTCGGGGGAATCTGTCTCGGCGATCGCGGCCCCGCCGGGGCGGCGGGCCTCGCCATGCTGATCCGGGAAATCGAACGCCAGATCTTCGCCGACGGGGGCCATGTCAGCCGGGCGCCGCAGGCGGCCGCCGACACCATGATCGATCTGGTCACGCTCGACGCAGCGGCGGAAGCGGCCAACCAGACATTGCCCGAACCGGTTCGCCGGGCCATCGACCGCATCGCCCCGGTCACGCGTTTCTTCCGCATGCATGATGGCGGGCTCGCCTGCTTTCATGGCGGCGGGGCGGGCGATCGCAAGGCAATCGAGATTGCCCTGACACGATCGAAGACCGGCCAGCGCAGCTTCGGCTATGCGCCGCATTCCGGTTACCAGCGCTCCGAGGCCGGCGGCGCGACGGTCATCCTCGACGCCGGCAAGCCTGCGGGCGGCGCGCTGGGCACGAGCGCCCATGCCAGCGCACTCGCGATGGAATTCTCCGCACCGGGCGGGCGCCTGATCGTCAATTGCGGCTGGTCCGGCGACCAGCCCCGCAGCTGGCGCCAGGTGGTTCGCGCGACGGCTGCACATTCGACGCTGACGCTGGAAGAAACTTCCTCCTGCCGCCTCCTGCCGCCAGGACGCGGTCAGCGGATTCTTGGACCGCGCTTCCTGTCCGGTCCCGGCCAGGTCACGGCGCGCCGCACCGAGGAGGAGATCGGCCTGTGGCTGGAAGCCAGTCATGACGGCTACCGCGCGGCTTTCGGCCTGATGCACCGCCGCCGCATCTTCCTGGCCGCCGATGGCGGCGATCTGCGCGGCGAGGACGCCCTCTCCCGACCGGTCGAGGACGGACCGCCCGATGACCCCGAGGCGCTCATCCGCTTCGCGATTCGCTTCCACCTGCATCCCGGCGTCCGGGCTTCGCTGTCGCGCGACGCGATGAGCGCCCTGCTGGTCCTGCCGACCGGAGACGGATGGCGCTTCCGCACCGATGGCGGGCCTGTCCGCATCGAGCGCTCGGTCTGGCTGGGCGGATCGGCCCCGCCCAAACGCACGTCCCAGCTGGTGATTTCCGGCGAAGCCGAACCCTATGGTGCCGGTGAACGTCCGCCCAATCGTGTGCGCTGGGCCTTCCAGCGGCTCGGCCGGGTCGGCAATGCGGCCGGCAAGTCCGGCTGAGCAAGCGGGCGGAACGCTTGGCCGCTCGCCCGCATTGGTGATACTCCCGATAACTCCCGTTTCTGTGAATTCGAGCCCCATGACCCAGATTGATCTCGTTCCCGTCCGGCGCGCCCTCATCTCGCTGTCCGACAAGTCCGGTCTTGAAGACCGCGCCCGCAAGCTCGAGGCCGCCGGCGTCGAGATTCTCTCCACCGGCGGCACGCTGAACACGCTCAAGGCCGCCGGCATCGCCGCGCGCGATGTCTCGGACGTCACCGAATTTCCCGAGATGATGGATGGACGGCTGAAGACGCTGCATCCGCGCGTCCACGGCGGCCTGCTCGGACGCCGCGATCACGCCGGCGACCGCGAGTCCATGGCCGCGCACGGCATCCCTGAAATCGACCTGCTCTTCGTCAATCTCTATCCTTTCGAGCGCACGGTTGCCGAAGACGCGCCGTTCGACGAATGCATCGAGAATATCGATATCGGCGGCCCGGCCATGTTGCGCGCGGCGGCGAAGAACCATCCCTTCGTCGCGGTCTGCACCGACAATGACGACGCCGACGCCGTGCTCGCCGAGATGGAGTCCAATTCCGGCGCGACGACGCTGGATCTGCGCCGCAGGCTGGCGGCCAAGACCTATGCCCGCACCGCGGCCTATGACGCGGCGGTGTCGACCTGGTTCGCCAACGAGATCGGCGAGACCGCGCCGGCCTACCGGGTGTT
The DNA here is from genome assembly GCF_042643335.1 of Hyphobacterium vulgare. Lineage (NCBI taxonomy): Bacteria > Pseudomonadati > Pseudomonadota > Alphaproteobacteria > Maricaulales > Maricaulaceae > Hyphobacterium > Hyphobacterium vulgare. The sequence continues at coordinate 215,261 of NZ_JBHRSV010000016.1, forward strand.
CGGCGGCAAGCGGATCGAGGCGTTGCGCTATGGCGAGAACCCGCACCAGGCCGCGGCCTTCTATGCCGGCGGCGAAACCCGCCCGGGCGTGGCCACCGCGAAGCAGATCCAGGGCAAGGCGCTGAGCTACAACAATCTCGCCGACGCCGATGCCGCCTTCGAACTGGCGAGCGAGTTCGATGCCGCGGCCGGTCCGGCCGTCGTGATCGTGAAACACGCCAATCCCTGCGGCGTCGCCACCGGCAAGGATGCACTCGACGCCTATGAACGCGCCTTTTCCGCCGACCCTGTTTCGGCCTTTGGCGGCATCGTGGCGTTCAACTGCGAGATCGACGCGGAAACGGCCAACGCCCTGACCAAGATCTTTCTTGAAGTCGTGATCGCGCCTTCGGCGAGCGAGGCTGCGCTCGACGTCCTGTCCGGCAAGGCGAACCTCCGTGTTCTGCTGACCGGCTCCATGCCCACGCCGGACCAGGCCAGCTGGACCGCCAAGAGTGTCGCCGGCGGGCTTCTGGTTCAGGAACGCGATCGCGGCATGGTCGGGCTGGGCGATCTCAGGACCGTGACCGAACGCGAACCGACCGAAGCCGAACTCGCCGACCTGCTCTTCGCCTGGAAGGTCGTGAAACACACCAAGTCCAACGCCATCGTCTACGCGAAGGGCGGCATGTCCGCCGGCATCGGCATGGGCCAGACCAGCCGCGTCGAGGCCGCCCGGCTTGCGGTGCGCAAGGCCGAGGACACGGCGAAGGAAAACGGCTGGGACGCGCCGATGACGCTGGGTTCGGTCTGCGCGTCCGATGCCTTCTTCCCATTCGCCGACGGCCTCGAGGCTGCGGTCGCGGCCGGGGCCACGGCGGTGATCCAGCCAGGCGGTTCGGTGCGGGATGATGAGGTGATCGCAGCCGCGAACAAGGCCGGGATCGCCATGGTCTTCACCGGCATGCGCCACTTCCGCCACTGATTCGGATGCGCGGCCCGCTCGCCACCGGTCTGGGCACGGCAGTCTTCCTCGCCGTCATCCTGCTTGCAGGTGTCATGTCCAATGCCACCGCCGCCGGGATCGCCCAACGCCCGCTCGAAGCGCAAGCGGACTTTCTCGCCCGCCATGCTGAAATCCGCATGCCGGAGGGCGCGGACGCTCCCGTGCCGGCGGCGCTGCTGTTTCACGGTTGCGGCGGCGTGCGCCAGGTGCAGGCGGACTATGCCGCTGCGTTGAACGCGGCCGGCTATGCCGCGGTCATCGTCGACAGCAATGGCGCCCGCGGCATCGGCCGCGTCGGCGCCATGACCCAGGTCTGCGGCGGTTTCCGTCTGTGGGGCCAGGAGCGCGCCGCCGATGTCTTCGCCGCGGTCGAGCTTGCCCGCGCCGATCCGCGCATCGACGGCGATCGCCTGACACTGGTCGGCTGGAGCCATGGCGGCTGGACGATTCTCGATGCGCTCGGATTCGAGGCTCAGGAAGCGGCCATTCCCGCCCTCGACGGCGCGGCCGCGTCGCTTCCCGGCGTCGAACGCGCCATCATCTTCTACCCCTGGTGCGGCTGGCCCTCACGGACTGACCGGGAAGGCCTCGATACCCGGCGCCCGCTGTCCATCATCCTTGCCGGCAACGACCTTGTCGCCCGCAAGACGCCCTGCCGCGAACTGTCCGCCGCCGCCATCGCCGAGGGTCAGCCGGTCAGGATCGAGACCTGGGACGGGCTGACCCACGCTTTCGACGAACCCAACCCGCCCGCCCTCGATCCGCGCATGCGCCATGACGCCGAGGCCGCCGAGCGCGCCCGTGCCCGGGTCGTCGCGGCGATGCGCGGCGAAGGCGAATGATCGCCGCCCTCGTTCTGATCGCACTGATCGGGGCGATGGCCGCGATCCTTCTGCTGGTTCGTGCGCGCGGCCTGCTCTCGGATCACCCGCAATACAGGCTGGTTGCGCTGGCCGCACGCCTGCGCCGGCACACCGAGATCTACCGGCCGGAGGGGGCCGGGCCCTTCCCCGCGATCATCCTGCTGCATGGTTGCGGCGGACCGCGCGGCCTGACCGAACGCTATGGCCGCCTCGCCGCGGCGAACAACGTCATCGCCATCGCCCCGGATTCTCTCGCCTTGCGCGGTATCGACTATGAGGCGGCAGTGAAGACGGTCTGCACAGGAGCACGGTTGCGCGCGCCGGAACGGGCAGGCGATGTGTTGGCGGCTCTGGAGATCGCCCGCCGCGACCCGCGCGTGGATTCGCGCCGCATCGCCATCGCCGGCTGGAGCCACGGGGCCTGGACGCTGCTCGACCTTCTGACCCTGGTGGCCGACGGCAAGGCCCCGACCAATCTCTTTCACCTGCCGCACCGGGCCTTGCGCGGCGTGCGCGCGGCGCTCGTCTTCTACCCCTATTCGGGCTTTCCCGCCCGCTCGCGGATCCGCAACTGGGCCCGGGGCGTCCCGGTCGAAGCCATTCTGGTCGAGGGCGACATGGTGTGCGACGAAACCCAGTCCGTCGCGGTCTTCGAGCGCCAGCGCGCCGCGGGGGCCGAGATCGACTGGCAGGTCTGGAGCGGCGTGACGCACGGCTTCGACGAGGACAATCACCTGCCGGGTTCGGGCCTCGTCTTCCACCCGGAAAAGGTGAAGGCCGCCGAGGCGGCCTTCACGGACTTCCTGAAACGCCGGCTCATCGCCTGACGCCTCACGGCTCGGCGTTCTGTGCCATTTCCCTGAGCTGGGTCGAGGCAATGGCGAGTTTCGACAGCGTCCAGCTGCCGGTCGTGTCCAGCTCCTCGATCGCGGCGTCGACCCGGCCCGCCTCCTCGGCATTGGCCACGCTCCACGCCTCGATCACGTCCTGCGCCCAGTCGCCGCCGGGCTCTTCGATCCCCTTGGCCAGCGCCCCGCCGGATTCGCGGGCATGACGCATCGCCGAGGCCGCAACCGTATACTGGCTGGCATAGAGGTCCTCGATCAGGCGGCGCACCGCAAGGCGGTCCCAGTGCAGGTCGGACGACACTTCGCCGCCCATCGAGCGCAGCCGGTCGAAGGTGAACCGCGCACCCGCCGCGTGATAGACCCAGGCTGCCGATTCCAGCGGCCAGTCCTTGCGAAGCGCGAGATCGACCACGTCGGACGACGAGGTGAGGGGGCGCAGGCTGGCAATGTCGTGGGCCAGATCCTTCGGCGCGCCTGCTGAAACGAAGCCCTTGGCCCGCAGCCGGACCCGCTTGCGTTCGAACTCGGACACGATGTCGCCGGCCCGGCCGCGCAGCGCGTCGACACCGGGGCGGTAGGCCGCGATCACGTCATCGATCGAGACCGGTGCATCGGCCTCCCGGCCGCGGCCGCGACGCGCCAGCCAGTAGGTCTGACGGCGAAGCAGGCGGATGATTTCCCGGTGCAGGGCAATCTGGACTTCGGCCGGAGCCTTGTTGTCCAGCGCATTGATCCGTTCGGTCAGCTCGGCGAAGCGGAAGATCTGCCGGCCGGCCTCGAAGGCGCGGGCAATCGCTGCGGTCGAAGCTCCGGTGGATTCCTTCGCGCGGTGCACGAAGGTCGGGCCGCCGAGATTGATCATGTCGTTGGCCACGACCGTGGCGATGATTTCGCGCCGCAGCCGGTGGGCCTGCATCCGGTCCTCATACCGGTCGAGGTCCTCCGGGAAATAGCCTTTCAGCGTCGCCTCGAAATGCGGATCGTCCGGCACGTCGGACGCGACGAGCTGGTCGAACAGCGAAATCTTGGCGTAGGAGATCAGGATGGCAAGCTCGGGCCGCGTCAGGCCCTGACCCTGTTCCTTGAGATTGGCGATCTGCGCACTTGTGGGCAGTCCTTCGACCCGGCGGTCGAGCCGTCCGAGCGCTTCCATCCGTGACATCAGGCGTTCATGGGCGTCGATGTCGGCAATCGCCTCGCTCTCGGCCATGGTGAGCGCCAGCGTCTGGTCGTAATTGTGTTTCAGCACGTGCGCGGCGACGGAATCCGTCATCTTGCCGAGCAGCGTGTTGCGTTTTTCGCGGCTGAGATCGCCGGTCCGCATCAGCGGGTTGAGCAGGATCTTGATATTGACCTCGTGGTCCGACGTGTCGACGCCGGCGGAATTGTCCACGAAATCGGCATTCACCCGCCCGCCATGGCGCGCGAACTCGATCCGGGCGGCCTGGGTGAAGCCGAGATTGGCGCCTTCGCCGACGACTTTCGCGCCGACGTCGGACGCATTGACGCGCAGCGCGTCATTCGCCTTGTCGCCCACTTCCCAGTGCTGCTCGGCGGCTGCCTTCACATAGGTGCCGATTCCCCCGAACCACAGGAGTTCGGCTTCTGCCTTCAGAAGCGCGCTGATCAGTTCGGTCGGGCTGGCCTTGTCGGCCTCGATCCCGGTCAGGGTGCGGATTTCCGGGGTCAGCGCGATCACTTTGGAAGCCCGCGGGAACACGCCGCCGCCCTTGGAAATCAGTGACTTGTCATAGTCCTGCCAGCTCGAACGCGGCAGGTCGAACAGGCGCTGACGTTCGGCCCAGCAGGCCTCGAGATCGGCCGGATTCGGGTCGATGAAGATATCCCGGTGGTCGAACGCCGCCACCAGCGAGATCTTCTTGGACAACAGCATGCCATTGCCGAACACGTCGCCGGACATGTCGCCGACGCCGATGACCGAGAAGGCTTCGTTCTGGATGTCCTTGCCGAGCTCGCGGAAATGGCGCTTCACCGACTCCCACGCACCGCGCGCGGTAATGCCCATCTTCTTGTGGTCGTATCCCGCCGAGCCGCCGGATGCGAAGGCATCGCCCAGCCAGAAATCGTATTCCTGCGTCGCCACGCCGTTGGCGATATCGGAGAAGGTCGCCGTTCCCTTGTCGGCAGCGACCACGAGATAGGGATCGTCGTCGTCCCAGCGGATCGTGTCCTCCGGCGGTGCAACCGTGTCGTCGACGATGTTGTCGGTGATGTCGAGCAGGCCGCGGATGAAGGTGCGGTAGGCATTCTGGCCTTCCGCCAGCCACTCTTCACGCGACCCCGATCTGGGCAATTGCTTGGGATAGAAGCCGCCTTTCGAGCCGACAGGCACGATGACGGCATTCTTCACCTGCTGCGCCTTCACCAGGCCCAGCACCTCCGTCCGGAAATCGTCGCGCCGGTCCGACCATCTCAGACCGCCGCGCGCCACCGGACCGAAGCGGATATGCACGCCTTCGACATTCGGCGCCCACACGAAGATTTCGCGATAGGGCTTCGGCAGCGGCAATTCCTCGACTTCGCGGCTGGCGATCTTGATCGCGATATGCGCCTTGGGCAGCCCGTCCGCGCCGGTCTGGTAATAATTCGTGCGCAGCGTGGATTCGATCAGCCGCAGGAGCCGGCGCAGCACCCGGTCATGATCGAGGCTGGCCACCGCTTCCAGCCTGCCGCGGAGGTCTTCGGCCTTGGCTTCGGCCGCGCCGCGTCGGTTCTCCCGGTCCTGGCCGGTCGAAGGGTCGAACTTGATCCGCGCCAGGTCGAGCAGGCCCTGGGCGATATCCGGGTTGGCGGCGAGCGCCTCTTCCTGGATCGCCTGCGACGGGTCGAGACCGGTCTGCTGGCGGTAGCGTGCACAGGTCCGCAGGAAGGCCGCCTCGCGCCAGGACACGCCGAGCTGGAGAATGAGCTTGTTGAAGCCGTCATTCTCCGCCCGGTTTGCCAGAATGGCGAGCAGGGCGTCCTCGAAGGCCGGGGCGAACTCGTCCCAGCTGCGGCCCGAGCCGCCATGAAAGCGCATCTCGAAGTCATGGACGAAGGCGATCGGCGCCTCGCCATGGTCGCGCTCGACTTCGTAGCCGGACTCCTGCAGCACGACGAGGCCCATATTCTCCAGCACCGGCATGATGTCGGTGAGCGGCACGGCCTCTCCGGCGCGGTAGAGTTTCAGCCTGAGGCCGTGCTCGCCATCGCGTGAACTGCGATAGACGCGCGCGGCAAGCGGCGCTGCCGCGCCCAGACTTTCGATCTTGATCAGGTCCTCGATCGCCTCGTCCGGCGTGAACCGTTCGCGATAGCCGGCCGAGAATGCGCCCTCATACGCGCCGATCCGGTCGCGCAGCGCCTCGGTCAGGCGGCGGCGGGCGAACGATTCGAAATCGTCGTCCCAGGTGCGCGCCAGGTTCGCGACCGCGCGTTCCAGCTCCATGGCGTCCGGTTCGGGATGATCGAAGGGATCGAGACCGATGATGAAGTGAACGCGGGCCAGCGGGCCGTCACCGAATTGCGGGTAATAGGCCGACAGGCGGCCGCCGAACGCCTTGCGGATCAGCTCGCCGGCGAGTTCGCGAACTTTCGAATTGTAGCGGTCGCGCGGCACGAAGAGCAGGACCGACACGAAGCGGTCGAACCGGTCGCGCCGGATGAACAGCTTGGTCCGCGGCCGGTCATAGAGGTGGAGAATGCCGAGGCTGAGCTGCAGGAGATCGTCCTCCTCGGTCTGGAACAGCTCGTCGCGCGGATAATTCTCCACGATGTTGCGCAGCTTCTTTTCGCTGTGCGTGCCCGGCACGCGGTCGGCGCGCTCCAGGACGCGGCGCACCTTGCGCCGGATCAGCGGCACATCGCGCGCCATGCGGTCATAGGCGTCGGCGGTGAACAGGCCGACGAAACGGGCCTCGCCGAATACCGTGCCGTCCTCGCGATACCGTTTCACCCCGATATAATCCATGTAGACGCGGCGATGGACGCGCGACTTGATGTTCGCCTTGGCGACGATGATCGGCGAAGGCTCGTTCAGAAAGCTTTCGATTGCCGGGGTCAGCAGCGCCGGCTCCGATCCCTGGCGCAGCACCTGGCGATCGGGGTCGCGCAGAATGCCGCGCCCGGAATTGGCCTGGATGTTCGGCTGGCGGTCAGCGATCCGGCCGTCCTTGTCCATCTGGAATTCGTAGACACGGCAGCCCAGGAAGGCGAAATGATCATCCCGCAGCCAGCGCAGGAATTCCAGCGTTTCGGCCTTTTCCTCGAATGTGGCCGGCGTGTTGGCGTTCTCGACATGAGCGATCGCCATATCCATCGACGCGCGCATGTCGGCCCAGTCGTCCGTGGCCAGTTCGACATCGCGAAGCGTGTCGGTCAGGTCGGACTGCAATTCCCTGCGGCGCTCGGCGTCCAATGCCTCGATATGCACCTGAATCAGCGATTCCGGGCGGCCGCCCTTGCGCACGGGGTCGAGGATCGGGTGGAACATCGCCAGCACGTCGAGGCCCTGGGCGCCGATCTCCCCCATCACCGAATCGACCAGGAAGGGACGGTCCGGACCGCAGATTTCGACGATGTCGCGCGCGATGTCGGGCTGCCCGCCTTCATCCGAGGCGCGCACGCGGACGATGATTTCGCCCGGCTTGCGGGTCTGGCCCCAGCGGTAGAATTCAGCGACCTGCGCCGACAGATCGGCGGCGGAGATGCCTTCGAGATCCTCCGCCAGCGCGTCCTCGTAAATCTGGTCGAGATAGGATCGGACCCGGCCGGTATAGGCGTCGGCACTGAAGACGGATGTCCATCGGGCCTTGGCGGCCTTGCTGAAGGCGGCCCTGGTGAAGGCGTGCGCCACGCCCACGACAGCAGTCATTGAGTGCCCCTTTGCCTGCGGGTCTGATTTGCTGCGAGCCTAGCCCGCCTGACGCCGCGCGCAAGCCGTGCGGTCGGCGGATTAGACACATTTGCTCAGCCCGCTAGTTTCCCATTCCGAACCGGCTTGCAAGGAGGAAATTCCGATGCCCGTCATCGTCATCACCGGAGCCAATCGCGGACTCGGCCTGGCGCACACGCACCGCTATCTGGAACGCGGCTGGACGGTGCACGCCGCCTGCCGCGACCCTGAAGCGGCGGACGCGCTGAACGCGCTGGGCGGCGATCTCTTCATTCACCGTTACGACGCCGCCGATCCGGCCGCGCCGGCCGACCTCGCCGACGCGGTCGGCCAGCCGGTCGATGTCCTTTTCGCCAACGCCGGCGTGATGGGTGCGGAGCGCGGCAGGCAGGCCTTCGGCCAGGTCTCGCCCGACGACTGGATGAATGCGCTGAGGGTCAATGCCCTGGCCCCCCTGCTCCTGGCGCAGGCCTTCGCCGATCTCGTCGCGCAGTCGCATGAGAAGAAGATCGTGCTGCAATCGAGCCGGATGGGCTCGATCGCCGACAATGATTCGGGCAGCGGCTATGTCTACCGCCCGTCGAAGGCGGCGCTCAATGCGATCGGAAAGTCCCTGTCGATCGACCTGAAGGACCGCGGCATCTCCGTGGCCATCATGCATCCCGGCTGGGTGCAGACCGATATGGGCGGATCATCGGCCCCGCTGTCGACGGACGAGGCCGTTACCGGCCAGCAGAAGCTGATCGACGCGCTATCGCTCGAGACGTCGGGAAGCTTCTGGCATCAGTCGGGAGAGCTATTGCCCTGGTAGGGCAGGAAGGGCGGCACCGCCGGACAGGGACAGGGGGGAGTCCGGCGGTGCCTGTCAGACCTCCAATGGCAGGCTGGGGGGACGCACATTGAGGCCTGATTCCGTGGCGCTTCCTGTTAGAAGATAAGCGTCAGTTCAAGCGATATAGAGAGTGTGGCCTGAAACGGAAGACCATGCCGCTGCAGAAGCGGCGAGGACCAGCAGGACGACACCAAGTGACACAACCGATTTCATTGTTTTCTCTCGTCTTCTGACTTTCCGGCCGGCAATCGCCCCGGGAAGCGGAATGCGCATATGGGATCGCCGGGAACTATTGAAAGTCCCCGGCCCGTCACATCACCGTGAATTCAGTTATGCAGAATTGCGCATAATTCCGGCTCAGCCGGCGCGGTCATAGGCCGCCCTCAGCCAGGTTTCGAGGTCGCCTTCGAGGTCTTCCGCGCGTTCGACCCGGACCCGGTGCGACACCATGGCGTTGAAACTGCCGGAGGCTTCAAGCCGGCCGGCCGGGGCCGCATCGCCGAGATTGATCCCGACATCCAGCCGCGTCGCGGTCGAAGGCTGGACAATCGCGAACTGCTTCTTGCGCCGCACGCTGACATAGGCCTTTTTCGGCGCGAGCTCGACATCGCCGCCGAAGCCGGAAACGATCGCAATCAGCCGATCGTAGAGCGGCTTCAGTTCGGCTTTCTTGCCCGAATACTGCGCCGCGACGAGGTCGGCTGCATCGGCCATGTCGGCCGATGAAGCGAGCGCGCGATGCGCGACGAGGTTGGCATAGCCGTGTGTCATGCCGTGGTCGCTCTTCAGCAGCTTGACGATATCGCCATGCTTCGCCGCGCCGCTTGCCTTGACGATCGCCAGCCAGTCGCCGAGCGGCTTGCCGGTCTTCTCGGCGAGATTGGCCTCCATCGTTACGGCCATTTCCTCGGGCGTTGCCATGTGAATTCCCCTTCCTTCAAGGACAGGTCCCGACCTTGCCCGACACGCGGCCGCAGCGATTGTAAAAAAGAACCCTTCGATCAGCGCAATTCGACGATCGTCTCCCCGTCCGCCGCCCGCTGGCGAAGGAAGTGGGCAGGCGTGCATCCGGCGAATTCGCGAAAGTCGCGGATCATGTGGGCCTGATCGTAATACCCGGCATCCGCGGCAACGCCGGCCCAATCGACTGTCCGCGCCGGCTTGATCATCTCGACCGCTGAAAAGAATTTCACCAGGCGGCCATAGCGCTTCGGGCCCATGCCGGTTCGCTCGTGAAAGCGCCGGCTCAGTACCCGCCGCGACAATCCGGCCGCATCGGCGATATGACTCACCGGCAGGCCGCCGCGTCCTTCACGGATCATCGCGACGGTCCAGTCGATCACTGCGTCGCTGCGCAGCGCGCCCAGCCCCCGAAGGAAAGCCGTGACAATACCGATCCGTCCGGCCGGGCTCGTGTTGCGGGCGACGCGGTCCAGAAGGCGATCAACCCGCGCGGCCGGCAGGATATCGTCCAGAGCGAGGGCACGGCCGCGCAACTCGCTGCCCGGCAGACCAAACAGGGCGGCGGCTCCGCCGGCGTAAAGCCGCGCGCCGACGGACGCTCCGTCGAACGGGCCCGTCCCGCCATCTGGTACGGTCCAGACCGGTCCGTCCTGAAGTCCCCAGAGATAGGCGCGCGGCAAGCGTGTTATGTCCCGGCCGCAATCGTGCCGCCGCTGTGCCGTTCCCAGATTGAAGACCAGGAAGATCGAGCCACGCGGCAGCAATTGCTCGCGCGCGAAGGCGAAACGCCCCGACGTATCCCAGAATTCGGCGACGGCGGGTGCGAGATCGGGCGGCGCGTCCATCACCGAGACACGCCAGCCTCCAAAGGGCGAATTGAAATGATAAGTGCGGATTCCGGGCCGGTCCGGCATTGTGACACCGTGTCCTTTTTTCCAATATCGACTGCCAGTGAACAGGCAGGGTCCACGCCGACAACCTAACGGAGTTTTTCGACATGCACCGCGTTTTGTTGGCTGCCGGTCTGGCTCTCTTCCTGTCCGGCCCTGCGATCTCCGGAGATATTTACTTCACTAGCCCGCGTTCCGGTGACTGGGAGGTTTACCGTCTCTCGCCCGAAGGTCAGGTCGAAAACCTGACAAACCGGTCCGGATCGACGGAGTGGGTTTATGCCGCCTATCCCGGCGAGCTTCTAATCCTGACGAACGATGGCGCCGACTGCGGCCGTGCCTGCTATCATATGGAAATGGTCGATCCCGAAACGGGCGAAATTTCCCGTCTCGGAAATACCGGAATAGCGGACACCTATATGGGCCGCTCACCTGACGGGCAGCGCTTTGTCACCGCGCTTTGGCGCGAGGACCGGCAACACGATCTTGTCATCGTCGACCGGACCGGAGCCATAACAGACCGTCTGACCGAGGACGCATTCAAGAACACGCAGGCTGACTGGTCGCCGGATGGTCGGCAGATTGTGTTCCATTCAAATCGCGGCGGAGCCTTCGATCTGTGGATGTTCGATCTGGAAAGCCGGGCGTTCACGAGGTTGACCCGCGATCCGGGCAATGACGACGAACAGGGTTTCGGGGGCGAAGGTCCCGCGCGTTTTTCTCCCGACGGGTCCCGGCTCGCCTGGATGCACTATTCTGAGGACCATTGGCGGGTCTGCCTGATGTCACTGCCCGCCGGAATGGATATTTGCATTCCCCAGCCCGAAGGCGGCGCGGAAGACAGCTATCCGAGTTGGACGCCGGATGGTCATGTCCTGTTCGCCCGGAGCATCGGAGGCGGAGACCGGGCTCTGCTCCGGTTCGATCCGGAATCGGGTAGCGTGACCGAACTTCTTGGACCGGAAGGCGATAATTACGGACCTGTGACGCCGCCGGAAGGCTGAGGCGCTTCGAGCCCGCGCCTGGTCACCAGATAGGTCGCGAAACTGCCCAGCCAGTGCCCGCCCTCATAGTGTTCCGCCGATACGGCGGAGAGACCGGCTTCGCGGTGGATCGCGGCGGCGGCAAGCAGCGAAGCAATACGCGCATCGCCCTCGGGAAGGGCGGCGGCGATGGCTTCAAGATTCCAGGCGCGGGACAGGTTGACCCCGTCGAGATGGACCAGCTTGCCGTCGGTCGGATCGAGCACGACCCCGGGCTCAAGCCAGTCGCCCGACCCGTCGGCCGGAATGCCGGGCAGGAAATCGCCGAGCCAGCCGGAGAAGACCGGGGCCGGCAGGACCCGGCGCATCAGATCGGCTTCGTAGAGGCAAGGCGACAGGAAATCCTCGCCCGAAGGTTCGTAGTTGAGCGGGCAATTGATGTCCTCGAGATGGAATTCGAGCGTCTTCGAGACGATCAGTTGCTCAAGCTCCGCATCGCCCGCCGTGCGCACCCAGTCGAGCGCCAGGGCGAGGCCGAAGGCCGACTGGTTGTGCGTGCCGATCCGGATCGGATAGGCGAGATTGGGCAGCCATGTCCGGTAGCGGTCGGCCACGACCGTTTCGAGCGGGGCGAGGGTTTCGGCCCAGTGCGCGGCGCGCGGATCGTCCCACTCCCGGAGCTCGGTCATCAGCTGCAGGAACCAGGCAAGACCGTAGGGGCGTTCGAAGCTCGCCCGGCCGTCTCCGGCGAAATACTCGACTTCGCCGGCGACGCGCTCGGCGGTGAAGTTCGCGGTCAGGGCGGCCTCGGCCTCGGCGGCGAAACCGGATTCGGGCATCAGCCGCAGCAGGCGCACCAGCAGCCAATGCCCGTGCACGGCCGAGTGCCAGTCATAACAGCCGTAGAAGACCGGAGTGAGTTCGCTCGGCGGCCGCGCATCCTCGGCGGACTGCAGCACATGCGCGATCTTGTTGGGATATTCCCGCTGCACGCAATCGAGCGCGAGGCGCGCAAAGCGGTTGGCGAGCTCGGGGTCGGGTGTGTCGGCGCGGGCGGTCGGCATGGCCGTCAGCATGAGACACAGGGCGGGAAGCACAAGGCGAAACAGCGTTTTCATGCGCCCAGCCTAGCGCCCTGGCTGCAAAAGAAAACGGCCCCGGAAATCCGGGGCCGCCTGTCGAGTCATTCTGTCATGTGAGTCAGGCAGCGAGGCCTTCGGCGAACAACTCGCTCGCATCCTCCACGGCAGTCTCGCCGCGGGCTGCGAACAATTGCCCCCGCATCGAAATGGCCGCCGGAGCATCGGCGGCGTCGGGGGAATTCGCTGCGGCGGCTAGCAGCTTCACCCCGTCCGACATCGCGATGATCGGCTTACCGGCTTCAAGGAAGCGGTCAGCAACGAGGCGCGCGGACTCGGAAATGACATCAACGCCGCCCGGCAGGATCAGCGCGCAATAGCGGTCGAAATCCATGTCGCCAATGGTCGAGGCGGCCAGCAGCTGGACATCGTCGGACCGGTCGGACTTGGCCGTGAGCATCGTGTCTCCCCCGCTCACGACCGCCACTCCGAAGCCCGCGCGTTCGAGCGGACGGGTGGCACTCATGAGGTCTTCGGCATTGAGGCGGTCGCTGGCGATGGCGGCAACGCGGCCCTTAAGCTGGTGTCTGCGGCGGGAAAAACGGTTCACGAAACCTCCTTCTGCACGTGGCGAGGCAAGGCGCCGGCCCACGCGCGCTACTGATATGTCTGGTTGGGTACGGGTCTGGATATAGGAAGCCGGACGGGGGGTCCGCAACCCTTGACGGCCGTTCGCAACAAAATTGCGCCGTCCGCGACGGATCGGGACGATCTCCCGCGTTGCAGAAGTCGGGGACGGCGCGCTTGTTGTGGAACGGGACGGAAGGGCGAAACGTGACCCGGACATTCAACGGCGCCTTCGCGCTGACGACGGCCCTTTTTCTGGTGGCAGCTTCGCCGTCGGACGGCCAGACTTCTCCCATACTGGATCTCGCCGCGGCGGAGGCCGCGATACCGATGGATGCCGCCACCCGCATCGAGCCGGGCAGTGTCATCCGCCTGCCGGACGGCGCGGCCGGCCTGCGCATCCGCGTCGTCACGATCGCGGCGCGGCCGCTGGGCGACATCGCCATCACCGGCACGGTCGATGGTACCGGCGAACAAGTCCGCCTGACGCTCGGCGGGGCCGGCTACTTCACGGCGGCGGGTATGGAACGCTGGCGGCCTGACGGAAGCGGCCAGGGCCAGTTCCTGCCGCCCGGCAGCCTCGCTGCCGCCGACCTGGCCGAAGAGGAACGCCTGGTCGTGTCACGCACCCTCGCCGCCCTGCCGCCGGACGCCCGCGGCATGATCGCCGTTCAGGCCCGGCTGGGTGACAGCTTCGTGCGCCGCCACGGTCTCGCGTCCCGGCTACGCGCGCAAGACCTCGCCGAGGCCGTCAATGCGACCCTGGCCAGCGAAGGCAGGCCTGTGTCGGTCGAGCTTGTCGCGTTGCGCGGCGCTGGCACTGGCGCCTCCTCGACGCCCGGCATCGCCTTCGCAGGCCTCGACACGATCGCCGCGGACGTGATCGTCGCAGCCGTCCTGCCGTCGAGCCGCGCGGTGCGGGTCGGCGATCCGGCGACCGCGTTCGCGACCGTCATCAATGCCGGAGCGGGCGAGGCCACGTCCTGCGGACTGGCACTCACCGGCGCATCGCCCGCGGGCAGTTTCAGTTATCAGATTACCGACGCGCTCAATCAGCCTGCCGGGACGCCAGACACGCCGGTCAACATCCCGGCGAATGGCGCGCAGTCCTACATCTTCTCCTTCACCCCTTCGGCGACGTTCGAACCCGGTGGCGACCTGCCGCTGGAATTCACCTGTACGAACCGGGCCTCCGCCGTCGTGAATTCGGGCGTGAACACGCTGTGGTTCTCGGCCTCGGCGAATGCCGTGCCGGACATCATCGCGATTGCGGAGACCGGCGCGTCAGTCGGGCTGAATTCCCTGCCCGGCGTGGTCGACATCCACGATCGCCAGCGCAGCGGCCCCTTCGCGGTGGCGACTGCGAATGTCGGCGCAGCCGGCACGATCACCGTGTCCGCAGCCCCGACATCGGACATCCCCGTCACCGTCCGCATCTGCCAGACCGATCCCGGAACCGGGGCCTGTCTGGCCGCTCCGGCACCGGACCTGACGCTCGACATCATCGCCGGCGCAACGCCCAGCTTCGCGGTCTTTGCAGCAGGCGACACGCCAATCTCTTTCGCTCCGGCCACCAACCGGATCCGGGTATTGTTCAGTGAGGGCGGCGCGGTGCGCGGCTCGACCACGGTCGCGATCCGCACGCTGCTGACCGAACCGATCCTGCCGGAGGTGTCCTTCCTCTATGCCGATGCAGACGTGAACCTTCCGAACTACTACCGCAACGGCCCGGTCGCAGCGGCGGACAACACGCCGATCGGCAACCGCATCACCAATGCCGGCGCGACGCTCGGCCGGGTGCTCTTTTACGACCGGCGGCTGTCGCTCAACAACGCCGTGTCCTGTGCGTCCTGCCATGTCCAGGCGCTGGGATTTTCCGATGACGGCCAGTTCTCGACCGGCTTCGAAGGCGGACTGACCGGCCGGCATTCGCCGGGCCTGACCAATGCCCGCTATTACGACCGCGGGCACTTCTTCTGGGACGAGCGCGCCGACACGCTGGAAGACCAGGTGCTGGTCCCGATCCCGAACGAGGTGGAAATGGGCCTGCCGCTCGATCAGGCGGTGGCGCGGGTCGCGGCGGAAGACTTCTATGCCGGCCTTTTCACCGATGCGTTCGGCGATGCGGGTGTGACGAGCGAACGCATGGCGCTGGCGATGGCGCAATTCGTCCGCTCGATGACCAGCCACAATTCCCGCTTCGATCAGGCACTTGATGCCGGTCCGGTCGGGTCGGCGGCCTTTCAGGCACAGCTGACGGAGCAGGAATATCTCGGCCTGCAGCTCTTCATGCCGGTGCCGGGGTCGGACATCCAGGCACTGAATTGCGGCGCGTGCCATACGACGCTCGCCCATATCAGCGATGACATCCACAATATCGGCCTCGACGCGACGAATGATGCCGATGCCGGGGCCGGCAATGGCGCGTTCAAGGCACCGTCACTGCGCAATGTCGGGGTTCGGACCGAATT
The DNA here is from genome assembly GCF_042643335.1 of Hyphobacterium vulgare. NCBI lineage: Bacteria > Pseudomonadati > Pseudomonadota > Alphaproteobacteria > Maricaulales > Maricaulaceae > Hyphobacterium > Hyphobacterium vulgare. The sequence continues at coordinate 230,696 of NZ_JBHRSV010000016.1, forward strand.
CATGCATGACGGCCGCTTCACGACGCTGGCGGAGGTGGTCGAGTTCTACAATTCGGGGGTTCAGAACACTCCCGGACTCGACAACCGGATGCGCCAGGGGCCGAACCCGCAGCGGCTCAACCTGACCGATGAGGAGAAGGCGGCGCTCGAAGCTTTCCTGCACACGCTGACCGATCAGGATTTCCTGACCGATCCGCGTTTCTCCGACCCGTTCGCGAACTGAACGCAGGGTGGCCGGGGGCGGCTAGTCGTCGTCCCCGTGCACCTGCAGCTGCATGTAGCGCTCTTCTCCGAGGCGTTCGATCAGGCCGAGCTGGGTCTCGAGGAAATCGATATGTTCTTCCTCGGACTTCAGGATCCCGTCGAGCAGCTGGCGCGAGACATAGTCCTTCGCGCTCTCGCAATACTCGATCGCGGCGATATAGGTCGGGTGGGCATTGCGCTCGGCGCGAAGATCGCATTCGAGACATTCCTTGACCGTCTCGCCGATATAGATGCGGCCAAGATCCTGTACGTTGGGCAGGCCCTCGAGAAACAGGATCCGCTCGATCAGCGCATCGGCATGTTTCATCTCGTCGATCGATTCCTCGTATTCGATCTTGGCCAGCCGCGCGAAGCCCCAGTCCTTGAACATGCGGGCGTGCAGGAAATACTGGTTCACCGTCGCCAGTTCGAGTTTCAGCGCCTTGTTGAGATGTTCGATGACGGTCGCATCGCCCTTCATGCCGGTCTCCTGTCGCGGTTTTCGTTGACGCGCAAACTAGCGCGTTCCGGGGTGGGGCCAACCGGTAAGCGGGCAAATGCGTCGCAGGTGCGGAAATTATTCGGCGGCGAGTGCGGCGGATTCGGGCTGGCGAACAGCGCTCATCAGATCGGCCATGTCATCAATGCAACGGCCGCATTTCGGGCGCGCGCCACACGACTTGAACAGGTGCGGCACCGATTCGACCGAAGGATCTGCCGCCGCGGCGGACAGTTGGCCGTGTTTCAGAGCGTTGCAGATGCACACATACATGGGCGTGCTTGACCCCTTCCGATCACCAGCGGATTGGGCCACATATGCGAATGATTGTCAAACACGTTCGCAGGACCGCGGGTCCGGTCAGCGCGCGGCGCTGTTGAGGAACATGAGATAGATCAGCCGTGCATTCTCGGGCCGGTCGCCGAAGGCGGGGCCGGCCGTGTGCCACAGCCAGGGCCGGAACAGGATAAGCCGGTTGAACTTCATCGGCACCCGCATCAGGTGTTCCCACTGGCTGCGGTCCCTCGAATGCGGCTTCGAGACGCGCTCGACGAATTCCCGGTAGGAGGCGAACCCCCAGTCCGAAAGGTGTTTCTGGCTGTAGGGCGCGTGATCGGATCCCGTCCCCTTGTGCCGGAAGAAGTCGGTACCGCCCTGGCAGTCCTCCGGGCGCGACAGGTAATAGATGCCTGACCAGTGGCATTCATCGACATGGATGTCGGTGTCCGAGGAGTCCGAGCCCAGCGTGATGCGGAACTTGCCGTGATCGGGCGTGGCGGGCGCAAGCCGTTCTCCGACCAGCAACTCGATGCGGGATTCCAGCTCGGGAAGCCGCAGCGGCCGGGCAGAGTTCCGGCCCGGATAATGTTCGTCCGGTCCGGGCTCGGGATAGTCCATCCCGAGTGCCGTTTCGCGCAGCTGCCGGGCATTCGGCAGCACGTCATCGAGAACGATCAGGGACTGGAACATGAAATCCGGAAACCTTCGCAGCCGCGGCAAGGCGGGCGAAGCTAAACCGGAGAGACCCCTCGGGTCAGTTTACATCTTTGTTATCTGCGCGCCGGTTCGTTTCGGCCATAGTCGGCCGTCTCGGGCCGCATCGATTCAAGGAACAGGTCCATCTGTCGCGCGAACTCGGCGCGGGTCTGATCCGAAATCTCGATGGAATTCGCGGCCCTGTCGCGGACATGGTCAGGACAGAGTCCGGCATCTGCCGCAATCGCGATGACGGCCAGGCCGCCCAAAATCACCTTCATCGTTACCCCTCCCCAGCGGTTCCGACTGGACTCATTACAGGATGTTCATGTGATTCAGTCAAGGCCGCGCCCTAGCCTCGCGCCCGAAAAGCCGAATTCCGGGGAGGATTTCCATGAAACGCTATCTGACCGCCGTCTCGCTGGCGGCGCTGGTTCACGCCGCCGCATGGGCGCAGGACGCCGACACCGAAGCCGCCGCACCGGAGGCGGAAGCCGAGGCGGCTGATACCGGCTGGGACGTGGCCAACCCGCCCTTGCCGACCCGCGAAGTGACGATCAATGTCACGCAAGGGACATGGATGAGCCTCGATGTCAGCCCCGACGGGCAGACGATTGCCTTCGACATGCTGGGCGACATCTACACCATGCCGATCATGGGCGGCCGCGCGACCGCGATCTCCTCCGGCCTGCCGTGGGAAATCCAGCCGCGCTTTTCACCGGACGGTTCGCGCATCGCCTTCATTTCCGACCGCGGCGGCGGCGACAATATCTGGACGATGAATGTCGACGGGTCGGACCGGCTGCAGGTGTCCAACGAGAATTTCCGCCTCCTGAACAACCCGGCCTGGTCTCCCGACGGGCAATACATCGCGGCCCGCAAGCACTTCACGACCTCGCGGTCAGCCGGTACCGGCGAGATCTGGATGTATCACGTCTCGGGCGGATCGGGCGTGCGCCTGGTCGAACGGCCGAGTGAACAATTCCAGAAGGAACTCGGCGAACCGGTCTTCTCCCCGGACGGCCGCTACGTCTACTACACGATGAATGTGACCCCGGGTAACACCTTCATCTACGCCCAGGATTCCAACACCGACCTGTTCAACATCCTGCGCTACGACCTTGAAACCGGCGAGACCGACACGGTCGTGTCCGGGGCGGGCGGCGCGATCCGCCCGGCCCCGTCGCCGGACGGCCGCCATATCGCCTTCGTGCGCCGCGAACGCGTGGCCGACGGCGAGGGCGACCGCCTTCAGGGCGGGCTCTGGATCCGCGATCTGAACTCCGGTCAGGAGCGCCGCATTTATTCCGGCCTCGACCCCGACAATATGGAGACCTGGGGCGTGACCGGCATGTATCCGAACATGGACTGGATGCCGGATTCCTCCGCCATCGTCTTCTGGTCGGCCGGCGAGATTCACCGCGTGAACGTCACCAGCGGCGAGGTTCAGACCATCGCGTTCGAAGTCAGCGACACCCGCACCGTGATCGACCCGCCCCGGCCGCAGGTCGAAGTCGCTCCCGCGACGTTCGAGACCCGCATGCCGCGTTTCGCCGTCGTGTCTCCGGACGGGTCGCAGGTGGTCTTCGAGTCGCTCGGCCGCCTCTACACGATGAATGCCGCGGGCGGCACGCCGCAGCGCCTGACGCGCTCGAATGACGATCGCCGCGAGCTCTTCCCCTCCTGGTCGCCGGATGGCCGCACGCTTGCCTTCGTCGCTTGGACGGATGAAGGCCTCGGCTCGATCCGCACGATCTCGGCCAATGGCCGCAACGAGCGGGCCGTGACCTCGGAGCCGGGTCACTATGCCCGTCCGCGCTTCTCGCCCGATGGCCGCACGCTGGTCTTCGAAAAGGGCGAAGGCGGCTATCTGACCAGCCCGGACTGGTCGCAATCCCATGGCATCTTCACCATCCCGGTTGGCGGCGGCGAGATGCACCATGTGACCGACGACGGCTCCTCGCCGCATTTCGGCGCGTCCAACGACCGCATCTTCGTGACCCGCGGCGGCGGCGGCTCGCAAAGCCTCGTCAGCGTCAATCTCGACGGCGGCGAGGAACGCACCCATGCCAGCGGCGAGATGGCGACACGGTTCGAAGTGGCACCCGACGGCCGCCACATGGCCTTCCGCCAGAACTACGACGTCTATGTCATGCCGATGGCGCCGGGTCCGCAGAACCTCTCGGCGGCTCCGGGCGGCAATGCCGTACCGGTCACCGAGGTCAGCGGCAATGGCGCGACCTATTATCACTGGTCGCAGGACGGCTCGCGCCTGAACTGGACGATGGGGCCGGTGCTCTATTCCGCCAATACGCGCGACATGTTCCCCACCCGGCCCCGCCGCGAAGGCGAGGACGCGTTCGAATTCACCCCGCCGGAGACCGGCGTGTCGCTGTCGATGACGGTGAATGCGGACATTCCCTCGGGCGTCGTCGCCCTGACCGGCGCGCGCATCATCACCATGTCGGATGACGATGGCGGCGTGATCGAGAACGGCACGATCGTGATCGAGAACAACCGCATCGCCGCCGTCGGCGCCGCGGACGCGGTCGAAATCCCGGCCGGCGCGCAGACCGTCGATGTCGCCGGACGTACCATCGTGCCGGGCTATATCGACGCCCACGCTCACGGCCCGCAGGGCACGGATGATCTGATCCCGCAACAGAACTGGTCGGCGATCGCCCATCTCGCCTTCGGCGTGACCACGATCCACGACCCGTCGAACGCGGCGAGCCAGATCTTCGCGGCGAGCGAGCTTCAGCGTGCCGGCCTCTATCTCGCCCCGCGCCTCTATTCGACCGGCGAGATCGTCTACGGCGCCCGCGCCGCTTCGGTCTATGCCCAGATCGACGACATCGACGATGCCCGCGAACACGTCTTCCGCCTGCAGGCGCAGGGCGCGCACTCGATCAAGAACTACAACCAGCCGCGCCGTGACCAGCGCCAGCAGGTCGTCGCTGCCGCGATCGAGGCGGGGCTCGCCGTCGTCGCGGAAGGCGGGTCGAACTACCACATGGACATGGCGATGGTGGCCGACGGCAATACGTCGATCGAGCACAACATCCCGACCGCCCGCATCTATGACGACGTCATCCAGATGTGGTCGCAGACCCATGTGGCCAGCACGCCGACGCTCGTGGTGACCTATGGCGGCCTCGCGGCCGATCCCTACTGGACTCAGGCGACCGATGTCTGGCGTCACCCCATCCTGTCGCAGCACGTGCCGCCGCGCGTCCTGCAATCGGCGACCGTGCGCCGCACCACTGCACCGGAGGAGGATTTCGTCGATGACGATGCCGCCGCCGTCGCGCGTCAGCTCGCCGATGCCGGCGTGATGGTGTCGATCGGGGCGCATGGCCAGCGCGAAGGCCTCGCCGCGCACTGGGAGATGTGGTCCTTCGTCCGGGGCGGCTGGACACCGCTCGAGGCGCTGCAGGCCGCGACCGTGACGCCGGCGGAATTCCTCGGCTTCACCGATATCGGTCGCCTGGAACCGGGCATGCTGGCCGACCTCGTCGTGCTGACCGCCAATCCGCTCGACGACATCCAGAACACCGACGACATCGAATACATCATGCTCAATGGCCGGATGTATGATCCCGTCACGATGGATGAAGTCGTCACGGGCGATGCCGAACGTTCGCCCTATTTCTGGGAGTAGTCTGACGCCGTCATGATTGTCCGCCCCGCCCTCGTCCCGATCGCCGCGCTCACCGCGCTGTGCTGGACGCCGGGCGCGGGCGGCGACGGCGCCCCGGTTCCGCACGGCGAAACCCTGCGCCTCACCGCGACCTATTCGACCTCGGTGCTGGTCTTCCAGGTCGGGAGGATCGACGTGACCGCCGAGGTCGCGGGCGGCCGCTACGCCGCCGATGCCCATGTCGAGGCGGCCGGCCTCGCCGCGCTCTTCACCGATTTCGAGATCGACAGTGAGGTCGAGGGCCGGCTTGACGGCCTGGCCCCGCGCCCGGACCGCTATGGCCATGTCGAGCGCACCGGCAACAAGGTCCGCACGGTCGAAGTGGGGTTCGGGACCGGCGTGGCGCAGCCGAGTGCCGAACCACCCTTCTCCTCATGGGGCGAGCCGCCGGCCAGCGAGGCCGACCGCACCGGCACGATCGACCCGATGACGGCGGTGCTCTTCCTGTCGCAATCCCTGGCCGAGGCGCAGGGCGAGCCCTGTACCGGCAGCCTGCCCGTCTTCGACGGCAAGCAGCGCTACAATCTGAATCTGACCGCACGCGGCACGGAAGAGATCCGCACGCGCGGCTGGCGCGGCGAGGCGCTCGTCTGCGACGCCTATTACGAGCCGATCTCCGGCTATGACCCGGAAGACTGGCCGGAACCCGGCGAGACAAGCCACCCGCTGCGCCTGTGGATCGCGCCGGTCGGCGACGGCGCGGCCTTCATCCCGGTCCGGGCGCACACGCGCGCGGGCTTCGGCGGCGTCACCATCGAAGCCCGCGAGATCACGCTGGGTTAGCGATCAGCGCAGCGCTTCGGCGACGCCCATCATTGTGTTGTGAAGGGCGGTCAGCCGCGACGTCGTCATCGCGTCCTCGCCCTCGGCCGGGACTTCGCTGGCGAAGCCTTCGATCGCGTCGGCGAGATCGGACGTGTTTTCAGAGTCCATCGCATCGATGGCCCCGCTCAACACGGCCCTCAGTTCGGCCCCCAGATCGCCGGTCAGCACGCCGGACCGGTTCAGCTGGTCGAGATAGGCCAGCGCCACGACCGGGTGGTCGGGCCAGCTCACCGGGAATTGCTGCTGCGGGTTGAACACCGCGCCCTGGTCGCCGAGGCGCGCGGCGGCAATCTCGTTCTCCGACAGGAAGTCGCTGGGCGCGAGTTCGAACACGTCGAGACCGCGCACGATCTCGGTCGCGTAGATCCGCCCGTCATACCAGTAGGACGACCAGTAACCGCCCAGCACCATCGTGTCCGGATCGATCGGTCCGCGGTCGAAATAGCCGATCTCGACCGGGTTCGACGTGTCGGTGAAATCGATCACCGAAATGCCGCCCTGATACCAGGACTGGACGAAGATATCGCGGCCCGGCACCGGGATGATCGACCCGTTGTGGGCGACGCAATTCTCTTCCTCGCTCTGCGCGGCGGGCAGCTTGTAATGGCTGGCGAAGACCAGCTGGCCGTCGATCACGTCGTAGAACGCGTTCGCGCCCCAGTTCATCGGGTCCTGCGCGCGGCAGCGCGGCCGTCCGCCCCCGCCCCACTCGTCGGTAAAGAGCACGGTCGTGCCGTCATTGTTGAAGGTGGCGGAGTGCCAGTAGGCGAAGCCGGTATCCGACACCGCATCGATCCGGCGCGGCGCGCGTGGGTCGGTGATGTCCATGATGATGCCATTGCCCGAGCACGCGCCGGCGGCGAGGTTCAGCGACGGGAAGACGGTGATGTCGTGGCATTCGTCGGTGACGCTGGTGGTCTGCGTGCCGTCGCCATGATCGCCGCCGCGCCACAGCCCCGCGAGCGCGCCGGTTTCGTCATCGGCGAAGACGGCGGGGCTGTCGACGATACGTGCCTGTGACGGGTCGGCGACCGGGATCTCGATCACGTCGATGCGGAAGAGGGCGGTGCGCTCGTCGCCGATGTCGGCGTCGATGCAACCGGCCAGCTCTTCCTCGTCGCGCACCGAGGACGTGCCGGAATTATAGACCACGATCACCCCGTCCGGGTCGGGGCCGGACACGACGGAATGGGTGTGCGAGCCGCGGCAGGTCTGCACCTGGCCGACCTGGACCGGGATCAGCGGATCGGAAATGTCGAAGATTCTGAGGCCGCGGAAACGCTCGGCGCTGACATCCTCGTCAATGCCCTGAAGCCCGCAATCCACGCGGCCGCGCGTCTGTTCCACCGACATGATCAGGAGATCGCCGACGATCGACACATCGCCCTGCCCGCCGGGGCAGACGACGGAGGAAATCAGCTGCGGTTCCGCCGCTTCGCCAAGCCGGTAGAGGTTGAAGCCGTGATAATTGCCGACCGCCATCAGGCTGCCGGCGAAGGCCATGTCGGTGTTGGAGAAGGACAGGAAGGGCGCGCGCTCACCGAAGCGGCGGCGCGGTTCATCATCCTCATCTTCGCTGTCATCATCCGCGTCTTCCCCGTCATCTTCGTCATCTTCCAGCACCGGGGGCAGGCCCGACGGATTGGCCGGATCGAAGAAGCCGGTCGGTTTCGGCAGGCTGGCGACCAGCGTCAGGTTGGAAATCGCCTCGCCCGCATCGCGGAAACCGGCACTCAGTCCGACGCGCGGATCTTCCGACAGATCGGAGAGCAGCGCCGTCATCCGGCGGATCTCGGAGCGCTGCTCGTTCTTCACGTCGGTGACGAAATCGAGCAGCACCGGGTCATAGGCGGAGCCGGGGCGGGAGAGCAGCTCGTCGACCATGGTCACCGCGCCCTCGTGATGGGCGATCATCAGCCGCAGGAAGAGCCGGTCGAACTCCGTCCCGTCCGCCGCGGCCAGTTCCGCCATCTGCGCCGGGCTCGCCATCCCGTCCATCATGGCGTGCTGGCCGTGCATGGCGTGGCCGCCATGGTGCCCGGTCTGAGCATCGGCATGGGCGTTGGCCGGGGCATTCGCCGGATCTGGCGCGTCCTCCCCCCGCTCTGTCAGCCAGCCTCTCATGAAGGCGATCTCGTCGTCCTGCGAGGCATCGATCCGGCCCGCCGCCGTGACGATTTCCGGATTGTTGGTCCGGTCCTCGACCAAGGCCGCCATCTCCACTGCCTGCCAGTGGTGCACGATCATGTTCTGCATGAAGCGCACATCGTCCTGCGAGTAGCGGTTCTCGGCGATCCGCGTCGCCTCGTCGGGCGTCAGCGTGCGCCCTGCCTGACCGGGCGCGCCGGGCTGGACGATGGGAATATCGGCTTGCGTTTCTTGCGCCACCGCGCCAGCGGCGATCAGGACGGATGCAAAACCGCCCGCCAGGCAGGCGGACTTGAAGGAACGGATCGGCATGGCTCACTCCCCGAGGCAATTATCCTTGCCCGGAAAGCTAGCATGGGAGGCGGGAGCGGCAAGAAAAGCCGGTGCCGCAACCGAAAATCGAGGAGAAAGAATGGAGCGGGCGATGAGATTCGAACTCACGACATTCACCTTGGCAAGGTGACGCTCTACCCCTGAGCTACGCCCGCTCAAACAGGGTACCGGCTTGCGCCGGGAAGGCGGGGTATATCGCGCAATCCCGTCCCGATGGCAAGACGCCAGATTCAGCTAATCGGAATTCGTTTCCAGATAGCGATCGAACCGGTCCCGCCCCCGGCATTCCGGCCCGTCCGGCGGTCCGGTAAAGGGGATCAACTCCGCCACCACGCCTTCCGCTATCAGTCTGGCGAGGCCGCACTCGCAGGCTCGCTTTCGAGGAATTCCAGTTCCCAGACCTCTACCCACTCCGGGTAGTGCCGATTGATATACTCATCCACCCAGGCCGCCCGGCTATAATCGGCGACAAGTGCGCCATTTCCGGATTCAGAAATCGAAAACACCCGGATATCGCTTGAAAGCGAAAGAGCCCCTAACGGAGATATCCGGCCTTCCGGATCAAGATGGAGGCGCATCCATCGCAATGTGGGCGTCCCGTCAGCAACAAAATCCGGTGGATCGCTTTCTCTGCGCGGTGCGCTGTGAAGATAGTTGAATCCAGGCGCGAAGCGGGGGTCATCATGGCGCCGCTGGTGGCCGCGCCAACGTGTAAACTCTCCACTCGCGGTCTGACTGGCACAATCACTTCCATAGCGTGTAAAATAATCGTCGCCATAAGGTGCCAGTTCAATTGTGCACCGGATCGTGACGGGCTCCCCGTTTTCTTTGGCGAATACGGTTCCGGGCGTAACCGTGAGTGTCAGTGTTGCGCGTTCAGTAAAGTCCGCATCTGTCAGGGCCAGAAGTGCCGCATAGCGCTCGTCCGAAGCGCGGGCAATCATGTCGAGACGCCACCAGACGACCACTGAAAGGATCAAGAGCAGGACCAGGACGCCTCTGCCGATCCAGGTTGTCAGCATCCAGAACAGCGCCTTGAAAAGCCAGATGACGATCTTGAACGGCAGAACAAAGACAAGCCATAACAATCCGGTGAGCGGGTCACCTCCGGAGAGTCCACCCGACCCGTGTGCGCCACCATACTGATTGTAGGCGGCATTCATGTTGTTGAACCTCTCACGCTCTCCGGCCGCGTGGTTTTCTCGTTCGTTCAATGTGGCATTCCGGTCCAGAGACTGTCCGGATCGGCCGCGTCTATAGGCTTCGCTGGTTGGATCTGACATTTCTGGTCTGCTCCGCACGCTTGGGCGTGTGCCCACTCAAGACAGGAATTCGATCTGAATTGAATTCGAACGTTGCCTGAATATTGGCATTCATCGAAACAAAAGATGCTCTGTCCGATTCATATTCCCCCATCATGATGTATTTAATACAACCAAGCCTCCGTCACCTCACTCGCCGTTTCCAGTTTGGCGAGGCCGATGCGCTATTCGCGCCGCGGCTGGGGAAAAGGCCGACAGGTCGTTACGGACAGATCCCGTGTGCTGAGGGCGGAGCGTATTGCATTTCTGTGCTTGATCGCGGGCGCAGGCCGGGTTTCAACGCCGGCCCATGAGCGAAACAGCACCCGCCACCCGCGCCGATCTCTTTGCCCTGCTGGACCGGCTGGGCATCGCCCATTCCACCGTCGATCACGACCCGGTCTTCACGGTCGAGGAGGGCCAGGCGATCAAGGCGGCCATGCCCGGCGGGCATACCAAGAATCTCTTCCTCGATGACGGGAGCGGCGCGCTGGTCCTCGTCTCCGCGCTGGGCGAGACGGTGATCCGGGTGAACCGGCTGCACCGCGTGCTGGGGACGAAGCGCTTCTCCTTTGGCAAGGAGGAGGCGCTTTACGAGACGCTGGGCGTGCGGCCCGGCTCGGTGACGGCCTTTGCGTTGATGAATGACACCGAAGGCCGCGTCCGTTTCGTGATTGATCAGGCGCTGCTGGCGACCGATCCGGTGAATTTCCATCCGCTGAAGAATGATGCCACCACGGCGATTGCCGCCGCCGATCTCGTCGAATTCGCCCGGGCGACCGGGCATGAGCCGGTGATCGTCGATTTTGACGCACTGGCCGCCGGCGACTGAGCGCTTGCACACACGCCCCTTCGCCGCCAATTAGGGGGCGAAATCCTTCCCGTTCGCAGGTGACGCACATGACCGATTTCCATCCCAATTCCCAGCACCCGCCCCAAGGCACCGAACTGGTCAGGGACGGCACCGACCAGTCCTTCATGGCCGATGTCGTCGAGCCCTCGCGCGAGGTTCCGGTCCTTGTTGATTTCTGGGCGCCCTGGTGCGGCCCCTGCCGCCAGCTTGGCCCGATCATCGAGAAGACGGTGCGCGCCGCGGGCGGCAAGGTGCGCCTGGTGAAGATCAATATCGACGAGAACCCGCATATCGCGGGCCGCCTGCGGGTGCAGTCCATCCCGGCCGTCTTCGCCTTCCAGAACGGCCAGCCGGTCGATGGCTTCATGGGCGCGCTGCCGGAAAGCCAGATCAAGGATTTCATTGCCCGGCTGACCGGTGAGGGCGCCGACGAGGAAGCTGTCGCCGACCTGATGGCGCGCGCGGAGGAAAGCCTGAAGGCGCAGGATTTCGGCGGCGCGGCGCAGGATTACGCCCTTGCCGTTCAGGCCGACCCGGAAAATGCCGACGCCATCGCCGGGCTCGCCCGCTGCTATCTCGCCGGCGGCAATCTCGAAGAGGCGAAGACGATCATCGGGCGTGTGCCGGAAGACAAGCAGAACGCCGCCTCGGTTCAGGGCGTGCTGACCGCGCTGAAACTGGCCGAGGAAACCGAAGACGCCGGCGATCCCGAACAACTGGCGTCGCAGGTCGAGCGCGAGCCGGGCGATCACGAAGCCCGCTACCAGCTGGCCCGCGCCCTGATCAGCTATGGTCAGCTCGCCGAGGCAGTCGACCAGCTGCTCTACATCATCGCTCAGGACAAGGACTGGAATGACGGCGCGGCGCGTGTCCTGCTGCTGAAAGTCTTCGACGCGGCCGGTCCGGCCTCGGACATCGCCAAGGCGGGCCGCAAGCGGCTTTCCGCGGTGCTGTTCTCTTAAGTACCGCCCCTTGGCGGGGGCAGGTGCGCGGCCTACGTCTTTGGGCATGAGCCAGGCCCTGCCCCAGCTGCTTCCCCTCTTCCCGCTCGGCGGCGCGATATTGCTGCCGGGCGAGATGCTGCCGCTCAACGTGTTCGAGCCGCGCTATCTCAACATGACCGACGACGCGTTGTCGGGCAACCGCATGCTCGGCATCATCCAGACGTGCCCCGGCGGCACGAAGGACCGGCCGGCCCTCGAATGGGTCGGCGGGGCCGGACGCATCATCTCGCACAAGGAAACCGATGACGGCCGCTATCTGATCGTGCTCGAAGGCGTCAGCCGCTTCCGCCTCGTTGACGAGGAAGACCTGCAGACGCCCTACCGTGTCGGCCGCGTCGACTGGGCCCCTTTCGCCGGCGACCGCCAGGGCCCGGACGCCCTGCTCGGGGCCGATCGTGACCGGCTGCTGCAACTGCTTCAGTCCTGGTTCCAGGCCGAGGGCCTCGTCACCGACTGGGACGCCATCGCGCAGGCCCCGCTGCCGCGCGTCGTCAACCAGCTCGCCATGGGCGCGCCCTTCTCCGCGAAGGAAAAGCAGGACATGCTCGAAGCGCCCGAAGACACGCAGCGGCTGGAGACCATGTCCTCCATTCTCGAACGCCGGCTCGCCGAAGGCGCGGGCGGCTCCGCCAACTAGCGAAGCCGAACTGGTCAGGCCGCCGCAACGGCGCTATGGGTCACGCCATGAACGATACGCAAACCCCCGCCACAACGACGCAACGCGACGTCGATCCCGCGCTGCTGGAAATCCTTGTCTGCCCGGTCACGCGCGGCCCGCTGCACTATGACCGCGACAGGCAGGAACTGGTCTCGAAATCGGCCCGGCTCGCCTATCCGATCCGTGACGGCGTGCCGATCATGCTGGAAAGCGAGGCCCGCGAGCTGAGCGACGCCGAAGCGAAGGCGAAATGACGACGCGTCCCTGGCCGGTCAAACTCGACTTCAACCGCGCCGGCCGCGCGCTCCACATCGCGTATGACGATGGCGCGGCCTTCACCATTCCGTTTCAGACCCTGCGCGAGGAAAGCCCCAGCGCCGAGGTGCAGGGTCATGGCCCGGGCCAGAAGGTGACCGTTACCGGCAAAGAGAATGTCGGCGTGCGCGCGGCCAATCCGGTCGGCCGCTATGCCGTCCAGATCGTCTTCGACGACGGCCATGACAGCGGCCTCTTCACCTGGGACTATCTCCGGGAACTGGGCGAGCGGAACACTTAGGGCCGTCATTCCGGCGAAAGCCGGAAGGTGGATTCTCGTTTGAAGTGCAACAGGTGGTCTGAGAAGGCCTCTGCGGGGGTTCTGTAGTCAAGGCATTTGCGCGGGGTGTTGTTGTAGGCGGCCAGC